>JBOFMR010000183.1:0-63876 GCA_051658485.1 Phocaeicola sp.
ACTAGTGCCAGATGTAATGTACTCTTCGTAGAGGTGCTTAAAGTAAGCTAAGTTCCAATATACCATACTCTTTGTTTTTGCGACAAAGGTAAGGAGGAAGAAGCAAGAATAATAGACGGAGTTTACCGAGGGCTTACAGAGATATAAGGGTGATTGGTGTTGCTTATCAAGCAAAGATACTAATTTGAAAGCGATTCACAACAGTACGCTTCGCAATAGCATCAGACAGTTCGGTGTTGCTTATCAAGCAAAGATACTAATTTGAAAGCGATTCACAACGCCTTAGCTAGTGCAGCGGATTGGATAGAGGTGTTGCTTATCAAGCAAAGATACTAATTTGAAAGCGATTCACAACATTAAAACGAGCTGCAATTCAGTTAGCATTGGTGTTGCTTATCAAGCAAAGATACTAATTTGAAAGCGATTCACAACCGTCTGTCTGCCCTTAATTTCCTTAACTACGGTGTTGCTTATCAAGCAAAGATACTAATTTGAAAGCGATTCACAACTAGATAGGTTCGAGAGGGAGAACACGAATAGGTGTTGCTTATCAAGCAAAGATACTAATTTGAAAGCGATTCACAACAACGTAATCAAACTCGTACCCATCAGGTATGGTGTTGCTTATCAAGCAAAGATACTAATTTGAAAGCGATTCACAACGAGTACATCAATAGGTCGTTGAACACTTGTGGTGTTGCTTATCAAGCAAAGATACTAATTTGAAAGCGATTCACAACTTAAACTCTTTAAAACTTTCATCCGTAAGTGGTGTTGCTTATCAAGCAAAGATACTAATTTGAAAGCGATTCACAACAGAGGACGAGATAGAACTACATAATTTCAGGGTGTTGCTTATCAAGCAAAGATACTAATTTGAAAGCGATTCACAACAAATTGGTCGGCATCAGATGGATGTTATCTGGTGTTGCTTATCAAGCAAAGATACTAATTTGAAAGCGATTCACAACAAGGATGACGTTAAAAAGTCAATCATAGTAGGTGTTGCTTATCAAGCAAAGATACTAATTTGAAAGCGATTCACAACTTAATTCGTCTGCTACATTCACGCAATATTGGTGTTGCTTATCAAGCAAAGATACTAATTTGAAAGCGATTCACAACTAGTTCTAGTTTCATAACATCTCTTGGTATGGTGTTGCTTATCAAGCAAAGATACTAATTTGAAAGCGATTCACAACGACTTGAATGTTATCTCTTCGTTCCCGTTTGGTGTTGCTTATCAAGCAAAGATACTAATTTGAAAGCGATTCACAACCGTTTACCTCGCTGTTGATAAGGTACATTGGGTGTTGCTTATCAAGCAAAGATACTAATTTGAAAGCGATTCACAACCGGTTGATATTGCGATTATCACACCTTACGGTGTTGCTTATCAAGCAAAGATACTAATTTGAAAGCGATTCACAACTACCTGCCGTGTATCTCGCCTATTCGAGCGGTGTTGCTTATCAAGCAAAGATACTAATTTGAAAGCGATTCACAACTGACGAGCTGCACACATACACCCTAGATGGGGTGTTGCTTATCAAGCAAAGATACTAATTTGAAAGCGATTCACAACTAAGACTTTATACTGCTTGTTTTGGTTTCTGGTGTTGCTTATCAAGCAAAGATACTAATTTGAAAGCGATTCACAACGGAGATACATTTGTAACAATAGATAGCGGTGGTGTTGCTTATCAAGCAAAGATACTAATTTGAAAGCGATTCACAACAGGTTACAACTTAATCATCTGCGATAAAGTGGTGTTGCTTATCAAGCAAAGATACTAATTTGAAAGCGATTCACAACTATAGCTGTTAATCCCGTAGTGATTGCTATGGTGTTGCTTATCAAGCAAAGATACTAATTTGAAAGCGATTCACAACAACATTATGAGTTACCGTATCGAAACCTCTGGTGTTGCTTATCAAGCAAAGATACTAATTTGAAAGCGATTCACAACAGCTGAAGACTATTCACTGAATGGGGCTATGGTGTTGCTTATCAAGCAAAGATACTAATTTGAAAGCGATTCACAACTATCTAATTAGTTAGAGTGGTTAAAAAAGTGGTGTTGCTTATCAAGCAAAGATACTAATTTGAAAGCGATTCACAACCAATACAATTATGTTCTGAAAACTCATATTGGTGTTGCTTATCAAGCAAAGATACTAATTTGAAAGCGATTCACAACGGTGGTGAATATATAAATGAAAGTGAAGCAGGTGTTGCTTATCAAGCAAAGATACTAATTTGAAAGCGATTCACAACTTGACTTTTTCGAGTCGCTCCGCTATCGTGGGTGTTGCTTATCAAGCAAAGATACTAATTTGAAAGCGATTCACAACAGTGCTTATCTCTTTAATGCAGTGCAAAGGGTGTTGCTTATCAAGCAAAGATACTAATTTGAAAGCGATTCACAACCCTTTTTTATCATTGTATTCAACCAGCGCAGGTGTTGCTTATCAAGCAAAGATACTAATTTGAAAGCGATTCACAACGGGCTCGTTTCCCACATGTGCTACTAACTTGGTGTTGCTTGTCAAGCAAAGATACTAATTTGAAAGCGATTCACAACTGAGTTCCCCTTCCTTCACTATCGTATCAAGGTGTTGCTTATCAAGCAAAGATACTAATTTGAAAGCGATTCACAACATATAAGTGACTTTTATTTTTACCTTATATGGTGTTGCTTATCAAGCAAGAATGAAGTTTTTTGATTAAGGAGCTCAATTTTTCTATTATTCGTTTTGAAGGATAGTGTGGTTTATTGGTAACAATATGGTGTTTTATTTTAGGGTCTAATGTGAGAGAAAAAAAGTTCTATACCTTCAAAGGGTAGTGTTGTATCAAACGAAGAGCTGTCGTATGATTCTCTAAACTCTTTCGTAACTCTCTCTATTTGATCCTCTGATAGTTGCGAATAGGCATTACACAACACCTTTCTGAGTGTAGGACCAATACGAAATTTAGCTATTTTAAATTTATTATCAATTCCACTTACCTCTGTGACTCTAGTTAGATGTTTTAAAATTTCAGGTTCTGAATTTATCAAAGTTCCATCCAAGTCCCAAATAATATGTTTTACCATAATTCTTACTAATTTGAAAGCGATTCACAACCAATAAGACTTCCTTTTAGAACTTTAGGATATTCTGCTAGAAGCCATGCAGAATAAACAAAAAAAGAGCGCTGCTTGGTTAATAGCAGCGCTCTTTTTTGTTTATGGCTAAATTATATCACCGTTATCGCCTAAAAAAAACTGACGGTGATTTTTCTGGGTCCCCCAATGTACTATCGGTTAAACAGCTACTCATTACTAAAACTCCTGAAAGAAATAGTAATATTTAATTAATCTATTCATAATACGCTTCGTGTTTAAACTGTTTTGTTTTTAGCTCGTAAATGTTAATTTATAAATTAACACACGGTTGAAGTGTTTTTTTATCTGATAATAATCAATCCCATTGGTAAAAAGAACCTATTGACCCGCTACACAAGCAGGAGGAGGTACCAAGCAGCAACTTTATACAGCGAGTAAAAGTTAAAGAAATGTGCCCAATGATATAATTTAACACCTGCTGAATACTTAAAACTACTACCGTATTTGAGATAGGAAAAACGACCGAATCTAAATATAACAAGAGGGAAACAAAACGTACTCTACCAATTTACGGCAGCGTAAATACATCTTTCGGATTCTCTATGCATCCGCTTATTCACTCTTTTGTCTCCTGTCGCAGAAGAGTGAATAAGCGGCCGCCACGAGGGCTTCGTACGGCAATTTTTAAATGCCGTACGAATGAAGAAATAAATCAAATGATTTACCACAAGGGGGTAATCTATTGAGGAACGCAGCGGACAGAGAGGCCGTTAGCCTGATTGTTAGAGCCATCAGACCTTACGTTCTTTTCGTAGAATCCCAAGGAATGGCCGTTGTTGGAGTTAATCGTCGCACTTGACCAAAAATATCCGTCCGTGCTAACGTCAAAAAGCGAGCCACTGACACAGACACGATAGCCTAAAGCAGGAAGGAACTCTCCTTCTATGGTTGTGCCAAGGCGACCAAAGTAACGACCACTAACACCAGAGGAAACTCCCCAAATAGAACGCGAAGCAAATACTTCCATCTCAGCCCGAGAAGGTAAACGCCATTGCTTATTGTCCACAGATCCGTTATTAATCTCATCCCGTGTATAACCAACCAACTTACACGGATCACCTTTATCCGCTAGTATATTATCCTTGGTCTGTGCAGGGAAGGTGGATCCGACTGACCAACTACTATTCCATGATGCTGGAGATGTTCCTACACTCCATGCTACCGTAACGGGATTTCCTGTACCACTCCATGCCAAAACTGACCCGAACTGAAAGAATACTCCCGGAATTTCTGGATCATTAGTTAACTCAAGTTTGGCTTCTTCGCCTGTACCGCTTACAAAAACACGACCACCGCCATCTCCTACAAACTTCGCTGTATAGGTCTTGTCTGATGATACCTTGACTGTAAGAACATTATCGGAAACATACACATCACCACTACTCGCTGTAATCTTTGTATCTCTATCATACCACCCAACAAACAAATTTTCTCCTGTTGCAGTAGCTATTGATTGAACTTCCGTACCATATATATATGAACCACTGTTTGTCGTAGTTCCCTGAGCTCCATTTATATTGGACCCAGCCTCAAAAGTAACCGTGTATCTGCCAATCGCAAACCTTGCCTCGTATACATTACCATTAACCGATGATGATGATGTGATATTTAACGTCGTTGATGTTGATATTTGTTCATTCTTCAAATACCAACCATCAAATATGTAACCACGTTTTACTGACGCAGTGGACGAAAAAGTAGTACCAGATACTCCATCTGCACTCATCGGACTTACTGTACCGCCGTCTGTACTCTCCACTCCATCTATCATAGCTACAAACGTTACACGGTATTCTTTTGCCATAAACTTTGCTGTATAGGTCTTGCCGTTCGTATCCGAAGTAAAATTTACCTTTAATGTATCTGAATTTACAGTGATGTCGCCTCCTGTTGTGAGCGGATCGTCACCATAATACCAGCCAGTAAAAGTGTAATCATCAATCGGTTTGGCTACGGATTCAACGAATGTTCCCTTTACTCCTGTCTGTTTACCGCCGGGAATTACCTCTCCATTCTTGTCTGCCTCAATGGTTATAGTGTACTCCGTAGGCTGAAACTTTGCTGTATAGGTCTTGCCGTTCGTAGCCGAAGTAAATTTTACCTTTAATGTATCTGAATTTACAGTGATGTCGCCTCCTGTTGTGAGCGGATCGTCACCATAATACCAGCCAGTAAAAGTGTAATCATCACTCGGTGTGGCTACGGATTCAACGACTGATCCCTCTATTCTTGTCTGTTCGCCGCCGAAAGTTATCTCTCCATTCTCGCCTGCCTCAAAGGTTATAGTGTACTCCGTAGGCTGAAACTTTGCTGTATAAGTATTGCCTTTCGTAGCCGAAGTCAATTTTACCCTTAATGTATCTGAATCTACAGTGATGTCGCCTTCTGTTGTGAGCTGATCGTCACCATTATACCAGCCAGTAAAAGTGTAACCATCATTCGGTGTGGCTACGGATTCAACGACTGATCCCTCTATTCCTATCTGTTCGCCGCCGAAAGTTACCCCTCCATTCTCGTCTGCCTCAATGGTTATAGTGTACTCCGTAGGCTGAAACTTTGCTGTATAGGTATTGCCTTTCGTAGCCGAAGTCAATTTTACCTTTAATTTATCTGAATTTACAGTGATGTCGCCTTCTGTTGTGAGCTGATCGTCACCATTATACCAGCCAGTAAAAGTGTAACCATCATTCGGTGTGGCTACGGATTCAACGACTGATCCCTCTATTCCTATCTGTTCGCCGCCGAAAGTTACCAACCCATTCTTGCCTGCCTCAAAAGTTATAATGTACTCCTTAACTGAAATAATGGGGTCTTCGTCCTTTGAACAACTATTGAAAACCATTAGGGCCGTGAACAGGGACATTAAAAAATAAACCAATTTAAAACTTCTAACCATAATTGACGTGTTTAATCCTTAAAACTTTATACTAAAAATAATTTCCGAATGCAAAGGAACGCATTTTTAGTTAAAAAAAAGAATAAAAAAGGTGTTTTTTGTTATTACAAACACAAGGCAAAAGATTCTACAATTTTACCATGCTTTATAGAATTGATCTAATCCCATCTAAACGACACAGATATATAGAGTTTTTTTCTCACACACAATCCTGAGGGGGGTGTGCTCTTAGATATGCTTTTTTTCTTCCCTCGTAGTACAAGAAAAAGAGGGATAAAAAAGCACTTGAAAATGAGCTGCATATTTCTCCTTTTGTCCTCTATTTTTTGAGTATTCCGCAAGTGGAGCGAAGTGACCATATTCTCAAAAAAAGCATACATTTTACACCCATCGTCCTGAATGACCTATATGGTTCTAGTGTTGATTATCAAGCAAAGAGACTAATTTGAGAGCTATTTACAACTCTCTAGCTTCGTTAAAGAGTTCTTCTATTGTAAACCCACAGTAAACTCCGCATTGTGAGATAAAAAAAAATCCTTGAGATGTTTCGCTTCATCTCAAGGATTTTAATGTTTTAATAGATTCCCATGATTTCAGAGTACTCTCCCTCTTTTTCAGATTGCCAACTTTATTTAATCTAACAACCCGCATTATGCTCTACACTTACCAACTTTTGGTAAATATTTAATTAAGCGAGAGCATTTAATCTATTTGAGAGTTCTCTTGTTCGCTCTTTAAGCTACAATAAAACGATCATAGAGAAGATGGCCCCGCCCATGTATCAGGTACATCCTTTGAATTGCTCGCTTTAGTACTTGAGAAACAGTTTAAACTATTTACTTTATCATTAGGATATTTATATTCCCACAAAACAGGGAAAGTGCTTTGCCCTGCCTCTTCAGCACTTAATGAAAATCCAACACCTTCAAATGCATGACTGAGATTAACCTCTCTCGCTAACGAACTAAACCGAGAACCTCTCTCTGTTGCATCGTCACAAAAAATATTTGGTTCCACTTTTGCTATAAAACAACGCCAAAACGCATAAGAAAAGTTATTTGCTTCTCTATTGTTTTCAAATAACTTGGCAGGAATAGAGGTGAGAGATTTACAATCCATAAACGCACCACTAAAATCAGTTACTGCTATATTATTTTCAAATAAATTGGCAGGAATAGAGGAGAGAGAAGAACAACCTCTAAATACCTGAGTAAAATTAGTTACTGCTATATTATTTTTAAATAAATCGGCAGAAATAGAACGAATTTTAGAACAGTCGTGAAACGCATAAGAAAAGTTATTTGCTGCTACATTATTTTCAAATAAATTGGCAGGAATAGAACCAATTTTGGAACAATCAAAAAACACATGATTAAAATCAGTTACTGCTATATTGCTACTAAATAAATTGGCAGGAATAGAGGAGAGAGAAGAACAATCAGCAAACGTAAGACTAAAATCAGTTACTTTTGTATTGCTACTAAATAAATTGGCAGGAAGAGAGGAGAGAGAAGAACACATAGAAAACACACTCTTAAAGCTAGTTACTTCTGTATTGTGTCTAAATAAATCGGCAGGAAGTTCTTTTAGACCAGAACACTGATTAAAGGCCATATAAAAGTCAGCTACTAATGTATTGCCACTAAATAAATCGGCAGGAAGAGAGGTGAGAGAAAAACAACCAAAAAACACACGAGAAAGGTCAGTTACTGCTGTATTGTAGTTAAATAAACCCTTAGGAAGAGAGGACAAAGAACGACAATCAGAAAATGCAGCCTTAAAGTTAGTTACTGCTGTATTGTATCTAAATAAATCGTCAGGAAGAGAGGAGAGAGATCTACAATCAGAAAACACACTAACAAAGTTAGTTACTGCTGTGTTGTATTTAAATAAATCCGCAGGAACAGAGGAGAGAGAAGAACAATCAAAAAACGAATGATGAAAGTCAGTTACTAATGGATTGTGTGCAAATAAATCGGCAGGAAGAGAGGAGAGGGCACGACAACGATAAAACACACTATTAAAGTCAGTTACCAATGGATTGTTTCTAAATAAACCGGCAGGAAGAGAGGAGAGGTAAGAACAATCTTTAAACGCCCAAGAAAAGTCAGTTACTAATGGATTGTGTGCAAATAAATCCGCAGGAACAGAGGTGAGAGAAGCGCAATCCAAAAATACACTATTAAAGTCAGTTACTAATGGATTATGTGCAAATAGATCCGCAGGAACAGAGGAGAGAAAAGTACAATCATAAAACATAAAACTACAGCTAGTTACTCCCATGTTGAGCAGTGGAGTCTCTATGGACCTTAATAAATGATCCTTCCTATAATTTACTTTAGGCATTTGCGGTTTGTCAAAATCTGTTTCCGAACTAGTAACGGTTATGACATACATATTTGCCTTTTTGTAAATGTGAGTGATAGGATCAGCCAAAGAGGTACCGGGTTTAATTGATTGGGTAGGTGTACCATCTCCCCAATCAACGATAAGTTCGTAATCACCAGTTACACCTTCAGTTATAAAAGGAAGGTGATAGCTCTTACCATCTGACATTGTTATAATGGAAAAGCTAAAACCTAAAGTTGGATCAGGATTCTTAAACTTCGCAGTATAAGATTTACCTCCTGTTGCTTCTGTTAATGTCACCTCTAAAGTATTACCACTTATGGTGATATCGCCATCTGTTACGAGTTTATCGTCACCATTATACCAGCCATCAAGTACATAACCAGGATTTGGTGTGGCTGTGGATTTAATAATTGACCCCTCTGTGCCTTTCTGTTCTCCGTTGGGATCTACTTTTCCCATATCTGCGTTGTCAGATGCAAATGTTACGGTATATTCTTTTCCCGAAACAATGGCATCATCCTTCGAACAACTGCTCAAAACCATAAGAGCCATGAACATAGCTCCTAAAAAAAATCTCATTTTAATACCTGTGATACGACGAGTCATAATTAATATGTTTTATATTTATACTTGTGATTATCAGCGAAAAAGAGTGTTTTCCTACCAATTTTCATTCTTAACCACAAAAGTAAATAAAAAATAAAAGAGGCCAAAAATAAAGATACCAATCACCCCATTGCAACCTACTTTAACCTACCTTGACACCTTTTTGACCCGTTTTAACCCGCTTTGATCTATTTTAAGAGCCAAAATATGATCAGAACATACATCTCTGAACCAAGTCGAGCTACTTATTCCATAACTAGAGTAGGTATAACTCCACAAAGGGGGAAAGTGCTTTTTATAGCTGTTGTTTATCAAGCAACAGCTATAAATTTGAGAACTATTCACAATATTGTCCCAACGAATTATAGCGATTTAGCACCCTCACTCTCCTCCACCAAAACCACCCGATACAAATTGCCCACTTTAGTATGAACACGCTCTACCCCCCATTTCGTCAGCAACCTACTCAAAGAAAGAACCTTCACCCCACGCATACCCATTGGATAATATCTACTTAAAAGCTCAAAAATCTCTTTCACAGAAAAGTTACAACACTCCTCATCCACCTCCGCCAAACGAAAGAGACGAAAGAAAAGTGATTCCAAAGAAAACGATCGGTAATAGGAGCTGTTGTGCTGCTGCCAAACCTCCTCTTCCTCTGAAGAGAGCCAACTCCTCTCCCCTGCCAATAGCAGTGATTTAAGTTGAGCAAAAAGCTGTTTATGTTCCAAAGGAGTAGCATCAATGGGAGAATTAAGCTCCATACAGAGGTAGCGACGGCTACCTGTGGAATCAACCAATAGCTCGCGCTGATTGCTGGTACCTATAAACGAGGCAATCCTAGGCATGTGACTGTAGGAGGAGCGATGTGCTTTACGAAAGTTGACCGTATGCATCTGCATCAGATTCTTCAACAGGGGAAGGCGCTTCTCCGAAAGACGATCAAATTCATCCAGATTAATCAGTCCAAAGTAGGCTAACTTTTGCTCACAGCCTGCCTGACCAGTCAGTTCAAAACTATCGGTATAGTAGGCTTGTAAACAATTGGGAACCAACAACCGGCAGAAAGTGGACTTACCCCACCCCTGCTTATGACTTATCAACATGGGTGCAACTGCATTGGCACAGCGCTCTTTTCTCCCCATCCACTGGCCAGCCATACCCAAAAGCCACCTACGAAACCCATCAACCCAATGCGCCTCGTGCGAAATGCGTTGTGCTAATGGAAGGATACGATCGACACCATCCCAAGTAGGAAGCGCTTCCATATAGTGGAGAAAAGGATGAAAGTTGGAGATGCGGTAAGAGTGTAAAAAGCGAGCTACATCTTTGTCCCAACAAGGGATGCCTGACTCTTGTGCCTCCAAACAGAGTGTGTTGAGCACTCGCTGGTTGATTTGTACAAAGGGAGAGTTACCTTTACAATATTCGGGTAGCTCACTCAACAGGTTGTAACGAAACTGATACTGGTGACAAAGATAGCTCTCCAACCGACTAGAGAGGATATCTGGCAATGGAGAATTGGCTACGCTCCTATCACGACTGTGAAGAGAGAGCGGATAAGCCGTCGGTTGCTCTCTATCAGCTACTTCTGAAGAGGTGCAGGAGGGTGAAAAGAATTTTACACAACTGTGCCAAAGGTCATTCAATAAAAAAACAGTGCGCTGGTAAATCAATTTAGATCTCTTCATAGGTTCCAATAAATTAAAGGGTTAAGGTAAATTATTTTGATACACAAGCTCTTTCACTCGATGAATCATTACTACAAGATAGAGAGATAAAGCTACTACAAACAAATGTTTTGGGACCTTATTTCGCTTCAATCAGAAGATTCTTTACCCCTTAATTTTCCAATAAAAACAGACTGTTACTCTGCAGATAACCTCCTCACAACTTTACTGTTTCACCTAGGTGAGACAGCTGTTTCACCCGGGTGAGACGACCGTTTCACCTAGGTGAAACAGTAAATCAAAGGATAGCTCCCTACGCGCCAAAGGTCAAATGAGAAAAAAGCGCCACTAAGATGGAGCAAAAAGGGCCCTTTTAAAAGAAAGGGTCAACAGATACACATTCCTAAATTTCAACAACTGGCGGGGATAATTCCAAAAAGAAGTCGAGATATTCTTCAAGAAGAGGGGGAAAGTAAGGTGAAGGAAAAGGTGAAGATAAAAACAGCGATTCTTCACCACAACTTACTGGTAATGAGACGAGGTGAAGAATGAAGTTAAAAAACAGAGAAAGTTATTAGAAAGGAGGAGGTTCTTATTCTAATTAGCTATATTTGAATTACAACGAATCAGAGAGTAAAGAAGAACCTTAAATCAAAAAAACAGCATGTCTATTAAATTCGACTTTTATGCAATTCCCAATCCGGAGGATGCTACTCAAGAGATTACACACGTACGCAGTGTAATGAACCCCTCCCTACTACCTAATGAAATCATTGCACAGATGGAAAAGGGTAGAACCATTACCAAGAGTGATATCAAAGCAGTACTAACGGCATTGGCCTGCGTTATGAAGAGCGAATTGCTCGCAGGTAGATCTTTCTACCTGGAAGAGATAGGTTTGTTTGGGCTATCGCTAAAGGCCAATCCAGAGAGAGAGGGAGAGATAGAAAAAATAAGAAGTAGCCAGATAGCGATTAATACGGTTAACTTTCGGGTAGAGAAGAGTTTTCTGACAGAGTTAAGAGAGGAGGCTCTATTTAAGATGCCTCTACACAAAAAGCACTCACCCAAAATGACCCATCAAAAATTAATCCATTTACTTGCCAACTACTTTCAGGAACATGAGGAGCTCACCAGAAAAAAATTTGAAGAGATCACCTGTTTTACGCGCATAACAGCTCTCAGAAGACTCAAAAGTTTGGAAGAGGCGGGCATTATAGTAAATGTAGGAAATAGGCAGCAGGGAAGATTTCGATGGGTAGAGAGGGTTGCTAAAAGGAAAATGGAGCAACGAATTTAATCCGAGAACAGTGCTCTTTTGGAAAGAAAACGAACAAACGCTTATCAAACAACTCTCAGCAACCAACTCTTTCAAGTTGGCTACGACGAGTTTGATAAGCGTTTGTTGCTATTTACTCTAAGCTATCTAGCCCCTGTTTATAGTACTTTTCGCTCTCTGGAAAAGTTTCCGCTTGCCAGAAAGAGTTAGGAAATAGCTATATCCCTTAGGAGCTGTTTTAACCTCTTGTTTAGCTTTAATTTTGCAGTTAGAAAACAGCTATATACCCTTAGGACTCTTTTATACGAGTGCCTCCTACTCCTTGAATAGCAGTAGCTTGAGTAATAACGACCTCCATCACTCCTGCTTCAAGAGCTTGAAAAGCATTTTCTAATTTAGGAATCATCCCTCCTTGTACAATGCCTTGTGCTACATACTCCTTAAATTCGGTAGGGGTAATTACCTCGATTACACTCTCATCATCCGCTTCATCACGGAGTACTCCTTTTTTCTCGAAGCAATATACGAGAGTTACATCAAAGAGGGTAGCCAGCGCTTTGGCTGTCTCGCCTGCTATGGTATCGGCATTGGTATTAAGCATATTGCCCTCTCCATCATGGGTAAGTGGCGCCATCACAGGTACGACTCCTTGAGCTATTAGCGTAGCAAGTAGGGATGCATTGACTTGCTTTACATCACCTACAAATCCATAATCAACCTCTTTTACAGGGCGTTTTACCGAGCGAATCACATCCATATCGGCACCAGTTAGTCCCATGGCATTTACACCTTTGGCTTGCAAACCAGCAACAATTGTTTTGTTTACGAGTCCACCATATACCATAGTTACTACCTTGAGGGTTTCCGCATCGGTTATGCGTCTGCCATTCACCATTTGGCTCTCTATGCCTAGCTGAGCGGCTACCTTAGTAGCGGAGCGACCACCGCCATGTACCAATAGTTTATGACCGGGTATCGCTGAAAAATCAGCTAGCAATTGGTGGAGTGTTTCTGCCTCTTCGACAATCTTTCCACCCACCTTTATTACGGTTAGCTTCTCTTTCATGACTACTCTAAATAGGTGTAACCATACAATCCTGAACGATAGTTAGAGAGGAACTCTTTTCCTTCATCTACCGAGATGCGCCCCTCTTTTACCGATTTGGTCACCCAAGTTTCGAGTGTACGCACTAATTTCTTAGGGTTGTATTGTACATAATCCAACACTTCGGCTACGGTCTCACCATCTATTATTTGATCGATTGAATATCCTTTGCTATCTACCGATACGTGCACGGCATTGGTATCGCCAAAAAGATTGTGCATATCGCCCAAAATCTCTTGATAGGCTCCCACTAAAAAGACACCAATGTAATAGGTCTCTTTCGCCTTAACAGAGTGTACAGGAAGGTCGTGCGATACGTTGCGAGTTGAGATAAAGTTGGTTATTTTACCATCCGAGTCGCAAGTCATATCTTGTAAGGTAGCGTTGCGATCGGGTTTTTCACCCAAACGCTGAATAGGCATAATAGGGAATATTTGGTCAATAGCCCATGAATCGGGAAGTGATTGGAACAAAGAGAAGTTACAGAAGTACTTATCAGCCAACAGTTTTCCTAATTTCCTAAACTCATCGGGTACATGTTTTAGTTCCGAAGCGATTTGATTAATTTCACGGGTAACTGACCAATACAAGCGCTCGATTTGTGCTCTTGTTTTTAAATCAACAATACCGTGGCTAAACAGGTCAAGGGCTTCTTCACGAATTTGCTGTGCATCGTGCCATGCTTCTAACATACGGCTTTGGTTCAGCTTGTCCCAAATGGTATAAAGCTCCTTTACCAATTCGTGATCATTCTCACTTACCTCAAAGTCGTCATCCATAGAGGGAAGTGTAGCAGTTTCTAGCACCTCAAAAACCAACACTGAATGGTGAGCTGTTAGTGAACGTCCACTTTCAGTAATGATATTGGGATGTGGTATGCCATTTTTATCACTGGCATCAACCAATGCAGAGATAGAGTCATTTACATACTCCTGAATGGAGTAGTTGACGCTGCTTTCGCTGTTGGAAGAGCGCGTACCGTCGTAGTCTACACCCAATCCACCACCAATGTCAACAAATTCGACATTAAAGCCCATGGCGTGTAGCTGCACATAGAATTGAGAAGCTTCGCGCAAAGCAGTTTTGATGCGACGTATTTTTGTTACTTGGCTACCGATGTGGAAGTGGATAAGTTTCAAACAGTCTCTTAACCCTTTCTTCTCCATAATATCAAGTGCCTCGAGCAGCTCGCTTGAAGTTAATCCAAACTTGCTAGCATCGCCTCCACTCTCTTCCCATTTTCCACTGCCCGAAGAGGCCAGTTTGATGCGAATACCAATGTTAGGACGCACATTTAGCTGCTTGGCTAACTTGGCTATTAGACGTAGTTCGTTTAGCTTTTCAACCACCAAGAAGATACGTTTGCCCATTTTTTGCGCCAACAGTGCCAACTCAATGTAGCTTTGGTCTTTGTAACCGTTGCAGATGATAAGGGAGTCAGAATCTGTGTTGATAGCAATCACGGCATGTAATTCGGGTTTAGAACCCGCTTCGAGTCCCAAATTAAACTTCTTACCGTGGCTAATAATCTCTTCTACTACAGGGCGCATTTGGTTTACCTTGATGGGGTAAACGATAAAATTTTGCGCTTTGTATGCGTATTCGTTAGATGCTTGTTCAAAGCAATTTGCAATCTTCTCAATCCGATTATCTAAAATATCGGGAAAGCGAAGCAAAACAGGAGCAGCTACATCTCGTAACTGAAGCTCATCTACTAACTCTTTCAAGTCGACAGCCACGCCATCTTTGCGCGGAGTTACTACTACATGACCTTTGTCATTAATACCAAAGTACGAAGTACCCCAACCTGTTATGTTGTAGAGTTCTTCTGAATCTTCAATACGCCATTTTCTCATTTCTTCTTGTACAAGAGTGAATTTATTCTTTATTTTCTTCTTTAGCTAATTCTACTTTTAAGCACTCCACCGCTCCTTGAAGATCTTTTTTGTTCTCCAATTCTTCGCTGTGAAAGGTGTAGTGTGCTTGCTTGTAAAATTGTTCTCGTTTTTGCAACGCCTCTATAATAAAGGCCATCAGCTCTTCGTCGGTTTTACCTACCAACAAGGGGCGTTGCTGTTTAGCCATCTTTAATCGTTTGAAAAGAGACTCTCTAGAGGCCTCTAGGTAGATTGTTCTACCTTTCCGATTCATATATATCATGTTGTCGAAAAAACAAGGTGTACCACCACCTGTAGAAATCACGACATTTTCAAACTCACCAACCTCGTGAAGCATCTTTCTCTCTAGCTCACGAAAAGCCTGCTCTCCCTGTTCGGCAAAAATGGTTGCTACGGACTTGCGGTAACACTCCTCTATGTGCCAATCAAGGTCTATAAAGGTCAGGCCACAAGATTTAGCAAAAGCTTTACCCAATGTGGTTTTCCCCGAACCCATATATCCAATTAAAAAAAAGCGTTTCATATCTTATTTTTTCTTGGTAGCTGCTCGACTCTTCTTGGTCTCACCCTTTTGCTTTTGTAAGTCAATGACTTTAAAGCAAGTTTCTAGGGTCAAATCAGCAGGTACTACATCAGCAGGTATCTTGTAGTTTTTCTTCTGATAAGCAATGTATGGACCGTAACGGCCATTCAAGATTTGCATGTTTGGGTCTTCTTGGAAAAGTTTTATAATCTTCTTAGCAGCTGCTTCGGCTTTCTCTTTCATAAGTGTCAAAGCCTCTTCCAAAGAGATGGTCATAGGATCGAGCTCTTTGGGTATGGAGGTATAGGTACCGTTATAACGAACATAGGGTCCAAAACGCCCCACTGCTACGGTGACTAGTTTGCCTTCATTCTCACCCAAAGTACGGGGAAGTTTAAACGCTTCGAGTGCCTCTTCTAGTACGATAGCCTCCATAGAGATACCTTTAGGCATGGCTGCAAATAGGGGCTTCTCATCTAGATTGGCTGTAGCACCGATTTGGATAACAGGACCAAAACGTCCTATTTTCACAGAAACGGGCTTTCCGCTTTTGGGGTCTATTCCCAATATGCGCTCACCTACCTTTTGTTCTGTTTTGGTTTGTAACGTTTGGCTTACTAGTGGATGGAAGGCTTTGTAGAACTCTTTCATCATATGGCTCCACACCTTTTTTCCTTCGGCTACCCCATCAAACTCTTTCTCTACATTGGCTGTAAAGTTGTATTCCATAATGGTAGGGAAATATTCACATAAGAAGTCATTTACCACAGTACCTACGTCGGTAGGTAGAAGTTTCGATTTCTCACTTCCTGTCATTTCGCTTTTGACACTTTCAGTGATGCGGGCAGCTGATAGTTTCAAGACGTCGTATTCACGCTTATCTCCCTCTCTACTCCCTTTTTCTACATAGCCACGCTGCTGTACGGTAGAGATGGTGGGGGCATAGGTAGAGGGACGACCAATACCTAGCTCTTCCAATTTACGTACCAAACTGGCTTCGGTATATCTTGCTGGAGCTTGTGCAAAGCGTTGGGTTGCCACAATCTCTTTGCGCTCCATTGTTTGTCCTTTTACCAATGGGGGAAGTAGGCGACTTTCATCTTCTTGCTCTACATCTTCGTCATAAGACTCTTTATAAACACGCAAGAAACCATCAAACTTGATAACTTCACCTGCTGCTACAAAATTGTATTCACTTCCTGAAATAGAAATGGTGGCAGTAGTCTTTTCAAGTTCAGCATCTGCCATTTGTGAGGCAATGGTACGCTTCCAAATGAGCTCATATAGTTTCTGATCTTGTGCAACACCCGTTGCTTTGTCATTCGACATATAGGTAGGGCGAATGGCCTCGTGGGCCTCTTGCGCTCCTTTGCTCTTGGTAGAGAACTTGCGTATTTTCACATACTCCTCGCCCATCATAGATACAATAGCCTCTTTACTGGTCTCGAGTGCTAAATCTGATAGATTTACCGAGTCGGTACGCATATAGGTTATCTGTCCACTTTCATACAAACGTTGCGCCACCATCATGGTTTGTGCTACCGTAAATCCGAGTTTGCGAGCAGCCTCTTGTTGCAACGTTGAGGTTGTGAAAGGGGCAGCAGGCGACTTCTTTGAGGGACGGGTAGTGATATCTTGAATGGTGAAAGTGGCACCTTTGCAACTCTCTAAAAATGTTTTTGCTTCGCTTTTTGTCTTGAAACGGTGAGGTAGTTCAGCCTTTACCTCTACCTCTTTGCCCGTAGTATCGGGTACTAAAAAGATAGCAGTTACTCGATAGGCTGATTCGCTCACAAAGGCATTTACCTCACGCTCACGCTCTACAATTAAACGCACAGCAACAGACTGTACACGACCGGCTGAAAGGGATGGTTTTACTTTGCGCCACAATACGGGCGAAAGTTCAAAACCAACGATGCGGTCTAGAATGCGACGAGCTTGTTGTGCATTGACTAAGTTAAGGTCAATATCGCGAGGCGACTCAATAGCCTTCAATATCGCACTTTTTGTAATCTCATGAAAAACAATACGTTTGGTCTTTGCAGCTTTTAATCCTAACACCTCAAATAGATGCCATGATATAGCCTCTCCTTCGCGGTCCTCATCGGAAGCCAACCATACCATATCTACCTTCCTAGCTTCTGATTTCAATTCAGCAACTAACTTCTTTTTATCTGCTGGGACTTCGTAGCTAGGTTTAAAACCATCTTCCACATCGATACTAAACTCTTTTTTCTTTAGGTCTCGAATATGTCCGTAGCTAGAGAGCACTTTATAGTCAGCTCCCAAAAATTTCTCTATCGTTTTTGCCTTTGCGGGTGACTCTACAATTACAAGGTTCTTCTGCATAATCCTATGTATTCCTTTTATTATGGAGGCAAAAGTAAAAAAAAAAGCAAAAACATTCCTATATAATAAGGTATGTTTCTGCTTTTTTCTCAAAAAAAGGGGTTAGCCGTCTGCTTTTAACTAAAAATGAAATGAGAATCCGCCCAATAGATTTACTCCTTGTGCAGGATAGCCTCCCTCTAAATAATAGGTTTTATTCAATATATTTTGTACTTCTCCAAAGAGTGCTATCCCTTTCCACACTTTATAGGTAATGGCTAAATTAAGGTTGTTAACATCTCCCAAAGAGTAAGTTCCAGCAGTAGGTGCACCGGAAGAGAGCGGATTTGCAACCTCAGTTAGTACGGAAGAGGAAGTGGAAGGGCGCTTCATATAGTCGTAACTTACCTTCACCTCTAACGGTTTTATTATCTGAACAGTAACCTCTGCATTCAGTTCAAATTTGGGTTTACTTGCCAAGAAGAGATCAGAATTAGCACCCTTGGCCTTCCAACTGTAAAAGGTCCCTTTTAATCCAGCCTCAACACGCTCTTTATAACCATATTTTAACTCGGCACCTCCATAGGCTGCTTGTGTTTGGGCTTGTAAAAAATGGACACTCATTAAACGATTTTGGTACAAAACACCCGATAAATCTTGGTCGCAAATGCGATAACCTCCAAATACATTAAACCAAAGGTTGTTGATGGGTGAAGCTTTAAAACCCAAATAAGCATTGAGTGGTACATAGCTGGATGAGATGGATAGATTGGTGTTCCAATAAGGGCTAATGCTGTTCAAACGACGAAAATCATTGTGCACGCGTCCACCTTCAGCATTTAAGTAAAGCACATAACTATCTGCAAAGATATAATCAACTTTTATATCAGGAGCAATCTTAAAACCACTCTCATTTCTGTTTTGCCAATCTACGTGTGCGGCTAAGCGTAACTTCCACGCCTCATTGGCTAGAGTATAGTAGGGATTCAATTGCACTGAAAAGAAATCCTCTTGCTGAGAGGCCCCATAACTGTAGTTGTTGAATTGTGCTGCAACTCCTACTCGCTGCTCATCATTTATGATTCCCCATGCATTCCCTTTAAAATAGAACTCTTTTTCTGAAATTTTATCGGTCGGGAAGGGTGCATACTTCTTGTCAAAGTGGTTATAACCCATTTCTGCAGCAAATTGCAAGGGAAGCTCTGAACTGTGGCTCTGTACACCGACTAAGAAATTAGCCAGAGTGTGGTGCTGCTTGTCGCTAAACGATTGTGAAGAGTTCTGTGTAGGAAGGGGCATATAGTTAAAGACTTGCGATTGAAACCCTCCACCAACATGCAAGGATAGCATGCTGAAGCGATGTTCATAGCCCAACTTTATACCAGAATCATAAAACCGTGATTTCCATTCAACATCTGTTGGAGATGGTAGCTTTTCATTCATACCTGTCACGCTGATCTCTGCCTCTAGGCGGTCTGCTTTGGTAATATCCCAAAGGTAACCTGCTCCCACATTGACATTCGCATAATTCCCATAAGCTGCTTTCAGATAACCTCTCTCCCCTTTTTTATCCTTCCAAGGGGGTGTCAGTGGGCGCATCGCTTCGTAGTTTGTATGAGTCAATGGGCGAAAGGCTGTAGCATATTCTACTCCTGCTTTACTTGCTATGGGCTCTTCTACTTTGGGCAATATATTTATTTTGGTCGCATCGAGTATGGTGGGATTGTATTCATGCTCTACCACCAAAGTGCGTACCAGCGTACTGTCTTGCTGTGCCTGCAGACCTAATAAAGGAAGTGCGCTAACAACAGCTATTAATAGTTCTTTTTTCATTCTTCTTCGTTTTAAACTTAGCGATTCAGTTTGTCTAACCTACTCTCAATCATACCTGCAACATCATCAGATGCTTGGTAGTTTTGCTGAAGTGACAACAGATATTGTTTGGCATCAAGGGTGCGCCCCATAGTCATATAAACATCTGCTAACAAGACAAAACTTCGTGCTAACCAATAGGTATGAGGCGTACTCACTTCGATGTAATTTAAGATCTCACGCTCGGCCTGCTCGTTGTTTCCTTCTTGATAGTAACGCTCTGCCACTCTGAATTTCGCTTCAGCTCCATAAACGTTACGGGTATCTTTAGAGAGTATTTTCCACTCCTCAAATGCACCGTTTGCTTTATCCGTTGCTAAGTAAGCTTTTGCGCGGTAGTAGTGAGCTTCATTAGCCACCTCAGGGGCTGTCTTTGCATCTGACAGCAAACTTCCTGCTGCCCAAATAATCTCTTGAACATCACCTAATGCTTGCGCACTACGCAATACACCCAGCTTGGCCAATTGTTTGCTCTCGGCAGTCGCTACCTTTTCATTCAACTGTTTGTAAATGGCTAGTGCTTTATCAAATCGGTTTGCTTTGTAATGAATCTCAGCACTCATAGACATAGCTCCTTCTGAATATTTATTATTAGGATAGTCCAAAATATTATCAAAATGTGCTACGGCTTGCTCACTCTCTCCTTGCTGATAATCCATCAAACCAAGGTAGTAGTGTGCATCTAAGCTAAAGGCACCGTTCGAAAAGGATTGCAAGTAGCGAGTGAAACTGTTGCGTGCTTCTTGCAATTGGCCACGCATATAAATACGCTCGGCAGCTACATAAGTCAGCGAGTCACGTTCAGTAACATCAAAATTGGCACCACCTGGCAATGTTGAAACAAAGTTTGCATACGTATCTACTTGGTTCAAATCGATATAAATAGATTTTAAGTCGCGTTGGGCAACACGCGCCTCTTCACTACCCGGGTAACGAGCAATAACAAACTTGTAGGCTTCAATCGCTTGTTGGTTTTTGTCATTTTGGTAATAAAGCAACCCGATTTCATTAGCAGCTCTGCGAGCAACGGCACTTTCGGGGAATCGATCAACCAAGATGCGGAAACGTCCAATGGCATTATCGGGTTCTTCTAACTGTATAAATGCACGCCCCTGCTCATAAAGAGCATCATCCATATATTGCGAAGTGGGATAGTTCGTTATCAAGCTATTAAGAAGCTGAATTTTTCCACGGTAATCACGCTGCAAACCACGCACAAATGCCTCTTGATAGGTAGAGTAGTCAGCCAATGAGGGATCTAAGTTGGCTGCTTGAGCATACTCTTGTCGTGCCGCTTCAAAGCTACGTGCATGGAAGTGACAATCGCCCATGCGGTTGTATGCATCTGCTTGTGCACTACGTACATTGGCCGTTCCACGTTGGGTGAATTGGGTAAACCATCGCAAAGCTGCCGCATATTTTTTTTGCTTAAATTCGGCATAGCCCAAATTATAAAGTGCTAAACCATATTCTGCACTACTCTTGCGGGTGGTAAACTCCATATATTGGCGGTAATCGGCTCCTGCCGCTTCAAATTGAGTCAATCGGTATTTAGCCTCCCCGCGCCAATAGTAGGCTTCGGCCTGCACCTCTTGGTTGTAGCGTCCCAACTCCAATGAGCGTGTAAAACAGGTTACAGCCTCTGGGAAAGCAGCATTGGCAAAGGCTTGCGTTCCTAAACGAAACAGCACTTTTTGCTTTGCCTCTAGGATGCGTGGCCCCGGTTGCTGAATCTTTGCAATAGAGTAGATAGCTGCCTCGTAACTACGAGTGTTCATGTAAACCTCTATTAAGTAGTCATTTACTTTTTCAACATAGGATGAAGTGGGAAATTCATTCAAGAAGCGTTCAAAGACCGTTACAGACTCATCAAAAGGAGAGTAAGAGGTTTCGTGTATAGAGAGTGCGTAGTTATAGAGTGCTTGCTCTTTCACTGATAAATCGAAATCCATAGAGGCTGCCTGTTCGAATGCCATACGCGCTTGGCTACGCTCTTTTAAAGGAAGGTAGGACAATCCCATATGCAAATAGGCATTTTGTGACAATCCATCGCGAGTCGTAGTGACTGCACCTAATGCTTCGCCTGCTTGTGAATAAACACCTGTGTAATAATAACTCATACCCAAGGCATAGAGTGCTTTTCGATTGGGGTTGGTGGCTGTAGTACGGTAATAGGCCAATGGGTCTATAGCTGCTGCATATCGGTTTAAGCCAAAAAGTGACTCCCCCAAAATGCGATGCATCTCCACTTTATAGCTATCTGCGGCATGATTGTTTAAATAGCTTTCAGCTACCTGACAGGCTTGTGAATAGGCCCCCTTTACTAGATAAATCTCACCCAAGTAGTAGGGAACTAATCTACCATATTTGGGATCCTTTTGCAAAGAGCTAAAACCACTTAATGCCTCATCATATCGCTGATTCACATAAGCAATATAGGCCAAGTTGTAGCGTGCATCTACTTGGTAGGTACTACTAATCTCTTGCAACAGAGTAAACCAAACCGTTGCTTCACTCAGATTACCTAATTGTAGATAAGAGGTGGCAAGTTGATAGAGAGAGAGATCTCGTTCCGAAGTTGACAACGCCTCTAAATTACACGAGCGATAAAGTGCGATGGCCTCTGGGTAGCTCTCTTTTTCAAAATAGGCTGAAGCCATCAACGCCTCCACCCGATTGGTGTGTCGCGAATCGGGAAATTGCTCCAAATAGTCTTGCAAGAACTCTATACGTCGTTCATTCTTGAGCGTATACTCTTGATAAATCTGCTGATAGAGCTTGTCACCTGCTACATCGGCAGGAAGAACTTGTGCCAAACTATGCAGTGTACAGCTACCTAGGAATGCTGCCACTAGCCATGTTCGTTTCTTCATATCTCTTCTTTTTAATTTTTATATTTCTCTAAAAAACGTTTGATTCCTTCTCGAATAGAATCCAATCCAAATGCTTCGGGATTTATCTCCTCTAACGAAATCCAAAACGATTCTGCTACATCATCATTTGCCTCCAGCCTCTTCAACTCATTTACTTTGCATAAAAAGAACTGGTCGAGTGTATGTACCAAGAGTCCTGAATAGGCATAGGTATTGGGTAATGAGAAAAGATAAGTAGCCTCTTTGACTTGCAATCCTGTCTCCTCGTACACCTCACGCGAAACACCCTCTTCGGCCGTCTCATATAAATCAACAAAGCCACCAGGCAAGTCGAGTGTCCCCTTCTGGGGATCATTGGCACGCCTACAAACCAATAACTGATTTGCTTCATTCAAAATGAAAGCTACTGTAGCAGCGCTAGAATTGAAGTAATAGATAAAACCACAATCGGCGCAACGCTTTGACTTCTCATTATGCTCTAGCAGTTGATTCGAACCGCACTTAGGGCAATAAACAAATAGTTCTAAAGGATGCATATCTTTTAAAATTCATAATTAATCCTACAAATATAACGCAATTAAAAGAGTTTGTATTTATGGAAAATGGTTTAAATTTTGACTTCTCTGCTTTTGGGCCAACTGCGTTGGAACTCATCGCATGTTTATTCTCCTTTTTAATGCTAAGTTAGTGAGCATAATCCATTGATACTATCAGAATTTAAATATCCAATCGTGGATATTCTCACACTTCAAATTAAAAATTCACTTGATAACTCTACACCTAATCTTATCCAAACAGCTAATTATGACTCTTGAATAGAGAAATTAGCTAGCTAATAAAGAGAGAGAGCACTTTGACACTTCTCTCTTCTCAAACGTTTATTCCTTGCACAATGTTTTGGGAAGAATCATTTTCTCTTGACTCTTTAAAAAGATTTTTTTAAGCCCTAAAGCACTTTTTAGATTAAAAACAAAGATAAATTAAAAATTACCTTTATATTTGCTTACATATTGACAATTATAGAACCAATCTTACTTATGGAAAAAATTGACAACTTAGACAGAAAAATTTTAGATATCATTTCGCTTAATGCACGCATCCCTTTCAAAGATGTAGCAGCAGAATGTGGAGTATCACGTGCAGCTATCCACCAACGCGTACAACGCCTTATCGATATGGGTGTTATTGTTGGATCAGGCTATCACGTAAACCCAAAAAGCTTGGGATTCCGAAGCTGTACCTATGTAGGGATTAAGCTAGAAAAGGGATCGATGTATAAATCGGTTGTAGAAGAGTTACTAAAAATACCTGAAATTGTGGAGTGCCACTTTACAACAGGGTCATATACGATGCTTACCAAACTATACTCACGCGACAATGAGCACCTAATGGATATCTTAAACTCAAAAATTCAAGAGATTGCAGGGGTAAGTGCTACGGAAACAATGATTTCATTGGAGCAAAGCATCAAAAAAGAGATTCCTATCTTAGGAGAAAAATAGTGACAACACTCCATTTTAGTGGAATCATCATTGGTATTTGTACCTTTTTAATTATCGGCTTTTTTCATCCTATCGTGATAAAAGCAGAATATTATTGGGGTACCAAATGCTGGTGGATATTTCTTATAGTAGGCATAGTGAGCGTAATAGGGTCACTCTTCTCAGAGGACCTTCTACTCTCTTCTGCACTCGGTGTTTTTGCATTCTCCTCCTTTTGGACCATCAAAGAGCTATTCGAACAACGGGAGCGAGTTCTAAAGGGGTGGTTTCCTATGAACCCCAAACGAAAAAAAGAGTACAATCAACCCTCGATTGATAAAAAAAGCCACTCTTCATCCATCGAAGAGTAGTACGGCAAAGCTAATTTAGAGCACTCTTATAATCTCTTATAACTACAGCCTCTTCTATTTCTTACTCTTGCTATCTGCCAAAAGAGGGAATGAATCATTATATCATTTGATAATCAATAGCTTACTGATATTCCTTAAAAGGGGAGGATCTCTTTTCATTGGCTAATGATTTTGTAAGAGACTCAACAGAATAGACCTAAATTGAAGCTTATTTGACTTCTAATAGATCCTATGTATAGGGAAATCAAGCGATTTCCTAAAGGCATTCACCCAACTTTCACTTTCAACAACTTCTATTTCGACTTGTCGCACTCTGTAGTGCATTAGCTGGATGTTGTGGCTACCCGATAACCCCTGGGCAGTGTACTACAAATCAGGAATTATGGTATCCCATGAAATCTATTAGTGAGATTCAGATAATTACGTGTTGAAATAGTAGAAATTAGGGCTAAAAATAATTGAAAATAATTTTTAGGGCAAAGTTGGGTTAAAACATTCTGCCGATGCATTAGTCGCACGGTTGTTGAAAAGGTTCGGCTCACTTGAGAAAGTTGGCCCCAAGCAAAACTGGGTCAATAAAGATTCTTCAGTGAAGATTTGGTGAAGACTATTTTCCACTCTCTTCACCATAACCTATTGATAATCAGAACACGTGAAGAATTGAAGCTTTTTTCTGCTCTTTTATTTTAAGTAGAAGAGAGTTTCAGGCTCTCTAAAAGGGTAATAAGCATACTAAAAAAGGGATTGGTAAACAGATGATAAAATGAACAAAAAGAATACCATACCACAACTTTTACGGATGAGCCCTAATCGATGTAAAGTTCTTCCTCTTTAGGCTAACGAAATGATATGCGTAGTCCCCAGGGTTTATCGGGTAAGCCGATGTTGTGTCCTACAAATCTTTATTTTCTTAAATGGTTCATCTTTTAGTCTCAGTTTGGTACTATATCTATTGAGCCTCTTCCTCACAAGCAAGATTGAAATGAATTTATACATTGACGTGCATACCACAAAGGTAGATAGAGTATTCTAACCAAAAGCGTCCTGCAAATTGCATCTAGCAAGAATTGGGAAAAGGAATCAGTAAGGATCCTAAATTGAAGTTTTACAAAAGATGAAATCAGTGAGGAAATTACAAAAAAACAATTTTAGGGATGAAAGCTGGGTTAAGTTTTATCGGACAGCAATGTTTTTTTACCCGCTTCCTCAATCGAAGAGTAGTGCTGCAAAGCTAACTCCCCAATCAATACTTTGTGAGCATTAAAAGCTAAAGCGCCCATCTCGTCCTCGCCAGCAAGAACCACTACAGGAGCAATGAAGCTAGTAGAAGCAGATAAGAAGTTGGTACAATAGGGATTGTAAGCGATCCCTCCTGTCAATAAGATGGCATCTACTTCGCCACAAAGGGCAGCTGCCATAGCTCCGATCTGTTTCGATACCCCGTACAACATAGCATCGAGCACCTCTTTGTAGGGGGATTTGCCCGCCTCTGCTTTTTTTATGATAAATGGTAAATCAGTCGTTCCCAAATAGGCGACTAAACCACCTTGCCCTGTTAGTTTTTTCTTTATCTGAGACAAGCTATACTTTCCGCTAAAACAGAGTTCTGCCAATTGACCAGCGGGTAGAGTCCCAGCTCGCTCGGGAGTAAAAGCGCCCTCACCATCCAGTGCATTATTCACATCAATCACTCTCCCCTTCCGATTAGCACTCACCGAGATACCTCCTCCAAGATGTGCTACAATTAAATTCATATTTTCGTAACAACTTCCTTGACTATAAGCATACTTACGGGCAATCGCTTTGGTGTTGAGTGCATGAAAGACAGATTTCCGACTCAATTCAGGGAGTCCCGTATAACGAGCCAAGGATTGCATCTCATCAATAACCACGGGGTCTGCTATAAAAGCAGGACATCCGCCCGAACGAACAGCCAACTCGGCTGCCAGCAAAGCACCTAAATTGCAAGGGTGCTCCATAGAGGCGTGAAGCAAATCCAATTTCATCGCCTCGTTTACAGAGTAGACTCCACCAGGCAAGGGACGAAGCAAACCGCCTCTCCCTATTACAGCATCGAACTGCAAAGGGATAAGGGCCTCTTTAAGTAAATGGGTAATGAGATTCAAACGATAATTATACTGATCATTCAAGCTACTAAAATGAGCTAAGTCAGCAACTGTGTGGGATGCACTGGCACGCCACACCTCTTTTTCATCCTGATAAAGTGCCACCTTCGTGGAGGTAGAACCTGGATTAATTACCAATATCGTCATCATATGCATCTGTTTTTAACCAGCTAAACAAGCCAAAACTAAACTGTAATATTTCGAATTTCCCGAATCAGCACGAGAAGGAAGAACTACGGGAGCAATGGTTCCTGTTAACATACCCGCCATATTGGCATCGCCAAAGAGCGAAAGAGTTTTGTAAAAGGTATTTCCAGACTCAAGATTGGGGAATAGAAGCAAATCTGCTCGCCCTATAACAGAGGAAGACATTCCCTTTATCTCACCACTATGTGCATCGCAAGCTGTCTTTACATCCATTGGCCCATCAATATAGAAGGTTCCATAGGCTCCTAAAGAGGCTTGCTCCTTCAGTCTTACATAATCAAGCGTATGAGGGAATTTTTCATTGACCTTTTCACTGCTGTGAATTAAACCAACACGAGGAGAGGGAATGTCAAAACAACGACAAACGGATAAATCATATTGCAACATCGCTTCAAATTGTTCAAAGGTTGGACGAGGAATAACAGCAGCATCCGAGAAGAAAAGCAATTTTTTACTCCGGGGCAACTCTGCTACTGTCAAATGGCTCAACACACGCCCTTTGGGTAGCAAGCCCTTCTCTTTATTTAATACTGCACGAAGAAGATTGTCTGTATTAATCATCCCTTTCATAAGCACATCACCCAAACCTTCACGAACGAGACAAACTGCTTGATGGGCTGCATCATCCACACTATCAGCCTCATAAATCGTTATTCCATCAGGATACAAACGATAAAGTAACTCTGCTTGTTCTTTGTGAGTTAAATCAACAACCAACAGAAAGCGAGCTATTTTTTCGCGTAAGGAGCGAATTATCACATATTCTGTGTGGGGGTCATTGGGACAAACCACCACTACACATTTCTGCACTTTAGTCGCGCGAAGTTTTTCTGTCATCTGAGTAAAGCTCTGTATAGGCTCCATAGTATCTTGATTTTCAGCAAATATGAAAAAATAAAACGAATAATTCCCTATTTTTATTTAAAATTCTATCTGCTAAATAAGGAATAAGAATCAATTTGATGCTTCAAACAAGGATTGCTGCCTCTTTTTTATCTCACTGATTTTTTAACAGAAGACGAGTGGTATCGTTTCTTATTCAATTGGTAACTAAATGGGGTTTTTTATGTAATTTTGCGAATGGGAATATTCCAACAACAAAAGAGACCTAGCTTATTAGGTAGTCGAGAATTACTATTCTCCTATTTCTACAAAGGAATAATAGAACAATAGTTGGTTGCAACTACTCAACTACAAATAGAGTGCCCAATAAAATAGGGTCGTTAAAATGAAATTTATGAAAATAAAACCGTTTTTCCTAGCTCCTGCATTGACACTTCTACTTGGAGCTGCCTCTTGTGGTAACAGTTCCAAAGGGAAAGAAGCAGCTATAACCATGGAAGAGATTGCACTTCCTGAATTCCAAGCAGATAGTGCCTACAGTTACATTCAAAAACAAGCTGACTTTGGATCACGCGTGCCTAATAGTAAAGCGCACGAAGCATGCGGAGACTATCTTGCTGCTAAACTAGAATCATTCGGCGCCAAAGTGTACAACCAATATGCTGATTTGGTAGCATACGATGGAACGACATTAAAAGCACGCAATATAATTGGAGCCTACAAACCTGAAAACAAGAAGCGAGTTATGCTTTGTGCACACTGGGACAGCCGACCCTATGCCGATTATGACGATGATCCAAGCCGCCACAAAACCCCTATACTCGGGATTAATGATGGCGCTAGTGGTGTAGGTGTACTACTTGAAGTAGCCCGATTGCTTCAACAACAAGAACCCACGCTGGGTATTGACATCATCTTTTTCGACGCAGAGGATTATGGCATCCCCGAATTTTACAAGGGTCCTTATAAAGCTGACACGTGGTGTTTAGGATCACAATATTGGGGAAGAACACCGCACGTAGCAGGCTATAATGCACGATTTGGAATCTTACTAGATATGGTGGGAGCAAAAGAGTCAACCTTTTACTACGAGGGATACTCGGCACGTACCGCAAATAGCCCCATGAAACGCATTTGGGAAAGAGCAGAGGCGTTGGGCTATAACAACTATTTCATTGCCCAACAAGGGGGTGAAGTGATAGATGACCACGTCTATGTGAACAAGCTCACGGGAATACCTTGTGTAGATATTATCAATTACGAACCCAATAATCCCCACTCCTCTTTTGGCTCAACTTGGCATACAGTGCAAGACAATATGGAAGTAATTGACAAAGCAACTTTACAGGCCGTAGGCGAAACAATTACCGCAGTTATTTACAACGAAAAATAGACTTAAAAAGATGAAAACAATAAACCAACTACAAGAGGAGGTTATCGAAGAGTTCAATGATTTTGAAGATTGGATGGATAAGTATCAACTCTTAATTGACCTAGGAAGCGAACAGCCCGCTCTAGATGTTCAATATAAAAACGAACAAAACCTAATTGAAGGTTGCCAAAGCCGAGTATGGTTGCAAGCTGATTTAGTAGAGGGTAAAATAATATTCCAAGCCGAAAGTGATGCACTTATCGTCAAGGGAATTATTGCACTTCTTATTAAGGTGGTATCGGGACATACACCCGATGAAATCCTAGAGAATGAACTTTACTTCATTGACAAGATAGGACTAAAAGATCACCTCTCTCCCACTCGTAGCAATGGATTACTCTCAATGATGAAACAGATGCGTATGTATGCATTGGCTTTTAAAGCGAAGCAAGGATAACTTGGAAAGCAATCATTTAGAATTTGCATAAAACAGAGAAGAGCCATTCCCGCTTGCCGAAGCAAGGGGAATGGCTCTTCTTAAGTAAATTACACTTTACTATTTCTTTTTACGACGTGCCCATCCCTCTTCATCGAAGTTGGGTTCATCACCTTTCAATTGAGGTTCAAAGAATTGTTTCCAATTGTTCTCTTCCTTAGGACCACGTGATTCAGAATAGCCTCTTTCTGCACGGCTCTTTCCAGATTTACTTCCTGCAGAAGCTCCTCTTTCGCCACCAGCTGAACGACCACCACGGTCACCACCTGCTGAACGAGGAGAACGGTCACCGCCACGACCATATCCACCTTCCGATGAACGACCACGACCAGCACCACGACTTCTACCGCCTCTTTCACCACCTTCATTGCCTTCGCCAGCAACTTCAACAGAAATACGACGACCGTTTAGAGTAGTACCATTTAATGCTTCAATTACATCATTCGCTTGGTGTTCACCAATTTCGAAGAATGAAAAGCTTTGCATCAAGTCGATACGACCAATTTGCGTACGTTGTTTTTTCATGTTACGGTTGATAAGTTCGATTACTTGGTTTGCATAGAAACCATCTCCCTTACCTACATTCAAGAAAAGACGAGTATATCCTTTTTCTGCCTTGCGAGAACCTTTTTCACGATCACTTCCGTGCTCTCTGCGAGAACCACCTTCGTTATCACGGCTACCAGCAGTAGGCGCTTCAAGATCAGGAGCATTGCGATAGTAATCTAAGAAGCGGTTGAACTCCATAGAAACCACACGTTTGATCAAGTCCTCTTTAGACAACCACTCGAACTTGCGGTATACTGAAGGAAGAAACTCTTCAATTTCGCTTTCGCTTACCTTTACCTTCTCGATATCATCTACCAATTTAAGCAACTGTTGTTCACAGATTTGCTCGCCTGTAGGAAGAGGCTCTTGAACGAATTTCTTGTTAATAATACGCTCGATTTCACGCATTTTGCTCTTCTCGCGCATATTAACGATAGCAATAGCGATACCTGTTTTACCTGCACGACCTGTACGACCGCTACGGTGTGTATAACTTTCAGTATCGTCTGGCAAACCGTAATTGATAACGTGAGTCAAATCATTTACATCCAAACCACGAGCAGCCACATCGGTAGCAACTAAAAGTTGCAAGTGACGGTTGCGGAATTTTTGCATTACCAAGTCACGTTGTGCTTGTGACAATTCACCATGTAGTGAATCAGCACTATAACCATCTTGGATAAGCTTGTCTGCAATTTCTTGCGTCTCTTTACGAGTACGACAGAAGATGATACCAAAGATTTGTGGATAAAAGTCAGCTACACGTTTCAGTGCTGCATATTTATCTTTAGCATGAACCAAGTAAGCTACGTGTTTCACGTTCTTACTACCTTCATTCTTTGTACCAATTGTGATTTCTTTTGCACCACGCAAGTATTTCTTAGCGATGCGTGAGATGTCAGGGCTCATTGTAGCCGAAAACATCAACGTGTTGCGGTTCTCTGGAACTTTTTCAAGGATGGCATTGATGCTTTCGGTAAATCCCATATTAAGCATCTCATCAGCCTCATCCATCACCACGTTACCGATAGTTTCAAGACGAGCCACTTTGCGCTCCATTAAGTCAATTAAGCGTCCGGGAGTAGCCACAATAATATGCACGCCAGCTTTTAGGCTGCGTATTTGGCTTTCGATGGAAGAACCACCGTATACGGGAAGTACTTTCAGATTTTTAATGTACTTAGAGTAGTCGTTTAAGTCACCTGCAATTTGCAAGCAAAGTTCGCGTGTAGGACACAATACCAACGCTTGTGGTATACGTTGTGCTACATCAATTTTTTGGATCAGCGGCAGACCAAATGCGGCAGTTTTTCCAGTCCCTGTTTGAGCCAGGGCTACAACATCGTTTCCTTCACCCAACAAGTATGGAATCACTTCTTCTTGCACAGGCATGGGATTTACATATCCCATCTCTTCAATGGCTTTACGTATCTCGGGAGATACACCAATTTCTTCAAATGTCTTCATTTATTTCAAATATCTAATTCTCCACAAAGATAAGGATAATGAATGAATGGTTAGGACTTTATCCTATCTTTATTTAAAAATAAGACAATATTTAAGGTTTAAACCGCCTAAAAGAAGCAACTATTACAAGTTTTGATTCTTTTACCCTCCAAAACAGAGACTAATTGTTTGTCAGAGACTTACAATGAAGTAGTTATTCATTTAAGAGAACAATTTATCAAAGCCTATTTTCGGTTCTAGTATGACTCGCAATAACGGGTTCCTTTACCTTTTGCAGAAAGAGGTAATAGAACAAGCAGCCTATTACCAATCCTGATATTCCCAAGGAGTAATAAATAGCAGGCGACACCAACTGATCCAATCTAGAGGCTTCTGGGTAGAGATGCATCAATATTAAAGAGGTCGTATTGTTGATAAAATGCAGTATAATACCAGGCATCAAACTACCCGATCGGTAATACAATTCACCTATCATCAATCCAAAGAGAAAAGCAAAAGAGATCTGCGCTGGATTACCATGAACAAGACCAAAAAGAAAAGCAGAAGCAAGAATTGCCCAACGAGGATTTGGACTAATACGCTGCAGATGACCCTGAATGGCACCTCGGAACAGAAACTCCTCAAACAATGGGGCTCCCACACAAATGCTGATAATCCCCCAAATCGAATCTTTGGCTGCAGCAAAGGTCTGCTCCATAATATCAGGTAAATCAATCCAATCATTTACGCAATTAAAGAAAAATAAAAAAGCAATCCCCATAGGGATGTAAAGTACTGCGCTCCGTATACCTCCCGCAGAGAGTGTAGTACGGTTTAAAGTAATGTATCGAAAATGAATTAAATGAATAACATTTGCTACTGTGCCTAATAGCCCCCAGAAAAGAGACATCGAGATAGAGAGAATCGAATCAAATGCTGCAACCTCTCCAAGTTGATAGGATTTCCAAGCCCAAGAGACAAACAGACCCACTCCTTGAAACAAAAATTGATAGCAAAAATAATAGAGAACTAATTTAATGACTCTGCCCATTTTATCAAAAGAAATTTAGTTATGTAAATACTAATATCCGAAAGCGTATTTGCAATATGTTATATCTCAAATGATTATTGAGATCCTCTTTCACCCAAATGGGTGAAAAATTTCCTCTACAACTATCTGCATTATACTAAAAAGATTGAGGAGTTAAGATATTACCTAAAAGCCCCAAAAGAAGGATGAATTAAAACATCTTTCGCACAACCTCTCTATCTTTTACCAATTGATCCTTTAACGCCTCAATCGATTCAAACTTTTGTTCAGCGCGCAAGTAACTTACAAATTCGACTTGAAGAGTATGACCATACAGATTGTCCGAAAAGTCAAGAAGGTGTACCTCCAAACTTTGATGGATGCCATTATCTAGTGTAGGGCGAATACCTATATTCATCATTCCCACATAACAAACGGCATTCAGCCATACCCGAACGGCATATACACCCGATGCAGGAATCAACTTATGTTCACCCGTCTCCGAAAGATTGGCTGTGGGGAATCCGATCTTGGATCCCATTTTAAAACCACTCACAACAAGCCCTGAAAGTGTGTAGTTATAACCAAGTAAAGTAGCCGCTTTTGAGACATCTCCTTGTAAAAGTAGCCGTCTGACAACCGAAGAGCTAATCTCTTCTTCTCCCAGAGCAAACTGACGAGCAGATACCACCTCCATCCCAAGCGACTTTCCATACCTTACATAATCAGAAAAATCTTCTTCCCGATTGTACCCAAAACGGTGGTCGTGTCCTATTACCAAACAGCGAATGTTGTAACTATCTCGCAGATACTCCATAAACTGATAGGCTGAGAGAGCTGCCAACTCTTTAGTAAAAGAGAGCCAGAAGCAATAATCAATAGCTGTATGCTGCAACCTCTCTAATTTTTCGTCTGGAGTAGAGAGCAATTGCGGTTGAAAATCTGTTTGAAGCACTCTACGTGGATGAGTGGGAAAAGTTACTAGCGAAGTTGACAAGGCTAACTCTTCAGCAATTCTCTTCACTTGACTCAATAAGTAAAGATGCCCACGATGCACCCCATCAAAGAAACCGATGGTTGCTACCGATGGAGGGAGAGTATGCTGAGGTATAGCTACTATAGTTTGCACAAATTGGATATTTTTTAATATATACTAAACCTTATTGGCTCCGAAAACCAACCTTTCAATCAGCTAGTTAAACGTTTTTTTAGCGAACCAATTTCTTTAAGGTTTAAAAAACTACTTTCATAAATCAATTTTGAACTTCATCCTCTACCCTAAATATCTCTAATTTATAATCTATTTAAAGGAAAGAGGATTTTATTTTCATCACCACCTAAGCTACTTAATTAGAAGAATAACAGTGATTGAATAGGCTTAACTTTAATCAAAGAGAGAGCTGACAAATAAGAACCAAAAAGGTTTTAACATTCAAAACAGAATACAAAAATACAACATTCTGCAAAGGGTATAACAACAGAGAGTACTCTTTTTTTAAAAAGGTTCAACCAATCAACCACAAAAAACGACTCTTTTCGACTTCATTGTACTATTTACAATCAAAAAAAGATAGAAAAAGTTGCATTATTCAACAAAGCATATTACTTTTGCAGTGCAATAAAACAAACGTTTTATGCTCGGGCTTTTAGCTCAGTTGGTTAGAGCAACAGACTCATAATCTGGAGGTCCTTGGTTCAAGCCCAAGATGGCCCACCTCTTAAAAAGGTTGTAAACGAATTGTTTACAACCTTTTTTTATTTATACAACTATGCAACTATCTACTGAAACTCTCCTATTCATCCAAGCAAATGCCAATGAAGATGTACGCAAGCTTGCTCTTCAAGGCAAGAAACAGCCAGGCGTAGATCTTCCTGCCGCTATTACACAAATAGCTGGTAGACAAGCAGCAAAGAGTAAACTCCCTACGTGGTACAACACGCCAGATCTATATTACCCCCCTCACCTCTCTATGGAACAATGCTCCTCTGAACTTACCGCAGCATTTAAGGCAAAGCTCTTACAAGGAGAAAGCTTTGTCGATCTCACAGGAGGATTTGGAATTGACTTTACCTACTTGGCAAGATCCTTTAAAAAGGCTGCTTATGTGGAGAGACAAGAGAAGTTATGCGAATTAGCACAACATAATTTTCCGCTATTGAAACTCCCTCACGCCACCATTCACAATCAAGATGGAATAGACTATTTACAGCAGATGTCTCCCGTAGACTCCCTCTTTATAGATCCAGCTCGAAGAGATGAACAAGGGGGAAAAACAGTAGCCATTTCAAGTTGCGAGCCCGATATAGTAGAGTGGGAATCCCTTTTAACATCCAAAGCCAAAGAGGTATTGGTCAAACTCTCACCGATGCTTGATTTGTCGCTTGCCCTTAAAGAGCTAAAAGGGGTAATCGATGTCTATATTCTATCTGTCGAAAATGAGTGTAAGGAGCTTCTTCTCAAACTACAATCAACAGCTATAGATGAGTCAGATGTGACTGTTCACTGTGTGGAATTAAAGAACAATGGCGAAGAAATCTCTTTCAGTTTCCAACGATACGAAGAGCGAGAATGCTCCCCTAAGCTAGCAACTGAAATAGAAAATTATCTATACGAACCCTATGCCTCTCTGCTAAAGGCAGGTGCTTACCGCATACTAACTCAATATTTCCCAGTAAAGAAGCTGCATACAAGCAGCCACCTTTACACTTCCAAAGAGTTGATTTCTGATTTCCCTGGTCGAAAATTTAAAGTCGCAGCTGTCTCAAGTTTTGGTAAACGAGAGCTAAAAGATTTGTTAGAAGGGGTAGAGAAAGCCAATCTAACCGTCCGCAACTTCCCTGCTAGCGTGGCAGAATTACGGAAACGACTCAAGCTAAAAGAGGGAGGAAGCGACTATCTATTCGCCACCACCCTGCAAGGAGAGAAGAAAATTGTTGTAAAAACCACCAAGGTGACGTAGGCTAAAAAGCGGTTGTTATTAAAAATCAATAAGATGGGTCAGAGTGCAGAATAGTAACTGTTTACTATTCAGCAAGCAACTTAACCTCTTTTGCACCAAGTCGTGCCTTTAACCACTGTTTAATTTTTTTCTGCTCCCCTGCTGTGGGTACTTGATCCCACTTTGCAAGCACCAATGTCAAGGTATCCTGTTTAAGTGAATCAATTGAAACAATTTTTGTTTTAGCCAACGCCAACTCCTTAATACCGGGATAGAGTACTTCTAGTTCACTCAGAATAGATGAATTCATCTCTCCATAAGCAGCATGCAAATCTAACAAGTCCTGCAAAGAGTCGATTTGAAGCGCTTGGTCTAACAACCGCTTTTCACTGTTTTTGTAGAAATCTTCCATTACCTGCTCCTTCAAGAGCCCTATATCCATACCCGATTGGTTCATCCCCTGCACCACCATCAATTTAGTATCTTTCAGATTATAGTTGCTTAGAGCCATCTCCGCTTGGTTTATTACTTCAGCACTTATAGCCTTTCCTATGAGTACTACACGAATCTCTTTATCATTGTATGACACACTGCGATTGACGATTTGTGTATCTGGGAAATTAAAATTTTCATGAATATACTTGTTGGCAGCACTGGTATAAAAAGTCTCTTTCACGATGCCATAGGTCAAATAGATAGCTGGACACATCGTAAATACCGTAATCAACACAATGTATCTACGTACCATCTTGCCACGCTCGTCATTCACAAACTCTTTGCGACTAAATCCCAGCACACGCACCCCCAAAAAAGTAGCAAGCGATATAAACACTGAGTTGATAAAATAGAGGTAAAAAGCTCCTAAAAAGTAGATTAAATTACCCGTAGCTAACCCAAAACCTGCCGTACAGAGTGGAGGCATCAAGGCCGTTGCAATGGCTACACCAGGCAGCACATTCCCCTTCTCTTTGGTAGCTAAGGCCACAATTCCAGCCAATCCACCAAACAAAGCAATTAACACATCATAGATTGTGGGTGAAGTACGAGCCAATAATTCAGACTGAACCTCATTCAGCGGCGTCAATGAAAAGTAGATGGTAGAGGTGGCCACACTTATCAAGGTAGCTACTAAAAAACTCTTGAACGAGCGTTTCATCAACTCAAAGTCATTCTGCCCGATAGCCAATCCCATCCCCATTATGGGACCCATAAGTGGAGAGATAAGCATGGCACCGATGATTACTGCCGTAGAGTTTACATTCAATCCCAAGGAAGCGATAAAGATAGCGAATATCAAAATCCAAAGGTTGGTTCCTTTAAACTCGACACCATTGCGAATATTATCGATGGTTACAGCCTCCTCTTCTTTACTTCGACGGATATCAAAATAGTCAGATATAAATTGTTTGATAAAAAGGGAGTTTTTTAACTCCTCACGCTTATTGGGCTCTATTGGTTCCATTTTATATAATTCTCTTATTGGGTAATGTCAGAAAAACAGCTTGGTGAAAAATGAATCTCTTTTTCATAGAAGTTATCTCGCTACTAAGCAACCAACAATCATTCTTAAATGATCCAGAATGGCCTAGACCACTTCTGTTATAAACAGTAGAAATAAAACGACCCCATCACTCATGAATCAACAAGGCACAGCTTGCTCATTCTTAAAATAGGATTAGACCGTTCAAAACCTATCGCCTATTCGTTGTTATTACCTAGAAATCACCAAGTACTTTCTTTGACCATTACCCGATTTATTTAAATTAATAGTTACTCACAAATCAGTTATCGCAGATCGTTACTCCCTGAAGACAGCAGCCGCAAACGACTACTTAAAAAAAGTTTCCACCTTCTTTTCACTTCCGAAGCAAGCGATTGAGTATCGGAATCTTCTCAAGGGGTAAATCATACTTTACAATATAAACAACGAAAAGCGCTAAAAGTGCAGTCCGTATGCCTAAAAGTGCTATTTTATTTTCAATTGGAAGGAAAGACCCAATAACAAAGAGTATCATTGCTACCGCTACATACTTTCCAATACCTAATAAATCATAAGGAATAGGATATCTCTTTTGTCCTACAAAATAGGAGAAAAGCATCGCTACACCATAACCAGCAAATCCTGCCCAAGCACATGCCATATACCCATATTGGGGAATAAATAAAACGTTTATGGTCACGAGTACCGAACATCCAATCACCGAAAAATAGGCACCCCAATGAGTTTGATCGGTTAATTTGTACCAAAAAGAGAGATTGAAGTAGACACCCATAAAGATTTCGGCTATCATCACAATGGGCACAACTCGCAAACCATCCCAATAATCGGGTGCTAGAATATATTTGAGCACATCTATGTAGAACATCACGACCAAAAAGGCAAGCAAGGTAAAGATGATGAAGTACTTCATAGCTGCAGCATACATCGTAACACTTTCCTTCTCCTTACTATTACCAAACACAAACGGTTCATAAGCGTACCGAAAAGCTTGGGTAAGCATAGCCATAATCATAGCTATTTTACTCGAGGCACCATAAATAGCAAGTTCGCTCTTTGCCAATGTTTCATCGGGATAGAAATGTCTAAAAATAATCTTATCAATCACCTGATTTAAGATGCCTGCCACCCCTAATAACAAAATGGGAGCAGCATATTTCAACATGGTACGAGCCAATTTGGTATCAAAGCCTGCTTTCAATTTAATCTGCGGCAAGAGCAAAACCATAATCAGAGAGGTACAAATCAAGTTAAAGAAGAAGGCATAAAAAACATCACTGTGCCCCATTCCTACATAGTATAGAATGTTCAGTAGGATGTTGAGTAAAATAAAAATGAGTTTAAGAGAGGCAAATCGCAAAGGGCGTTTTTGAAAACGTAAGTAGGCAAAAAGCATCGATTGGAAAGCATCCATAGCCACCACAATAGCCATCATACCGACATACCAAGGGTGGTCAGCATAATTCATCGCTTCTGCTATTTGGGGTAAGAAAAGAGTAGCAAGCAAACCAAAAAGCAACGAACTACCGCCCACCATATAGAGAGCAGTTGAATAGACTCGTTCAGGATTCTCTCCCTCTTTATTGAGAAAGCGGAAGAGCGTAGTCTCCATACCATAGGTAAGAATTACCATCAGTAAAGCCGTCCAAGCATAGACTTCAGTCACAACTCCATACCCTCCCGATGCTGCCGACATAGAAGCTGCATAGATGGGCACTAACAGGTAGTTAAGAAAACGTCCTACGATACTACTAACCCCATAAATAGCAGTATCCTTTACTAGACTTTGAAGTTTTGCCATATATCCTTTAAAACATTATTCATCAAATAATCCCCGCTGAAAGGGAAATCCACTTCGGTTGAGGTGAATATAAGCCAATTCAGTCACTTCACGCCCCCGTGGAGTGCGTTTTAAGAAACCCTCTTTGATTAGAAAAGGCTCATACACCTCTTCAATGGTACCCGCATCTTCGCCCAAAGCAGTTGCAATGGTAGTAAGTCCCACAGGGCCACCTTTAAATTTATCAATCAAAATCGAGAGTATCTTATTGTCTATTTCATCCAGTCCATAGCGGTCTATATTGAGTGCCTCAAGTGCATATTTAGCAATTTCCGTATCGATGGTTCCATTCCCCTTTACCTGTGCAAAGTCACGCACACGGCGTAACAAAGCATTGGCTATACGAGGAGTACCTCGGCTACGTGAAGCGATTTCACCCGCTGCCTCAGCATTGCAAGGCACCTCTAACAAACGAGCCGAACGTCGAATAATGGCATTCAGCACATCATCGTCGTAATACTCGAGATGCAAATTGATACCAAAACGCGCTCGTAAAGGTGCCGTTAGCAACCCACTTCGAGTGGTTGCCCCTACCAACGTAAAAGGACTTAAGTCGAGCTGAATACTTCGAGCCGATGGTCCCTTGTCGATCATAATATCAATTCGGTAATCCTCCATAGCTGAATATAAATACTCCTCTACTACCGGACTCAAGCGGTGTATCTCATCAATAAAGAGCACATCGTTGGGTTCTAAGCTTGTTAATACACCCGCTAAGTCACCTGGCTTATCGAGTACGGGTCCTGAAGTCACCTTAAACCCCACTCCCAACTCATTGGCTATGATGTTACTAAGCGTAGTCTTTCCCAACCCTGGAGGTCCATGTAGCAATACGTGATCCAGTGCCTCTCCACGCATACGAGCAGCCTGCACAAAGATACGTAGATTTTCTACGACCTTCTCTTGTCCCGTAAAGTCTTGAAAACTTAAGGGGCGAAGTGCATTCTCAAAATCTCGTTCGCCCTTAGAGAGCTGCTGCTGTTCGCGTATGTCGAAATTCTCTTCCATATCTTGGTTTTCTCCCATACTTACTACTTGCTCAACTCGCGCGAGCGCTCACCCAAATATCCACCGTGATGTCTTTTACTATATTCGTTAGCAGTAAATTGCGTTTGACGCATCGTTTCCACAACTAAGATATCGCCTATCACAGTCATGATGGTTGTTGATGTAGTAGGTGTCATTCCTAACAGACACACCTCGCCGGGATTACCTGTGCAAAGACAAACGTCTGCAGCCTCAGCCAAAGGACTTTCGGGGTTGCTTGTAATTACAATATATTTCAAATCGGGGTTTAGACGACGAGCCAACTCGGTCAACTCCACGATCTCTCTCGTCTTACCCGAGTTAGAAATCAACAGAAGGATGTCATTTTCTTGAATCACACCCAAATCACCATGTTGTGCTTCACTGGGGTGAAGGAATACAGCAGGGATTCCTGTAGAGCAGAAAGTCGTTGCCATATTCATCGCTATTTGACCCGCTTTACCCATTCCCGAGGTTACTAATTTCCCTCTTTTTAGGTGAACTTGTTCTACTATAAAGCCTACTGCCTTCTCGTAAGCATCACTCACAGGTATATTAAGTATGGCTGCTGCCTCTTTTTGCAACAACGCTTGAATGGTATTCATCATCGCTTTTATGTGTTAGTTTTATAAACAGGTGCAAATATCCACATTTTTTGAAGAAGAGCCACTCTTTTTGTGCTATTTTTGCAAGGACTTTGCACTACTGCAAAAGATATAACAACCAGAATGGAGTATGACAACCTATACCACTCACACTTTGCCCAATGGGCTACGCATTATTCATCTGCCCCAAAACAGCCCTGTGGCCTATTGTGGTTTTGCAACCAATGCGGGTACTCGTGATGAACTAGAGCAAGAGAGTGGTATGGCTCACTTCGTAGAACATCTACTTTTCAAGGGGACAACCAAGCGAAAGGCGTGGCACATTTTGAACCGTATGGAGCGGGTGGGTGGCGATCTCAATGCCTATACTAACAAAGAGGAGACGGTAGTATACAGTGCATTCCTAAAAGAACATTTTGTTAGAGCAGCCGATCTGCTAGCCGATATCCTATTTAGAAGTACCTTCCCACAAAACGAAATGGAGAAAGAGGTAGAGGTTATTTTGGATGAAATTCAAAGTTATGAAGACTCTCCTTCAGAGTTAATCTTCGACGACTTCGAAGAGCTTATTTTTCCCAACCACCCCTTGGGCAGAAATATTTTAGGAACACCCGATACATTGAAAAGTTTTACAACGGCCGATGTTAAAGCTTTTACCGAACGTTACTACCGTACTGGAAACACCGTATTCTTTGTGCAAGGAGATATCCCCTTCAAGAAAGTGGTTCAAACACTTGAGAAGGTAACCAGTGATATTGGCTTTAGCCAGGCTGTTTCGCTACGTCAACCACCTCCTCTCTACAAACCGCAGCAGCTGATTGTAAAAAAAGATACCAACCAAGCCCACGTGATGGTTGGAAACAGAGGATATGATGCACACAGTGGCAAACGTACAGCACTCTACCTACTCAACAACTTACTTGGTGGACCTGGTATGAACAGCCGACTAAACGTAAGTTTGCGCGAACGAAGGGGACTAGTCTACAATGTAGAGGCCAACTTAACCTCCTATACTGATACGGGATTATTTGCCATCTACTTTGGCACAGACCCCTCTCACACAGATCGCTGCCTAGAGTTGGTATACAAAGAGCTAAAGTTGCTATGCGATGCTCCCCTAAGCGGTACACAATTGGCAGCTGCCCAAAAGCAACTTATCGGACAAATAGGGGTGGCTAGCGATAATTTTGAGAACAATGCTTTAGGCATTGGAAAGGCTTTTTTACACTATGGACGAGTAGAAGAGCGGGCTGATTTATTCAAACGCATTGAGTCACTCACACCTGAGAAACTGTGGGAGGTGGCAAATGAGGTTCTTGTGAAGGATCAGTTATCTACACTTATTTATCAATAGAGCACCCAAAGGGGCTTCTCTTCATTTGATTCAAACCCAGCAAGGGTAATACCGAAAATGTAGAAAGGGGCAACACCCCCTCTACTACTTCTTTTCTCTTTTTATCCTTCACAACTTCAAACCATCTATGTTACAATTGATTACAGTGAAGAATAGGGTATCTTATTCTTCACCAATCCTTCAAGAAGAGAAATTAAGAAGAAAACTCGATGAAAAGGGGATAAAAAAGAGATCAATAAACAACCGTTCCTTTTGAGTAAAATAACAGCATCTTTTAGATTAAATAACCGCACATTCTACCCAAAACATGCGGTCTTTTTTTTAAGAGTAAAATTGGCTAAAATAGAGAAAAATCAAATGAAGCGTATTAATCAATCGCCTCAAATAAAAGAGTTCTTGCTCTCCAATAAAACTTAATGCCGTTAGAAAATCGCTTGACTTTCCTATAATAGAATCCATTAGAAAACAAATAAGATTCAACTTAGCTATACTCTATTGAGTTTATCAAAAATCATTGGCTAGCAAAAAGAGAAATCTCAGCATTCCATTGATCATCAGATGGTACAATGACTCCTTTCCTTTTTTTACCGAGCAACAATATAAAAGAGTATACCTGCCTGTATTAAAACCAAAAGTAGAATCTACGTTGCATCTTATCTGGCTAATCCAGCTATTAAAATCTTCTCTACCAACACGACAAATCCTCCTTGATATCCTTTAGTGTCTCTTTCTTGAACTCAGGAGATTCAATACCCTTTATTTTCTGATACTCATAATCCCTTAATAGTTGGAATGCATATTTCCCTAATGGAACAATGGCTGCAAGGTTGCAGAGTGCCATAATTGCCATACATAAATCGGCAAAATTCCACACGACATCAAGGCTACTTACTGATCCCAATAATACCACCCCTGTAACAAGTATACGATAACTAAACAAAACCCACTTCTTAGAACTCATATAGCGTATATTAGTTTCTCCATAGTAGTAGTTACCTAGAATACTACTATACGCAAAGAAGAAAATAATGATGGCAATTAAGGGAGAGCCTATTTCACCTATTGTACTTTCGAGTGCCACTTGAGTGAGCTGAATACCTTGAAGATCGCTGGTTTGTGGCACATCAGTAATTAAAATAATGAATGCAGTACAGCTGCAAATAAGTAGAGTGTCGGTAAATACACCCAACGCTTGAATAAGTCCTTGCCTTACGGGGTGTGAGGTAGTAGCAGTCGCAGCTGCATTGGGAGCCGATCCCATACCCGCTTCATTACTAAATAACCCTCGTCTTACCCCCTGCATAATGGCAGCTCCTATACCTCCACCAAAGACTTGCTCCCATCCGAAAGCATGGCTGATAATGAGCTCCATCACTTTCGGTAGTTGAGTAATATTAGCTATTACAATACCTAATGCCAATATAATGTAGCCTAGTGCCATAATAGGGACAACAACTCCACTCACTTTGGCTATGCGATGAACACCACCAAAAATAACAGTAATCGTTAAGAGGGTAATGGCCACTCCTGTGTATAGATGGTCTATTTGAAAAGCCTCTTCAAATGCATAGCAAATGGTATTACTCTGTACCGAGTTGAAAGCAAATCCAAAGGTGAAGCTAATGAGAATGGCAAAGAGTGTACCCATCCACGGTTTTTTAAGACCTTTGCGCATGTAGTAAGCGGGGCCTCCAATAAAGCTCCCATTGTCATCTTCTTTGTAGAGTTGTGCCAAGGTAGCCTCAATAAAAGCGTTACTGGAGCCTATCAAAGCCACTACCCACATCCAAAAGACAGCACCGGGTCCACCTATAGTAATAGCACTAGCTACACCTGCTAGATTACCCGTTCCTACTCGACTAGCAATAGAGATTGCAAAGGCTTGAAAGGAGGAGATCTGATTCTTATTACTAGCCTGCTTGTTGTTCGATTCACACAATGATTTACACATCTCACCGAACATTCGGAACTGTACAAAACGTGTTTTTATAGTAAACCAAAGTGAGATAAAGAGTAGTGCGGCTATGAGTACGTATTCCCAGATGTACTCATTTAAAAGGTTTATTATCTCCATATAAATATTGAAATTTCAGAAGTTATTTATAAATATAGTAATCCATTTAAAATTAGGAGGAGCTAGTTACAGACCTGCATTTATCACGCCATCTATTCCCAATAGCTTCTCTCACTTTTCTTTGCTTTCTCTAGTTACAGTTGGTGCAAACCTAGTATAGGAGTAGCATAGACCGAATGGTTCGACCATTAAGTGATCCATTTGGGTAGGCCAGATGACTCTCTTCTACAGCTAATCAAGTTCTTTGGGGTATCTATAAAGAGAACTGCAGTCGTTTTTCGTAACATGTCATCATTTCCGTTTGCATACTCAATCTGCATCTCTTCGAAGAGCGGAATGTATCATCACAAAGAGGGGTCAAAACCAATGTTTAAAACAATCAGTGAATCTACACTCCCACGCACATTGCAATAAGACTCCTTCAAGCAATAAATAAAAATATTCTTCCCCAAGAATAGCATTGAAAGAGAGTTTTGCATTAATGTGTATGCCACAAAGGTACATACAATATCCTCACAAAAACTACCTTACAAATCGCATTTAACAAGAATTAGAAAAGGTACAACTGATTATCAACAAGTTAAGCTTTAAAGGAGATAAAGTAAGTGAAATTTTACGAAAAATTACTTTAATTTATCCCTGTGTGCAAAGAAGAGAAAAGAGCATTACAAAACTTGATTATCAACTATTTACTCACGTTTTCAAAAAGAGAATTTCTCTTTTTGAAAACGTGAGTTTTTTTGACAAGATCAATAGAATAGAGCTCTATAGAAGTTTATTTGCTTTCTAACTATTTTGACGGTAAAAAAACAACCAATACATTAGAACTACTAACTAACTACCTCTACCAGAACATTGGGTTTATTCCGGTGCCCATAAACTCTTCTAGCTGCACGAAAGCCTCGGTAAAGAGCTGTTGCTGAGTAATCATCTTCTATCTTACGAACTCCCTTGAAAAACAAAAGGCAACTCTAGTAAGAGCTGCCGAAAAGGGTATACATGGCTGTTTAAGAATGCAAAACCACGTAGAAGAGAAGCTTTCTTTGTTAGGTATAAGTCCAAACAAAAAGTCAGACTAATCCACTCGCACCGAATCCCTCAATACGAGCAAACTTTCAGGTCCCATATTAAAGAGCAAATCCACAATACTCATGTTGGGAAGAAAACCATGTTTACCTTGAAAGACTTGGTAATAGGGCTTAGAGATGAACGCTTCATCAAGAGCTAAACTCTGCTTGGGGTGGATTCGTTCTCGATAGTCCACTTCGTTGGGTGCATCCCCTGATTGGTATGAATCGGTTCGAGTCAAATGGGGTTCTATGTCAATCAATTTACAAGTAAGTTCGCAAAAAGCTTCGTTGAAATCAATCAAAAAAGGCTCCTCGCGCTCATATATTGCCTTAAAATCATCGGCATAATATTCAAAGAAAGGCGTATTTCGATAGGCAGCTACCAATGCATTCCAGTGGGTATGACGCCAATTTCCATGTTCGGAGATACGCACATCTTTCATCAAACACTTACCAGCTTCACTCTTTTCTGTAGGAATGGTTAGCGATAGCGCTCCATTGGCAGCTGCAATGGTACATCGATTGCGATAGGTTTGCTTCACATAGTGGTCATACTGCTCTATACAAACCTCTGGATAGGTGTAGAGTTTGGCATAATAAGAAATTGGTGCCAAGTAAGCGGAACTCAAAAGGAGTCTATTTTTTATTGCTATTTCTTTCATTGTTCTATCGTTTGGAAGAGTCTATCTTGGCGAGAGCTATACCAAACCAACCATACCTTCCCAATAAGGTGATCTTCTGGCACCAAGCCAAACTGTCTCGAATCGCACTGATTGACAGGATCATTAGAGAGCATCCAATAATAATCTTTCGTAAAGGTATAATGGCTCGTAGGCTTGCCCTCTACAAAAAGGGTATCATTCTTAACCAAAGCCTCTTTCCCTTCGTGATGCTGAATAGCATTACAATACAGAGAGGCATTCCACGGTTCAATAGCTACAGAGGCTCCTTTTGCAGGGATAACCAAAGTGCGATTATTCTCATCATCAACCTTATACAAAAGAGACAAAGAGACTCCTTTAGGTAACACTTGCTGAAGCGACCAATATTCATCGCGGCTCAAACTACGTATGTTGTTTCCTGCACTATAACCCACCAATGGATTATTATGAATCCCCACCTTCTCTAAAAGTTGTTTGACTTCCTCTTCGTACTGTGCATCGTAAAGATAGAGGTATTTAGTACGAGGCAGATACAACTGCTCGTAAACAGGCCACCAAGCATCATTCAATAATAAATTATCTCCAGGAATAGCTGCACAGCGGCTTAAAAAAGGTTCACGCAGAAAGGTGGGCACAGAGGAGTCCTGCGGAAGGGGGTTGTTGAAAAGAACCACATCTCCCTTGCTAGCTCTTTTCTGCCCGAGTCGATAGGTAGTAAAAGGAAGGCGAAGACCGTAACTCCATTTATTTACCAAAACTCGCTCACCTTCATACAGAGAGTTTTCCATTCCAGTTGAAGGAATGGTGCACGATACAAAAACAAAAGCTTTGGTGAGCAGCACCAACAGCACTGCTCCTACCAAAGCTTTAAATCCTCGTAATATGCAATTTCTCATACCATTTTCCTACTTATACAAAGTTCTAGAAGAAGCCTATTTTATGGTATCAACAAACTTAAAGAGTCGATTCCATCTCACTCTTCCATCTAACCATCCTCTATCTTCATTCAGCGAAAGCCAAATAAATATAGGCTTCCCTACTACGTGGTCTTCAGGGACAAAACCCCAAAAACGAGAGTCTGCTGAATTGTGTCGATTATCTCCCATCAACCAATAGTAATCCATTTGGAAAGTATACTCACTACTCTCCTCCCCATTGATATATATTTTTCCATCGCGCACAGCTAACTCATTGCCTTCATAGACTGAGATAGGGCGTTCATAAATGGGAAGATTATCTAACGTAAGTGCTATTTTTTCTCCTTTCTTAGGAATCCAGATAGGACCGTAGTTGTCTGTAGTCCAATTGGTTTTCTTATTAACCGGATATAAACCACCCGCATCATCGCCAACAACAGGTTCTATGCTGATAGTGATATCTTTGCGTGCCATTAGTACCTCTTTGGATTTGGGAGTAAGAGGAATGTTATAAACCATATTGCCCGAATAGAAGTAAGCCAAATCCTCTTGGCTTATGCCTAATTCATGTGCTAAATCGACAGGAATTATCTGTTTCACTTTTAGCCAATAACGATACTCTACATTCACAGGATCTGGATTCAGTTCACCATCTAAGTAAACCAACTTATCTTTAATCTCAAGGGTCTGACCTGGAAGCCCTACACACCGTTTCACGTAGTTCTCACGACGATCTACTGGTCTGTAAATCACTTTACCAAACTGTGCTGGATTGTTATTAATATATTCACGACCCGCTTGGTAGTAGTGGTTATACACCTCGCGTTGTTGTTCCAATGAGAGTGTAGTAAAATCGACTGGCTTCGATAACTCTTTACCTGCTTGGTAGCTTAGACGATAAAGATCTTCAGTAGGCAAATTTACCGCTACGGAGTCACCTGCAGGAAAGTTAAAGACAACAATGTCATTCAATTTCACCTTACCTAACCCTACAGTGCGCTTGTAATCCCATTTAATCCACTCCAAATAGGATTTACAGTTTAGAACGGGCAATGTATGCTGTGCCAAAGGCATGTGAAGAGGCGTTTGTGGAACACGAGGCCCGTAACTCATTTTACTCACAAAAAGATAATCGCCCACCAGCAACGACTTCTCGAGCGATGAGGTAGGAATTACATAGTTTTGAAAGATGAATAGATTGACAAAATAGACAGCTACCAATGCAAAAACAATGGCATCTACCCACCCCATAATCATCACCAATAAAGGATTGGGTGATTTACGCCACCACGTCCAGGGTATTTTTTTAGTTATGTAAGCATCAAAGATAAAAGGGACAACTAACAATCCCAGCCAACTCTCCAACCAAACATTGAAGAGCAACCAAAGTAGCAGTACTACTGCCAGTTTGATCCATTCTTTCGGTGCAACCTCTTTCGTCATCGCTTAAAATTGAAAAAGATCATTCATACCCAAATATCCTTCGTGATTAGCTGTATATTCAGCTGCCAACACAGCACCCAAAGCAAAGCCCTTTCGGTTGTTAGCATCGTGTGTAATTGAGATTACATCAGCCTCCGATTCGTAACGAATGGTGTGCAGACCAAAAACTTCACCTTCGCGAATAGAACTGATAGGAAACTCATTCACTTCACACTCCATACTACCCGTAACTGATCCATCAGGAGCAGTCTGTGTTCCTTTAATCCAACTTTTTTTGCGCTTCAAGTTTTCTAGAATACCTTCGGCTAGTGTTATTGCTGTACCACTGGGTGCATCCATCTTATGCGTGTGATGAGATTCTACAATCGATACATCATAATCAGTAAAATGGTTCATTATTTTTGCCAAATAGGAGTTAAGCTCTGAAAAAATAGCGACACCCAAACTGAAGTTTGAGGCCCAAAAAAGAGTCTTTCCACCCTCTGTGCAAAGGCTTTTCACCTCATCACCGTGGTCAACCATCCACCCCGTACTGCCCGAAACCAATTTAACTCCTGCTTCAAAAGTCTTCATGTAGTTATCATACGCCACCAAAGGGTTGGTAAATTCAATGGCTACATCAGCCGAGCGGAAGGCCTCTGAGCCAAACTCCTCGGGATTATTTATATCAATGATAGAGACAATTTGATGTCCGCGAGAAAGAGCAATCTTTTCAATCTCCTTCCCCATCTTTCCATATCCAATTAATGCTATTTTCATTATTCTCGATTATTTTTTTACAAAGATAAAGATTCGTTCGATAGAAAGTACATTTTTGATTCAAAAACGTGCCTTATACACAAGGTTTTCTTACAAATCGTTCCAGAAATAGAATTGGCTCTTACAGAGCACAATTGGAGGATATTCTCTTTTAAGGCTCTTCTTTATTGAACCAAATCTCCCTTTAGCTGGTTTAATCACTAAAGAGGAGAGCAACTCTTTCTGTCAGCCTTACAAAAATAACCTATATGGAACAACTACTTCACTACACTTGGAAGCATAAACTCTTTCCACTGAGAGAGCTTGTTACAACCACTTCACAGCAACTAGAGGTCATCGATACAGGCATACACAACAGCGATGCAGGACCCGATTTCTTTAATGCTAAGATAAAGCTGGATGGAATCGTATGGGTAGGAAATATAGAGATACACCAACGCACCTCAGACTGGTACAGACACGGGCATGACAAAGACCCCGCTTATCAGTCCGTTGTGCTCCACATCGTTAACGAGGTAGATGGTATACTCTATCACGCCACGGGTCAACCTATCCCACAACTCTCTTTGACCGTCCCACAACGGGTTGTAGAGAATTACCAAGCACTGCTAAAGGAGGAGAGCTATCCTGTGTGTCACCGCATAATCAAGAAACTGTCGAAACTCACTCTACACAGTTGGTTCTCCTCTCTACAGATGGAACGTTTTGAACAAAAGAGCCTACAACTAAAAGAGCGGGTCATGCGATGCAACGGAGATTGGGAAGAGGCTCTCTTCCGAACTTTAGCACGCAATTTAGGCTTTGGTGTAAACAGTGATGCCTTTGAATGGTGGGCACAACAAATTCCTTTTAAAGTGATCGGAAAAATAAGAGATGAATTATTTAAAATAGAGGCACTCTTTTTGGGACAAGCGGGACTTCTGCAAGAGAGACTCTCCTCCTCTCTTCATTCGAATACAACTGCTCTTGGCAATGATACCTACTGGCTAAAGTTACAAAAAGAGTACACCTACCAGCAAAGACTCTTTAACTTACAACCAATGGAGGTAGCTCGCTGGAGGTTTCTACGTCTACGTCCTACAAACTTTCCACACATTCGGCTGGCACAGTTGGCTCAACTCTATGCCCATTCATACGGAATGGTATCACAACTGATAGAGGCAGAGACCATCCCACAAATAGACAACCTCTTAAAGAGTGGCACTTCCGACTATTGGAAGAGGCACTACACCTTTGGGGAAGAGTCCCCCTTCAAAGAGAAACAGTTTAGCCAGAGTACTCGAAGTTTACTCTTCATAAATAGCGTAATCCCTTTCCTTTACAGTTATGGCTTGTACCGAGGGAACGAGTTGCTTTGCATCCGCGCTACCGAACTCTTGGAAAAGTTAAAACCAGAGAGTAACTACATCACCCGTATGTGGCAAACATGTGGCATTACAGCTGCACATGCGGGAGATAGTCAAGCTCTTATTCAACTAAAAAAGGAGTATTGTGACAAAAAAAAGTGTTTGTATTGCCGCATAGGATACGAATATCTCAAAAGAGAGCTACCCAAAAATGACAATCTCCAATAATCATCACATAGATTGACCCATACCTCGCTAAAAGTTCATTGAAATAAGAATCAGGCCACAACCCTTGTTTAATCGAATTATTCATCAAAGATACACACTACGAATATTCAAGTTAAACGGGATGCTATTAAGATGGATTGATTATTCACATTCCTAATAAAAAAGGGCATGAACCGCCTCTTTATAACTTGCCAAACGGGTACTTTTTAATACCGCTTTTTTCTTCTTTGGGTGAAGTGTAGCTGGACAATATTCCCAAAAACTTTTCAACTTACTGAGCTGTTGAGTCTCCCCCTGAAGGTTCTTTTCGTAATGAACAAGCATTGCTTCATGCAACTCGTAGAACCTTTTTTCAACCTTTTCATCGGTTAATTGCTCACCACTCTTAAATTCTGCAGCCAAAGAGGGACGCGCCAATAAACCACGCCCCAACATTAAACCTTTCAAGCGTGGGAAATCCAAAGCAAGCTGCTGCATTTGTGACAACGTCTGAATATCTCCGTTGTAAACAAGGGGGTGGGTACACGCTTCATAAAAGGCGGCAAATTCATTCATATCCACAACACCCTTATATTGTTGCTTTCCCAAACGAGGGTGCATGGCAACCTGCTTCAAAGGAGTTTCATTTAAAATGGGAACAATTTCTCTCCACTCAGAAGCCTCTTGAAAGCCCAAACGCATCTTTACCGAAAATTGAATATCGGGATAATCCCTTAATGCCTCCATAAGAGAGGTTACTGCATGAGGAAAAGGAAGAATACCTGCTCCTTTTTGTCTGCCCGTTATTAAAGGAAAAGGACACCCCATATTAATATCTACTTCCCGATAGCCTTTCTCTTGCACCAAAGTAATCAAACGGTGTAACTCATCGGCGGTAGAGGCTATCACCTGAGGTACTAAGTGTGCTACTTGATTGAGAGTGGGATCAATCTCACGTAAATCTTTGTTCCGAAAAGCACCCTTTTCAATGCGTATAAAGGGGGTATAGTAGGTATCAACCCCACCAAATAGTTGATGATGGGCATTGCGCCAAGTTATCTCTGTAAAGCCCTGCAAAGGGGCAGCGTAAATTTCCATACAAAAGCCAGTTTTAAGAGGGCAAAGGTACAAAAGCTTTCCGTATGGTGCGGATTAATTGAGAGATTATACGCATCAGGGAGTTTTGTTTTTACCAATATCTTTGAAGTGAATCCATTGACTTTTAACCCAACTTTCACTCTCGATAACTCCTATTTCGCTCTGTCGCACTTGTAGTGCATTAGTTGGGGTGGATGCTATGTCCTACATATTTTTTTCTTGAATGGTTCATCTTTTCATTTCGGTGCAGTATATAACTTAAGTTCGCAATCTTTTTTATAAGATATTATAATTCAAATAGTTACAATGTGAACTTTTTCCCCATTTAGTTGAAAAAGAATTTCAATAATGATTAAAACTATAGCATATTGCAAAAGCAGTTGCGGAAATAAGATACTTTAGAGAGCATTGAACAAAAAACATTGAACTTTAATCAATTCAACTTGTTAAAAGAAAGGAGTTATTTGGCATTGGGTTGCTTTTACGCTTTCTTTGTATTCAGTACTATACAACCCTCAGGCATAGCATAATAAAGTAATATATATGGGAAAATACATTCATGAATTGACGCTAAAAGTGAGAGACTATGAGTGCGATTTACAAGGAATTGTAAACAACGCCAATTATCAACACTATCTGGAACATGCTCGACATGAGTTTCTTTGCTCCATTGGTATTCACTTTGCAGAGCTACACAAGCAAGGAGTTGACCCTGTAGTAGCTCGAATCACAATGGCTTTCAAAACACCCCTAAAGAGCGGTGATTCCTATACCTGCAAACTCTACCTCAAGAAAGAGGGGATTAAATGGCTCTTTATACAAGATATATTCCGTACTTCTGACCAAAAATGGGTACTGAAAGCAACAGTGGAAACTGTTTGTTTGGTAGCGGGAAGACTCTCTGAAAGCACGCTATTTAATGAGGCATTTGCCCCTTTTATAACCAAATAGTGGAAGAAAATCTAATCTATACGTTGGCACTAACCCGTATCAAAGGAGTGGGATTAATTGGGGCAAAACAACTACTAGAGAAAGTGGGTGATGCAAAAACACTCTTTACACACCGCCAGGAGTTAAAAGAGATTCTACCAGACGCATCGCCTAAACTGATTCATGCACTCGATTGCCCCGAAGCATTCAAGCGAGCAGAAGAGGAGGTAACCTTTGCACAAAAAAACCGCATTAGCTGCCTGACAATAAAAGATGAAAAGTACCCCGCTAGACTACGCGAATGTCCCGATGCACCTTTGGTTCTCTTTTACAGAGGCAATAGCGACCTAAACTCCTTAAAGGTAATCAGTATGGTAGGAACAAGGTATGCGACTAGCTATGGAGAAGATATTTGCAACCAATTCATCGAAGATTTAGCTCAACTTTGCCCTGGCGTACTCATCGTTAGCGGACTGGCTTACGGTATTGATATCTACGCACACCGTGCTGCGCTGAAAAACGGAGTAGAAACAATAGGTGTATTGGCACATGGACTGGATAGAATCTACCCGCAAAAGCATCGGAAAACAGCCATAGATATGATGGAGCAAGGAGGGCTAATTACCGAATTCATGAGCCAAACCAATCCCGACAGACAAAACTTTGTCAAGAGAAACCGAGTGATAGCAGGAATGAGTGATGCTACATTGGTGATAGAGTCGGCAGCCAAAGGAGGTGCACTAATTACAGCAGAAATAGCCGAAAGTTATCATCGAGATTGTTTTGCCTTTCCAGGTAGGATCAATGATCCCTATTCCATCGGATGTAACAAGCTAATAAAGGAGAATAAAGCAACTCTACTAACCAACGCTTCTGAATTGGTAGAAGCAATGAAATGGGAACAAACTAGATCCTCCAAACCAACGATTCAACGAGAGCTTTTCCCAGAGCTAACTGATGAGGAGAAAATTATCACCTCAATTCTGCAGAAAAACAAAGAGGGAAGTCAAATTAATCGGTTGGTAATAGAAAGTAATATACCTATTCAACGAATTAGCGGAGTCCTTTTTGAACTTGAGATGAAAGGGGTAGTCCGATTATTAGCTGGGGGAGTTTACAAATTATATCTGTAAGCAATATCGCCTAAAACAAGGGTAAAGAGATAAAAAAGTTGGTAGTTTATCTTCTTATAGGTGACACAACTCTCCTATTTGCCTTTAATCTACTCTATAGATCTACTTTGCGTGGCTTCAGAAAATAGCAAGGGATGCAGGATGTTAAAAAGCGATTGGTTGGATTAGAAAAGTAGGGGCAAAAAAAAAGGAGCAACGCCTTGCTCCAACCTTTGTTAACCTTAAATCTAATACTATGAAAAACACAGTACAAATATACAAACTGTTTGGAAATTGACAAATAATAGTATCAATAACACACTCTATATTAAATTTATTTCACTCTACAACCTCCCTTCATCCTGTTTTGTATTGATTTGTTAGCACATTTAATCATATCGCAACAAAATGTTGAGTCAGTTTCAAGGCACTATCTTTTGCATGGGTCGCAAGTGAATTCCAACCGAGATATCCAAATTATTACTATCTGGCAAAAGAGAACAAACCGCTCTATCACTTGACAATCAATAGCTTACTAACATCTATTAAAAAGGAGGTTCTCTTCATTGCTAGCTAATACTTTTTTGATAAACTCAAGTCCATAGAGCCAAATTGAACTTTACTTACTCTCTAATGGATTCTATTGTAGGAAAATCAAACAATTTTCTAAAGGCATTAACCGAACTTTGCCCCTATGATTTTATAGTTTGCTTGAAATCAGCACAAAACACTTTTTAGTATTCCTACTGTGTACTACAAATTCACCTTTTTGTTGATTCATGGCATATAGCGTACATTTTACATTCTTGGGTACAGACGGTGTAAAGGTAATGGCAATGAATTAAAACGCAGTGTGCTACAAATCAGGGATCATGCTATTTCATAAAATCCACAATTGAGATTCAGATAATTACGTGTCGAGATAGTAGAAATTTGGGCTAAAACTATTTTTTAGGGGGAACGTTGAGTTAAGCTCCACCGAACAGCAGTAAATTAAAAAAGGCGAATTTCATTTTTGAAATTCGCCTTTTTCTATCAAGTAAAACTAATTGCTGATTAGTCTTTTAATTTTGCTGAGATAAACTCACGGTTCAAGCGTGCAATATTGCTGATTGACACCATTTTAGGACACTCCGCTTCGCAAGCACGTGTATTGGTACAGTTACCAAAACCTAATTCATCCATTTTGCTTAACATCGCTTTCGCACGGCGAGCCGCTTCTACTTTACCTTGTGGTAAAAGAGCCAATTGGCTAACTTTAGCAGAAACGAACAACATAGCTGAACCATTCTTACAAGCTGCTACACACGCACCACAACCGATACAAGCTGCTGCATCCATCGCCTCTTCGCAAATGTCATTAGCAATAGGAATAGCGTTGGCATCAGGAACACCACCTGTGTTGATTGATACATAACCACCTGATTGCATAATTTTATCATAAGCAGTACGATCTACCATCAAGTCGCGAATAACTGGGAAACCAGCCGAACGCCAAGGCTCGATAGTGATTGTATCACCTTCGTTAAAACGACGCATATAGATTTGGCAAGTTGTAGCACCATTCGCAGGACCATGAGGGAAACCGTTGATATACAATGAACACATACCGCAGATACCTTCACGACAGTCGTGATCGAATACTACAGGCTCTTTGCCCTCGTTAATAAGTTGCTCATTCAAGATGTCTAACATTTCAAGCAAAGATGTATCGCCAGTAATGTTTTTCATTTGGAAGCTTTCAAAATGGCCTTTCTCTTTAGGACCTCTTTGACGCCATATTTTTAGTGTGAAATTTATATTTTTTTCCATGATTCTAAACAATTAATGATTAAGCCTTATAGTTACGAGTTTGAACCTTAATGAATTGGTAATTCAAGTCTTCTTTAAGCAATTCTGGCTCTACGCCTTCGCCTTTGTAGTTCCAGCAAGAAACATACGAGAATTTTTCGTCATGACGAAGTGCTTCTCCTTCTGGAGTTTGGTGCTCTTCGCGGAAGTGACCTCCACAAGACTCTTCACGATTCAATGCATCGTAAGCCATCAACTCACCAATTTCAATGAAGTCTGCCAAACGGATCGCTTTTTCAAGCTCTATATTTAATGTGTCTGCATCACCAGGAATACGTAGGTCGCTGTAGAAAGCTTTTCTTACCTCTTTAAGCTTAGTCAAAGCAGTAGACAAAGACTCTTTGGTACGTCCCATACCTACTAAATCCCACATTACGTGACCCAACTGTTTGTGAAGAGAATCTACTGAGCGTTTTCCTTTGATACTCATTAATTTCTTGATTTTGTCATTCACAGCTTTCTCTGCTGCAACAAACTCAGGAAGGTCAGTTGAGAAACGAGGAACTTGGATTTGATCAGCCAAGTAGTTTTGAATTGTATAAGGCAATACGAAATATCCATCTGCCAAACCTTGCATCAAAGCAGATGCACCTAAACGGTTTGCACCGTGGTCAGAGAAGTTCGCTTCACCAATGGCATACAAACCTTTGATAGAAGTCATCAATTCATAATCTACCCAGATACCACCCATTGTATAGTGGATTGCAGGGAAAATCATCATTGGAGTCTTGTATGGATTCTCGTCAGAAATCTCTTCGTACATATCGAATAAGTTACCGTAACGAGCACGTACTACATCAATACCTAAACGATCGATTGCATATTTGAAATCAAGGAATACAGCCAAACCTGTGTTGTTTACACCGTAACCTGCATCGCAACGCTCTTTAGCAGCACGCGAAGCTACGTCACGAGGAACCAAGTTACCAAATGCAGGGTAACGACGCTCTAAATAGAAGTCGCGGTCTTCATCAGGGATTTCAGTTGGTTTCTTTTTACCTGCTTGCAATGCTTTCGCATCTTCTAATTTTTTAGGTACCCAAATACGACCATCATTACGCAATGACTCAGACATCAAAGTTAATTTTGATTGTTGGTCACCGTGAATAGGCACACAAGTAGGGTGAATTTGCACGTAACAAGGATTAGCAAAATAAGCTCCTTTGCGGTAACACTGCATAAGTGCAGAACCATTAGAACCCATAGCGTTAGTAGAAAGGAAGTATGTATTACCATAACCACCTGTACCTACAACTACTGCATGAGCAGCAAAACGCTCTACTTTACCTGTAATTAAGTTACGAGCAATAATACCACGAGCACGGCCTTCAACCAATACTACATCTAGCATTTCGTAACGAGTAAACAATTTCACATTGCCACGTTGTACCTCACGGCTCAATGCCGAGTAAGCACCTAGCAACAATTGTTGTCCCGTTTGACCGCGGGCATAGAATGTACGTGATACTTGTGCACCACCGAATGAACGGTTATCCAACAAGCCACCGTAATCACGTGCAAAAGGTACCCCTTGAGCTACACATTGGTCGATGATTTCATTCGCAACTTCAGCCAAACGATATACGTTAGCCTCACGTGAACGGTAGTCGCCCCCTTTGATTGTATCGTAGAATAGACGGTAAACAGAGTCACCATCATTTTGATAATTTTTTGCTGCATTGATACCCCCTTGTGCTGCAATAGAGTGCGCACGACGTGGTGAATCTTGAATACAGAAGTTTAGGACTTTGAAGCCCAATGCACCTAGTGAAGCAGCTGCAGAAGCACCTGCAAGACCTGTACCTACAACGATTACATCAAGACGACGTTTATTTGCAGGATTCACCAATTTTTGGTGCGCTTTATAATTTGTCCATTTTTCGGCTAATGCGCCTTCTGGAATGTTTGAATTTATAGTAGTCATATTGTTATTTCAATTTTAAACAGTTACACATTCAGCCCATTAGCAGCAGCTAGCACCACACACAGCAGTACCGCCACAAAGATTTTGGAAGAAAAACACCAAAACAACAGCAAGGAAACCTAAAATGACAATGGTAGAATAAATATTCCCAATACATCTTAAACGGCTAAACCATACTTTGTTGTTCATACCCAATGTCTGCAAAGAGCTCCAGAAACCGTGAGTCAAGTGAAACCACAAAGCACCCAACCAAATGATGTAAAGAGCTACAAAGATAGGGCATGAGAAAGTTTCTTTAATGTAAGCAACACCATCAGTAGGATCGCCAAAACTATGATTACCAATAATTTCAGCAAATTGCATTTTGTACCAAAAGTTGAAAAGGTGAAGACCCAAACCAGCAATAACAATAATTCCTAGAACCAACATGTTCTTCGAAGCAAATGTTACCCCTTTTGATTTACCATTAACTGCATAACGTTCGCTACCACGAGCCGCTCTGTTTTGCAATGTAAGCCAAAAAGCATACAAAATGTGAATCACAAACAAACCAGCTAAACCTGCTGTTGCTACCAACGCATACCAATTAGCACCTAGGAACTTACAAATCATGTTGTAAGCCTCTGCAGAGAAGATGGCAACAAGATTCATCCCCATGTGAAACGTTAGAAAAAGGATAAGGGCAACACCTGTGACGCTCATTACCACTTTCCTTCCGATAGAAGAATTACATAACCACATAAATGATCGAATTTAAATTATTTAATTGTTAGAGATAAAATACAAGTTAATTATTGAAATATCATCTTGCAAAAGTAATTCAAAACAATTGATAATACAAGGGATTAAGGAAATAATTCCGTAATGCAAGGGGGAGAGAAAAGGGGAATTATTCTTCTTTTTTATCCACTCTTTAGTAAATAAAAGGGTCTAGATTTGTTATCAACCAAGCAAACTACTCCATTGTTTTTTTACTTTAGAGGGTTTACTAAACAAACTTTTTCATCAAAAATTCACCAAAATCATGGTTATTCTAGAGATGTCATATGGGGACAACACACTTTATCTTTTATCTTGCTATTTCATTCTGTCTCATTCTGTAGTGCATTAACTGGGTGGATGCTGTGTTCTACTACTTTTTATTTCCTGAAATGGTTCATCTTTTAGTCTCAGTGCAGCACCTATATCCTGAAACTCTTCCCCAAGAGCAGGAGTGAAACGAAGGTATCCATTAATGTGCATACCATAAAAGGTATGTACAACATTCTAACCAAAAGTGTCCTACAATCTGCATTTAGCAAAAACCAGAAAGAAGAGTTATTGGGTATCAGCGAATTGAAAATTCACAAATGATGAAACCAATACAAAAATTACAAAAAACAATTTCAGGAGTAAAAGTTGGGATAAAGCTATCACCCGTGTTGGATGAACAAAAAAAACGCTCAATCCAAAGCATAGGCTTGAATTGAGCGTTTTTTATTAAGAATAAGTACATATCATTAATTGAGAGTAAATGCTGCTTCAAAGAGGAGTTGGAACAAAACCTCCAAAAGCGAATGATTTCACTCACCCTGATATATAATAGAGAAGAGAGTTACGAAATGGTTTTCAGGTATTCGCACAGCTTACGAACTGCCTCTCCCCGATGGCTAATGCTATTTTTAACCTCACTACCCAATTGAGCAAAAGTCTCTGAATAACCTTCTGGAACAAAAAGAGGGTCATAACCAAATCCAGCAACACCTTCTTTTTGCTTCACTATTTCTCCTTTTACTATACCTTCAAATAGGAACTGTTTTCCATCTCGAATTAAACAGATAACGGTCCTAAATTGCGCTTTCCGATTACTCTTACCAGCCAACTCCTTTAAAAGTTTTTCCATATTGGCTTCAGCATTATTCCCTTCGCTTTGGGCATAGCGGGCCGAATAGACTCCAGGAGCACCATTAAGCACCTCCACTTCTAAGCCTGTGTCATCTGCAAAGCAATTTAACCCGTAGTTCTGATAGATGTATTCTGCTTTTAAGATAGCATTCCCCTCTAGTGTATTAGCTGTTTCGGGAATATCCACATCACAATTAATGTCTTTCAGGCTTAAAAGATCGATGTTATCACCCAAAATAGCTTTGATCTCCTCTAGCTTATGGGCATTGTTGGTAGCTACCACGAGTCTCTCTTTCTCCATCCTCTTTATTTCTATTTTATTTTAAGTGTATCAAATCCTTCGCCATAAGCTCCCACGACAAGGCTTTGCGAGATGAACGCATTCTCATCTAAGCCTCTTACTAAGCGAAAAATATCGATGGATTCGTTCTTTCTAGCAAGTAACACCACCACTTTTATACTTTCGCCACTGTACCATCCAGAACCATCTAACAAGGTTACACTCCTATTTATTTTTTTCGTAATTGCTGCAGCTATTTCATCATGCTTGCGTGAAAAGATAAGAAACTGAACAGACTGTTTATTACTATTGACAACCCGGTCAACAACCGTTGTCATGATTATCAATGTAACAAAACCAAATACCACCCGCTTCCAATCGTGAAACATAAAATAACACGAAGAGATAATAATGATATCACAATACATCATCATACGTCCCAAGGCAATATTTTTGTACTTATGCACAATAAGCGCTATAATATCAGTTCCTCCCGTACTACCATTGTTGCTAAAGACGATCCCAATACTAAGTCCTAGTAAAGAAGCGCCAATAATACAAGCCATAAAATCTTGATTTTCACCCAGAATTTGAGGGAGTACCCCGTTCTCATCTTTTAATATCCTTTGAAAAAACCAGAGTAGAAAGGTAATCATAAAAATAGCATATATGGTCTTTAGACTAAACTTAGGCCCCAGAACTTTTAATGCTACAAGTAACAAAACAAGATTAATGCCGAAATAGGGTATCTGAAATTCAATGTTAGTGAGATAGAAAATGATAGCAGATATCCCACTAACCCCACCTGTTGCTATTTTGTAGGGAAGTAAAAAAACGGTCCAACCGATGGAGTAAGTAATAAGTCCTAAGGTAATGGCTAGGTAATCTTTAAGCTCTCTGCTGATTTTTATTGAAGTTATTTCTTTCATGATTAAATTAAAAAGCCCCTTTGAATAGCCATCAGTGCAATAAAAAAAGCATTGACAACCATTCAAATGGCCAATTATTACTATTATTAAATTACAATATTTACAATTTTCCGAGGAACTACAATTACCTTTTTAGGTGTTTTCCCCTCAATCCATTTTTGAGATTGTTCATTGTTTAGAACTGCCTCCTCGATGGTTTTATTATCTGCATCAGCCGCAAATGGAAGCGTAAAACGCGCCTTACCATTAAAAGAGATGGTGTAGTTAATGGTATCTTCCTTTAAATACTCTTCATTGCAGATAGGCCAAGTAGCATCACATACGCTATTGCTATTGCCCAATGCTTCCCAAAGCTCTTCACTCAAGTGTGGTGCAAAGGGTGCTAACAAAGTAACTAATAGGTTGAAGAGCTCTCTGTTTTTAGACTTCTGAGCAGTTAGTTCGTTCACGCAAATCATAAATGCACTAATAGACGTGTTGTATGAGAAATTCTCAATATCGAAGCTAATCTTCTTGATTAACTTATGGATTGATTTTAACTCCTCTTTCGTAGGTTCTACCTCAACTGGCAAGAATTGCCCGTCACGGTTATAGAAAAGATTCCACAACTTCTTCAAGAAACGGTGTACTCCATCAATTCCGTTCGTATCCCAAGGTTTTGATTGCTCTACAGGGCCCAAGAACATTTCGTACATACGAAGAGTATCAGCACCGTATCTATCAACAATCATATCAGGATTAACCACATTGTACATCGACTTACTCATCTTTTCAACTGCCCATCCACAGATATACTTCCCATCCTCAAGGATAAACTCAGCATTGTTGAATTCGGGACGCCATGCCTTGAAGGCTTCAGTATCAAGCTGATCGTTGCTTACAATGTTCACATCTACGTGAAGCTGAGTAACCTCGTACTGATCTTTCAAGCCAAGTGAAACAAATGTATTGGTATCTTTGATACGATATACAAAGTTACTTCGTCCTTGAATCATACCTTGATTAACCAATTTTTGAAATGGTTCTTCCTTAATGCTAGCACCGATATCAAACAAAAATTTATTCCAGAAACGTGAATAGATAAGGTGTCCAGTAGCATGCTCAGTACCTCCTACATAAAGATCTACATTCTCCCAATAAGCTGCGACTTTAGGATCAACCAATGCTTGGTCATTTTTAGGATCCATATAACGTAGGTAGTAAGCACTCGATCCTGCAAAACCAGGCATCGTATTAAGCTCTAGAGGGAAAATTGTAACATTATCTACCAAAGCAGTATCTACCACCTCATTAGTTTCGAGGTTCCAACCCCATTTCAAAGCGTTTCCTAATGGTGGTTCACCTGTTTCTGTTGGTAAGAACTTAGTTACTTCAGGCAGTTCCAAAGGAAGATTCTGCGCATCAATCATGTAAGGCATTCCCTCTTTGTAATAAACAGGGAAAGGTTCACCCCAGTAGCGTTGGCGACTAAAGATGGCATCTCGCAAACGAAAGTTTACTTTTACACGTCCTAGTTTTTGCTCGGCTACATATTCTTTTGTCTTGGCAATGGCTTCTTTTATAGTAAGACCATTTAAATTCAATGCACAATAAGGAACAACATCAGCCTTAGGCGAGTTACATACAACCCCCTCTTTGGCATCGAAGCTCTCTTCACTTACATCGCATCCCTCAACAAGTGGTGTAATAGGAAGATTAAAGTGCTTGGCAAAAGCGTAGTCACGGCTATCGTGTGCAGGCACTGCCATAATGGCTCCTGTACCGTATCCAGCCAATACATAATCGCTAATCCACACAGGAACTGCTTCTCCTGTAAAAGGATTTACAGCATACGACCCACTGAATACACCTGTTACTTTGCGGTCTGCTATGCGCTCGCGTTCAGTACGTTTTTTTGTTTTATCAAGGTAAGCTTCTACTTCCTCTTTTTGTTCTGTTGTAGTCAGTTGAGCAACCAATTCACTCTCAGGAGCAAGTACCATAAAGGTAACTCCAAACATCGTATCGGCACGAGTAGTAAAGATCGTAAAGTTTATATCACTATCTTTTACCTGAAATTGCACCTCTGCTCCTTCTGAGCGTCCAATCCAATTGCGCTGCGTATCTTTTAACGAGTCAGTCCAATCAACCGTTTCTAAACCATCTAACAAACGTTGTGCATAAGCAGATACACGCAAACACCATTGACGCATTTTTTGTTGTACTACTGGGTATCCACCACGTTCAGACACACCATCTACGACTTCATCATTGGCTAATACTGTTCCCAATGCAGGACACCAGTTTACCATCGTTTCGCCTAGATAAGCAATGCGGTAATTCATTAAGATTTCTTGTTGCTCTCTCTCGCTCTTTGCATTCCACTCTTCAGCTGTAAAAGCAAGCTCTTCGCTGCAAGCTACCGTTAACCCCTCACTGCCTTGGTTAGCAAACTGCTCAATAAGGTCTTCAATAGGAAGGGCTACTTTGCCAACATTGCAATAGAAACTGTTGAACATTTTCTGAAAAGCCCATTGTGTCCATTGATAATAATCGGCATCACAAGTACGAATTTCACGGCTCCAATCAAAGCTGAAACCAATTTTATCTAACTGCTGACGATAACGATTGATATTATTAACCGTAGTGATAGCAGGATGTTGTCCCGTTTGAATAGCATATTGTTCAGCTGGCAGTCCGTATGCATCATATCCCATTGGATTCAACACATTAAAACCTTGTAAACGTTTATAACGCGCATAAATATCACTGGCAATATAACCCAGTGGATGCCCTACATGTAGTCCTGCTCCAGATGGATAAGGAAACATATTAAGTACGTAGAACTTCTTTTTACTCTCATCTTCAACTACTCGATAGGTTTGATTCTTTACCCATCGATCTTGCCATTTCTGTTCAATTTCTCTGAAATTGTATTCCATGATGCTATTCTATTATTTTTATTCTATGTTTAAGCGGCAGCAAAGATAATGAAACTCGGGCGAATAACGTTGGAATAGAGATGAAAAATAGCTCCTACTCAGAACTCTCAACACAATGCGCAAGCACTACTTAAATGGAATTTAAAAAAATATCTGATTGTTTATAAAAAAAAGAGAGAAAAATGAAACACTTCTCCAAGACGTGCGTATACATAAATAGATAACCAATTAAGCGAATTAATTAAGAGTTGAATCAAATCGTAGGTTGTCTAACGGTGTGTACAAAGATGTAATCCATTTTGGGAAAAACGAATTACACTTATAAACTATTCTGTATTTTAACTATTCTGTATTTTAACTTATATTACTCACACCGTGTGAACTAGAGTTGAATTTTAGTTTTTAAAGATGGGCTCTTAAGCGGAGCAGATTGTTTTTGGATAATAAGATGGCTTTATTTGTTTCATAATTTGCTTTTACAACAAGCAAGTTGTGAAACAAATAAAGCCATCTTAATTTAACATCTTATATCAAGAATCGTATTCCAAAGAGGCGTTGATTAGGGCTCACCCGATAAACGGCTCACCCGATAAACCCTGGGGACTACGCATATATTTTCGTTAGCCTAAATAGGAAGAACTTCACATCAATTACTCCTCTTAAGCTTGCCCTAAAAGCTTTGATTTTAGCATTAAATGATTCTGCAAATGCATT
>JBOFMR010000184.1:0-106990 GCA_051658485.1 Phocaeicola sp.
ACGTTTTGACCTAAAAGGAGAATCACGTCGGAGAAAAAAAATAACTTTGTAACATTAAACCGCTGCAGTGGCAGCAACCAACCTCAAAAGTGGCTGGATATGCCCGTTTTGGCTGGCTGGATATGGAGCGTTTTTTGCATTCAGAAATCTAAATCTTATAGAAGACACTCACTCTGCATTATTAAAGAAGATTATTCATCCTAGAGGAAAGCATGGTAAAAAAGATGCAATATTGAGAATCTTCTTCGAGCTTCGTCCTACAGCAACCTTTTGATTGTAATAAAACATGGGAAGTCGAAAGTAATGTAAGAGTTGGTGAAAAAAGTTATGCTGACTTAGTAATTTATGGATATGATAGTGGAAATAAAGGTAATTGCGCTATCTATGTGTTTGAGAATAAGATCAAAGGGGCATGTAATCAAAGATACCAATTGTATAGATATTGGTATGGATTAGAACACGGCAATACCTTTATTAACGATCAAAAGAGGAAATATCTCAGTATACTTTGCTGCTGGCATTTTCCTCTCTTTTTGGGGTTAAATCTCACATTATCCTGCTTAAGTACCCATAAGTATCACATCATCCCTAAATAGGTACCGGTACAAATTCGGTACAAATATGGCATAAAAAACGGTGAGAATTCAATAGTCTAACAAAAAGTATTAAAAAGAAAGGAGTGTAACTCATTGAATTACACTCCTTATCTGTTTTTGATAGGTATTTCGCTATCGCTGTTTACTTCAAATTATTTGACCTCTTCAAAATTCACCGCTATTGGTAATCAGTACTTTAAGGTGCTACAAGGTACAAATCGGGTACAAATAAGGAGTACTTTTCGCATAGACAACCATCTTGAATATCGTCTTACATTTTTTGCTATTTTGTATACCAAAAACCGCACAAAGACAAAGATAGACATTTTTCTCAACATGAAAGTGAAATCGCTCTCATTTGTCTCTTTTCGTACTAAAATCATATCGTTGGTTATGCTTGTCTAATGGTTAACTAGCATTGGTAATATGGTGTGCTTTAGCCTCTCATTTTCTTCAATGCGAAATTTGTTTCTTTCGTTAGTCCTTCATTTTTGAACAGAAAATAACATCGGGCAAGTTTTCTATTTGGTGTTCATCTTCTTATTTCGTTTGATATGGTAGTCGTATTTTCCTAGAAGCAGCGTACAAAATATAACACATCTTAATAGCCGCTGATTTCTATTGTTTTCTTTGTGTAGTGTCCCGGAATGTTCCTACCTTCAGATAAAGAAATCAAGAAATGAAGATGAAAAAGAGATTCCAACTGACCTATGAAACCATATTCAAAACAATAAAAAGCATAATTTCCCTCTATGTTTCATTTGAAATTTGCTATTGGGCAAATCTTAGTTTGCCATGGTGTCTTGTGCTTACTCCCCTATTTTATGTGCTTGGCGGTATACTTTATTCGCTTTGTCACCGAACAGGCTGTTCGTTATTGAGTAGCATATCTCAAGATATGCCAATATTGAATGAGCAGCACTTCGAACAAGAGTCAAACGGATCTTGTATGCAACAGCAATACAAGCAATTTCAACAAGAGTTTGCTGAAGAGCATCAGACTATTCGAGCGCAACGAACCATCGCAGAACAAGAGAAGCTGGAGAAGATTCTTGATTATACGAGGAGAACGTTTACCCATCTGGATTTTCAAGAGGCTGAGATATTTATGGTATGCAAAAGCGTGGAGTACCTTGTTACCCACAATGCTGTGTTAAAGTCCAACGACATCTGCATAGCCTATAAGCCTACTATAACCCAGATATCACTCAAGAACTTCGCTTGGAATGTGGCCAACCAATATCAGCTACGTGGATTGCTTACCGCTGAATTTGTAGCCACTACATTCGACCAATGGTTCAAGGACTCTACCATTAGTACTGTTGCGAAGAACCTACGCACCACTACGGGTAAGCACGCAGTGGAAATTGATGAGCATATCTGTTAATATCTTTTTGCTGGCCAAAAGAAAAAGGATCACACCTATTATATATAGGAGCCATTTATAGAATCTGATTCAATCAGCATCAAATCATACCTGGCATTCACCCATAGTCTTTACTTTGCAAAGGTAGCTTTGAATCCCCATCCGCAAAGTACCGCTTCTTCTAATTCTACCTCTTCACTGGGCAGCCTTCCACAAATCATAGATTTGGGTATTCCCAATGAAGAGGCAGAATTTCCTTTGCTTCTTGGAGCTACTTCAACGCTCATTCTTGCACATAAAGCCCATGCTTGAATACAAGTCAAAGACTTGTGAAAGGTAGGGAAATGTGTAACTTATAATGAATAGAATATGGAAAGTAACAAAATGATTGATTTGGGATTTGACCTGTCCAACATCAAATTTGATGATATTCCCAAAGTCTTATCGTTCTTAGTCAAGAATGTAATGGAACTCAACCGAAAGGTGGACAAACTAACTCATGATAGGAAGAACTGCAATGAAGATGTAGAGGCAGAAGAGTCGCTTGCTGAAATAACCCAGAAGTTAGAACGACTAGAGCAGCTGGCGGGAATTGACCCAAATGACAATGGTGAAAATTGGATGACCATTCAAGAGCTGTGCGAGTACCTACCTTCTCATCCAGCAGAGCAAACCATCTACGGCTGGACCAGCAACAAGAAGATACCTTTTCACAAGGCAGGCAAGAAAGTCCAATTCCTCCAATCCGAAATTGACGCTTGGTTGCTTGCCAAAAACACAAAAGAGGAACCCAAAACGGACGATATGATTCAAGACGAGGTCAACGAGTATATCAGAAGGAAAAAGGAAGAGGAGAAGCTAAAAAAGATGAAGAGGCGTTGATGGCCATTCATTATTTGTTCAACCCCCAAGGCAATAGATTTTAACTTATTGACTTGGGGATTTCTGTAGGTATAGGCAGCTGTCGTTAGGTGTACATAAAGTTTAGTTGCTTCTTGCATATATTATACAAGGACTAAAGTAAACTGAAAATGTTGTTTTTTCTTCGGCCAGCAAGGAAGCAGTTATATATTCTAAAGTCCTTAGTCGACAAACGAGGAAAAAATCTAAATATTTATTTTTTGACAAAAGTCTCAAACATATTTGATATTGAATCAAATATGCATATCATAAGAAATGAGTAAATATCGACTTCAAATAAATTACGAGAATTGAATAGTATTCTATCTAACAATTTGGGAATCCAATCAAAATAAACTAAATTTGCAAATTGACATGAAACAAATCGTAATGAAACAATCTGATTACATAAAGCAATTGGCTAAATTTGCCTTAGCAAACGACAATGGTAGCTTGTTAGATTTGTTATATCAGTATGTCGATTACTCTCAACAGAATAATCGAGGTAAATTTGCAACGGAAATACTTTCTATTATCAAAGATTCAAATAGGGATCAATCCTTTAATAAGCTTAAAGAATTTCGTTTAAACAAAAACTTTGAGAATAAAGCTGATGACTATATTCTTCAAACGGTCATGTCTTCATTCTCTATGAATGATTTGGTTTGCACCCCATGTGTACAAGAAGAACTTGCATATTTTATTAAAGAAAGAAAGCTCGTTGATGAACTTGTAAAAATGGATATTCCTATCTCAAATAAGATTCTTCTTAATGGTCCTTCTGGATGTGGAAAAACACTAACAGCTTATGTATTAGCAGGCGAGCTAAATCGCCCACTAATAATTGTAAATTTGGGTACTGTCGTTTCTTCTAAACTTGGAGAAACTAGCAGGAATCTTACCCACATATTTAAAACAGCAGTTCACGAGAAGGCTATTATACTACTTGATGAATTTGATAGTTTAGGAAAAATCAGAGATTACGACCAGGATCATGGTGAAATGAAAAGAGTTGTAAACACCATACTGCAGTTATTTGACTTCGTTAATCAGGATACCATTATCATTGCAGCTACTAATCAGTTGCAAATGATTGACGATGCGCTGATAAGACGATTTGATTTATCAATTAAAATGGACTTCCCCAAATCTGACCAGATTCGCTCTCTTATACAAAATACAATTAAGGATAGATTTGTATTTGATGATGACAAAAACAAAGAAGTTATAATCAATGATGTTTGTAAAGAATTATCCTACTATATTATTAAACGTGCCTTATTGAATTCCATAAAACGTAACATACTTGATGGGTATGATGAAAACATTATTCGTACCGAAATTTGGAAGAAACTATTGAACGATAAAAGGATTGGATAACCCAATCCTTTTATCGTTTATGGTTAAGAGTTGATTTCTGCTTCAAGTGCTACATCATTTATTATCTGTACAGCATTGACTTGTTCAAGACTATCATATAAACTATTCCCATCCAATTCAGCCGTTCGTTTCTGTTCTATCGTCAGTACGAATGAGAAAGGATTTGAGCTATCTATCAATTCATCACGCCCCGTACAACGGAAGATTATTGACAGTTGATTTTGGATCTTTTCAATTTCATCACGAGTGATATTCAGACTCATTTTCTGAACATTAGAGAACATCTTACTTGATGCAGGATAAAAATCATCTGACCAGCTACTAAATTTTCCTTTTATCGCCATCTGGTCATTCTCTGTAGAAGCACGATATCTCGCATACATTTCTGCATTTTTCTTTGGCTCATCAAAGTTTATACTATTACCAAAATTAAAGCTAATATGTAACGGACAGTAAGATAATGCATTTCCGTGAACTGGTTTGAACTTATAGCACAGAGTTGCTGTCAATGTAATAATTGCATCTTTCTTTGTGTACAGCAATAAATAATCTGGGATATTTAGATTAACAACTTTATTACTATCATAAACAATTGATTCCTCAATAACAAATGTACAACGATTGTCATCAGACTCTATACATTTAGCAATATCTGGAACACCATGACCAGAGAGATACTTTGAGAGTCTCTCTACACTATATTTATTAGACAATTGGGTCTTAATCTTTTTGTCAACATTAGGATATTGGTCATTTTCTTGTGTTTTTAAATTCTCTATAGTATCATCAAGATAGTGCTTAGAAATGGGTGTTGTACTATTAATTATTAATGCTTTTACCGACTGCATATTTAGTTCAGGATACTTGCAAAGAACCTTAGCGGCGATATTGGCAGCTAATGGAGAGGCATAACTCGTTCCTGAGTTTTCAATAATGCGCAAACCTGCGCCATCATATCTTGGAGCCAGTACAGCCATTTTAGATGAGTTGTCCAGTTGGTCTCCTCCTGGCATGACAATATCAGGCTTGAAGAGATTTTTGTTCTTCTGATTATTTTTAAACCTTGTGCCATTGATTAAGGCATTGTAGTCTATATAGTATTTGCGAGAATAGTATGCAGGATAATCTTTGCCTAGTGTCAAGCCTAGAGTATTGGGATTAGGTCTCTTGTTCTCTGCTATGGCGCCAACTGACATATTATTCATACTATCACTCGGTACGCAAAGATTCATACATTCACAAACATGACATTCCGATTCATCCAAAGTAATTAAAGGATTATAATAATGATTGGGATACTTCAAGAAGTTCTTCACCGTTTCACTAGTGGTGTTTCTACTAGCAATATCTTGAATACAATCTATATCATCAGTATTTAAGTTTCCTACGGCAATAAATATTAGAATATCATATTCATAGGCTAGCATATCTAATATGTAAGCATAAGTGGAAATATCCTCATTGTAATTCTTGCAACCAACAGACATTGAAAGATTAAAGATTCTAATACCATAGTCATTATGAGCTTTCTTGATAGCCTCCTTTATTCCAGCAATATTCATGTATCCCGTTTCACCGCTTTGCACCTTAATAGAAAAAATCTTTGCATCTGCCTCAATGTTTTCAGCCTCAATATCTTCATAAAAAGTATTACCAAAGGAGGCTAATGTGGCAACTGTAGTACCATGAAATGAGTCGTTGTAGATATCTATTTCATAGGGTTTTGGATTAGTTGAATCAAGCAAATCTATGCCATCATCCGAAAGAATGGGCTCTAGAACAGCTAATTTATGTACACCAGTATCTATCACACCTATCGTAGGCCCATTATGTTTTAAGGTTAAAGTAGCATCAGAAACGGTTTCTTTTTCACCAAATATATTTGGACGAACACGTACTGTATACAATGATTCAACACGTTGAATTACATCATAATTATCCAATATATAATTCAGATCAATACTTTCAATAAAATCAACTTGGAATATCCCATGATCTAACTCAGAGTAAACAACTTTCTTTGCTTTTAAAAAACCTATAAGAGATGCTTCTATAAAACGATGCTTTTGAGATATTCTTGCATTAGAATCTATCAATTCAAATATAATATTTCTTGCATTTTCACCTGAAACTGTTGGTGATTTAATGGAATCACTATCTGAATATCTAAATCTACTTATTAGCGTTAGTAATCTATATTCTGTATTAGCATCATTTTCCTCTTCATAGAATCTTTCAATTTGTGGAATAAAAACTTCTTGGAAACGTGTCTCATCTGCTATAACAAATAATACAGACTGGTTCATGTTTGAAAAATTTACAGCAGACAAGCCATAAGTCTGATCAAAACGCCTAATGAGCTCACTATCCGCAACCTTTAGAAAGTCCATGGATAGTAAATCAAGATGGGATAAATCCAAGTTGTTTTGCCTTCTAGAATGGCGACGCGATTTTGCAGTATGAAAATCTTCACAACAAGAATAAAGTATATTCCTTTGAGTGCGATAGTTTTTCACTTGATTAGATGCTTCCTCCTCATCATTGCGACCTCTAGTTTTATTGAACTCTAGACAAACACCGAATTCGTTTTTTAAAAACAAATGATTTTTACCCATATAAATACGTTTAATGTTCAGCTATCTTTTTGTGTATTACTACAATTAATACAAAGGTACATTAATTATTTAGAAAAACTGAATTAGAGCCTATTAACTCTTAAATACTGAAAATATAAGTACTCAATAGCCAGATCTATATTCTGGATGATTTCTTAGCCACTCATCCATTTTTCCTGTCGCAACAGCCTCAAACGCTTGGCTTTGTGCCTCTTCCAAAGTACTATATTTTTTATTGCTGTTAATTGGATGCCCTTCATGAAATATCTGAATTTTGAAATAGGTAGCATTGTCCCATATTTTAATTTTATACCCATCAAGTTTAATATGACTCAAGTTGTCATGAATTTTCCATCTTGGAGAATTAAGAAAAGTCCTCAACCTCATTGCTAGTTTTCTTCGTTTCTCTTCATATTCTGATGCCTCTATTGAATTTGTCAATTTATCGGCGCATAGACAACCAACCCTAATATAGCCCCATTTTTCATGAAAGATTGAGTGTTCATATCGTAAAGAACTCCCACAATAATCACATGAACCTATCAAATCACCCAAATCATCTTCACCAATATACTCCCAACCTGCTGTTGGCATTATATGACCATGCTCTTTTGCATGGCACCCTTTACACAACGTGATAAGTTCTTGAATTGGATAATCCCATGGCTTTCTGCCTTTAATGTAATGAAGGTGATGAACTTGCAAATCTGCCTCTTTGTGTGTTTTACCACAGCGAGCACATTCATAGGAGTCTCTCTTAAGTACTTTCTCACGGAAACAATACCATTCACTATTTCTGTATAACTTATTCTGTTGTGAGTCCATCTGTAGTAGTGTATAAATTCATTGCATCTTCATGCATTTTCCTTATTTCATTAGCAAGCCATTCAGGTTTTAAAACCTTAATCCTACTACCACGGGACACTATATACCCTTTAAAATCGAGAGTTGGACGTAGGGATAACTCAAAATCAGAGTAGGTTTCCTCTGATACTATTTCTTTTTGGCTAGCATGAATAGGCAAGTCTCTTAAATATGCCCCCTCTGTATCGAAAGCTCTAATTACAACTTGTTCTGTAGCTGTCCCGTCACCACTTACTATTCCATAACTGTCATGATAATGTTTTTTAATCTTAAATTCAGGATCAATTTTAAATATTACATCTGTCACTGATAGATTAAGTATTCGATCGAATGAAAACGTACGAAACACATGGCTTTCGTCATTATAACGTGCCAGAAGATACCAACGACGGTGGTATAACTTTACACAATATGGTTCAACCATTATCTCTTTCAAGTTGTCTGAATTGTACTTCTTATAGCCAATCTTGATAACTTTATTAACTTTCATCGCATCAATAACCATGCGTAGGTGTTCGCCGTCAGATGGTGTGGACTCTAGCATTATTCGGTCATGCACACTTCGGCTTTCACTGATAATGTTATTGACAGATAAAGTAGATAGCATCCAGTTCTGAATAGTATCTTCCTCAAGCTGCTTAGTATTACCAATGTAGTATTTATATCCACCGATGCGTTCACATTCAATTTTTACATCAAATATATCTTCAATAGCATCTTTATAGCGATTGAATGAACTGCGTGGCATTGGCAAACCTCCACTCATCTCAGTCTTCATCCATTGTTGGCTGATTTCCTCTAATGTGATATTTTTTGCCTTATATATCGTATTTAAAAGCCAAATGTATTCTTTGAAAATGCTGTGTGACTTCATATGTATATGAATATTTTGGGTAGTTTGGAACAAGTATATTACTACTCTGTAACAAGAAGTATCTTCTCTTTAATAAGTTCATTAATAACACCAATCATTTCTTCTATGTGGTCTTCCCCTGGTGTGTAACTCAGTAGATTATTATTTATGGTTGTTTTTTTTAATAGCCAATCCATAATGTGCTTATCTTCTGTTAAATCTTCAAGGAACCATCCCTCTTGTAATGCATCAATAGAGATCTCTTTATTCAATTTTATTGTATGACCTTCCTGATATTTATTGAAATCAATATGTAGTCCATCTGGCAAGTTTTGAAACAGCAGTTTATTCAACAACTTCCACATCACATTGTCCGTATTACATGAAGTACTTTGCAGTAACCACATTTCGAGTGGCTTAGATTCGTCCATAAAGTAATAATATCCATATTTCGCCTCACCATAAGATACGTATGTAGAATCATAATACTTCTCTGAGGATACATAATACCGCCAATTATCTTTAGATAGAGTCCTCATTTTTAAATGGCTATTTGTATCTACTTTATCAAGAATGTTGATAATTCTAATTCCTTCAGACTTATAAAAATTATTTTTCGTAAACATTAAACGCCACGAACCATATTGACGCCCAACCATTCTATTTTGTACCTGCATATTATGTTGCTGAGAAATATCACCTATCGACAACAAATATGCCCTTATTTTTTTATCATTTTCTTTGGCATTGTTATCAAATATAAAAGTGAACTTACGTAACCTTTCACTGAGTACTGACATTTGCTCATCATCAGATAACGTAAACGAATTTGGATGAGCAAATTGAGACAAAGACCCCCTCAATATATCATGGTTCTCGTATCTCCAAAAACTCTTCCACGCATTTTTGTTACGTGCTTTCTCCAACTCTTCTTCAAATTGTATGGTATTAAACTTCGAATCTTTTGCGGCTATTGAAGTTATGCCTCCATCAATAATTTGGTCAATTTCAGAAAACATATCATGAAGACGATCGGCATGACCAATTTCGTCATCGCTAAACTCAATTAGATTTCTAATATGACGAAAGTTTGACTGCCATCCATCAATATTCTTTTGATTATCAACAGCTTTCTTCTCAGCATGAATGGCTTTATAGATAGCATAAAGGGTAACTAACTGAGGATTTTTTAGAATTGAACTACACGCATCTGCAAATACATCAACATTCGATTTAAACAAGCGAATCTTTCCTTCATGATTACTATCCTCAAGTATTAGCGTGTCATTTTTATAGAAATTATCATCCAAAAAACTTGATGCTTTCAACTGTATATATCTGAAGCTATCCAAGAAATCCATTAGAAAAGCAATATCCTCTTTGTTAAGTTCCAATAATGACATATTATGGTACAAAGATTTATTCCAGTCAAATTGCACGCTACCACTTCTAAACTTATGATTCAACAGAATAAAGAGATTCTTAAATAAATAGACAAAAGCGTTATCAATCTTTGACTTATCACGCCCCTGTTTAGCCCATACAAGATCGATGTAATCATTATCAAATAAACGAGCTGTCGTATATTTTAAGTCTTTATCTTTCAACGACACCTCTATATACTTTTCAAACTGCGATTTAAAAATTTCATACTCCGTAAGCTGCTTTCCTCTCGAATTCATCTTGATGTAGAGGTCGTCGGACAAGGTAAACACTCCAAAGTCGAGACAATAGAACTTAACGGGGCAATCCTCGTTGAGTTTTTCCCAAAGAAAACTAGGATTCTCCTCGCTCACCATATCAGCGAAAACAGCTTCTATTCTATCCAATACAACCAATATTGATCGTATGCTCGGATCATCATTAAACGAGGGTCGATAAAACGCACTATCTTTAATCTGCTCTACCAACGAACCCGACTGTTCTACATAGCTAAATCTCAATAGTTCACTGCAAAAAATAGTACTATCATCTCGAGTTGCATACTTAAAAGATTTATCAAGACTTACATCAGCTTTACAGGCGGCAAAGAGGTAAATCAAATACAAGGTTGTCAGTCGCTGCTGGCCATCTAAGGGCTGAAACGCCTCATCTTCACATCCATAGACAAAATCAAGAATTAAGCCCTCTCCACTATGAAGAGAAGAATGAATATCGTGTAAAAGTTTATGCAGTACCTTCTCTGTCTTTTCAGTTTTAGCACCATAGGTGTAGTCTCGTTGAATGCGTGGTATTTCTACACTATATTTCGTTATAAAATCTGAGAAAGATGTTAAATATCCTATTTTCAACATGTTGAATTCATTTTAAAAATTGAAACAATACTCTTCAAGCACGCTTTTAATGCTGCGCATATAGTTTGTGCGATCATCTTCATCCCATGTGAGCAATTGGCGAGAAAGAAGTTCCTCCTTCGCTATCTCTTCCGAATAATAATGCTTCATGAATACTTTCTGAGTTGCTATCGGAACATATTCACCAACAGCGATACTTTTATTAATGCGCTGCTGTTTGGTAAAGAAAGAACCCTTTCCTATCGAACTGTTAATTTCACCGCTCAGAAGAGCTAAGTTTGTCAATTGATGTTCTAACACATAGGGTTTGCCACCCGACCATAAATTAAGATCCTCCTGGAACAAAGGAACAAGATGGTCGGCATACCTGAAATTTCGCTCATCCTCCACCTTACACTTACCTGTCTCTACGTTTCGTACCAATAGGCTTTCTAGCTTCGCTACAAATACGAGGTCAGAATCACTTGGGTGCGGTGCATTTTTTCGTGCCTCCAGCGTAAATCTAACCCAATCAATCCACTCCGTTCGATTGGTAGGATTAAGACATTCTGAATCTTGGGCGTGAATGTGCTCCAAGGTCCAGCCTTTTCTCTGCTTCCCGTTTAAATCAATCCCCTCTTGCACCTTATAATCCTTAAACGGAAATCGAGCTTCAATCGTGGGACTTTGGTTCATCAACTCAATATTATACAAAAGCAATACATTCTTTAGTTTCTTATAATCCGCCTTGTTATCATATAACAAATCCGAGAGTTTCTTATCATTTGTACCTTGAATAACAGACCTAATCTCTTTTAGTAGGTAATTCTTAAATTCCGACTTTTTATGTTGTCCAGAATTTACATATTCCAGCATCTTGGGTAATGTTTTCGACCCATCCTTTTCATGAATAAGAAATCCTATCTTGTGATAAAAATCACGGTCCTCATTCCAAAAACGGATTGTATCATAGTTCTTTACTATGTTCTGCCACAAATCCCAAAGACTCCATCCATCCTTCTCAATCTTATTGTCAAACCAAATGTAGGTGTACAGACGATCATCCTTTCCGTTAAAATCTTTCATTGACATCAAATCAAACAAAAGTTCAATTCTATTTCTATAGTCGTTCGCATGCTTATTGGTCATAAATGCCCAAACATCGTCATTGCGAAAATAATGCTCTATCTCATCCCACTTTGCATTTATACTACTTTGTTTCGCCTCCTTATCCTTGAGTAGGATTTTCATTTCGTCAGGAGAAATTGTCGAATCTAGCTCCCTTTCCTCATAAATTGCACTTTTTGATAAAAAGATAGCTCGTATCAATTCCGAACTTGACAAAGGCACTTGTAAATCATTCAAACGTTCAAAGATATCACGAGCATCTGTTTTTTCTGAGGTCTCATACCATATCACCTGAACCTTAATATCTTTATCCTGATCCATGTACGAGTTAGTCAAGAAGGTGCCCAATTCATTGTATTTATTTTTTTCAACCTCCTTATCGTCATTAAACCAATTGATAATGTTATTCGCACAATCTAGTACATACTCTACATCTATATACTCCTTGTATTTAAATGCATCATCAACTTTAACCTCCTTTTTCTGAATGTTGATAACAAGATTCTCAAAAATCTCATGCAAACCATCACGAGTAGCATATCTTAATTCGTAGGGTGTATCGCTCGCAAAGTTTCTTACAATATGAAACGCAATAAGTATTCTGATAGTTGTTAGACGTTGCTGACCATCAATCACCTCATACCAAACGTTATTTTTAGGTCCATCTTTCTCGAGGTCATTATCTTCATATGCAGCAAGTGCCGAAATGTCGGGTAGCTCATACTTCAATATTGTATCTACAGAGCATTCTTTAACCACTATGGGTTGCAGACAATAGAAGTCATTCTTTTTGCCCGATTTAAAATATCTCCATAGATCTTTCAATAGAGCATACACTTGATCCTTTTCCCATTTATATCCTCTCTGATAATCGGGTATAAAGAAATGTTTACCCATTAACTGGGGTATTGCAAGCAGTTTTAAATTATTTGCACTCATCCGTTTATTACTATTTAAGTCATGCAGTCCATAGGGTGAACTATCATTTATTTAGTTACTACATCATACAATTCTTGATACGTTTTAACAACGTCATATTTAAAGTCACTTGTGCTGATAGCGGCAAAGTGCCTGCGGGCACATTCAATTTTTGAATCTTCAGAACCTCTTAATTGAGAACGTTCAAGACTATTACCTTTGGTTTCGGCTACGAAATAGATATGTTTTACCGTACCTTCTTTAAAAGCAACTGCCCAATCTGGATTATAATGCCCCATAGGAGTACTGATGTAGAATCCTTTGGGAAGTTTGGTATATACAATCACGTCATCCTCTTTTTCTAAAGACTCCGCAAATGATTTTTCTATTCCTTCGCTATCTACCACCACCAAATCGTAAAGTGATTTGGCTGATTCAATTGCATTAACTCCTAGTTTACCACGTAACGTCGACTCCGTAAATATGTCAGTCTCATATTTATTGCCAAGCTTCTGGTATTTAATATATTGGATTACAGCCAATGCTTTGCAATCATTGATGATGCGACTTGTTTTGATGATAAACTCCTCGGGATTACATCCAAAGAGAGAAAACTTGGCTGGAGATATTCCTTGAAGTATCTCTATGATTGTTCTTCTAGTCAATCCGGTATTTGACACAAGTTCTCCAATCAAATCGTATTTTACCGTATCACCAATAGCCTCTTTTACTTGTATGGTTCTCACATTTTTAGCCTCCATAGCAGTACCAGCCTCTAATGATTCCTTGTCGCGAATACTGTCCATACCTCCAGACTCTACCACAATACGGATTTCGGTTACTTTCAAATGGTCATCAATATCTTTGATGGCATTCTTTATAAGTACAGGCGTCTCAAAGCTTACATTATAGTAGGTCTTTGTATTTATGCGCTTCCACAACTCTTGGAACTCTTTCTTCTCAAAGTTCTCTTTAATAAATCTTGCCTCTTTGGGTTTACGTCCATTTTCTGGCTTATAGCTATCAGGATTAAATACACTATCCAATTTCTTGATAACCGTATCTTTTATTTCGTTTACCTCTTCACCAAAGTCCAGGGTGCCATTCTTTCTATCCTCATGATATTTATCGGTAAGCTTACCTTTCTTTACATAGCCATATTCTATTAGGCTTTCGTGAATTTCAACGGCTTGTTGCACAGAAATAGTATAGCTTGTTCCATCTGCTTTTTCGGCTATCACATCCGTAAATAGGTTGGCAGTAACCACAATCGGGCGATTGCCACAAGCCTCTGCCATTTCAGTCTGTAATCGTTTGGCGAAGGTGTCATAACTTTCACTAGCAATAACCGTTAGGATATTGGTGTTAAACACATGGTCACCCAATACATCTTGATCTTGGCGTTCCCCTCTATTGTTCACACATAGGCGCATACCACGTCCAACCTCTTGACGCTTCTTTGTTTCGTTATCAGAGTTCTTGAGTGTGCATATCTGGAACACGTTCGGGTTATCCCATCCCTCTTTCAGGGCCGAGTGCGAAAAGATAAAGCGCACAGGTTCCTCTATGCTTAACAATCTCTCCTTATCTTTCATGATAAGGTCGAATGCACGTTGCTCGTTATCTCCCTCTTTGGTTTTCGATTCTACGAGTTTCCCCTTTTTATCCTGCGAGAAGTATCCCTGATGAATCTTTTCGGGTCGGTTTTTAGGATTACTCAAATATTGGGTATAGGCAGCATCGCTAAATGTGGGCATCATTTCTTGCAATACCCGTTGGTATTCCTCTTCAAACATAAGTGCAAACTTGCCTCGTGAATCTTCGCTATCGTATTTACGATAACTATCTACGTGATCAATAAAAAACAAGGAAAGCACCTTAATGTGTTGCCCAAAAAGTTGACGTTCACGTTCAATGTGTGTTCGTATAGTTTCCCGTATCTGAATTCGTCTTACTACATCTTCATTGATACTGTTTACGGCATCCCCTTCGTGTAGTAGTATCCCATTTAGGAGTTTTACCGTGCCAGCTACGCCATCAATACGCTCCACCACAAAGTTGTTTTCATATTCTGCAAGGCCACCACTATTCTCTCTGAGGTTAAATCCCTCATCGACCAATTTGGTGGTTTGCTTGGTACCCGTACTTGTTTTTACATCAAAGCTAATTCGTGCTCGTGGGTTTCCCTTGCCAATCACTATCTCTTCCAGATATACATACCCATTGGTAGCCGTGCTTCCAATTTGATTGACCCCTTTTACCTCAATTTTCTTTACTAATTTCTTGTTGTAGGCATCAATGGCATCCAGGCGATACACCATGTTATAAATATCTCCCTGGCGGTGTGTAGCGCTATATAGCAAAGTAAAGAGTGGGTTAAAGAGTTTAACCCCCTTACGGGTTGAGTTATCTCGGTTTACCCCCAATACACTCTGAGGTTCATCAATAATCATAATGGGATTGGTAGAAGAGAGAATGTCAATAGGCTTTCTACTTCCAAATTCATCACGACGTGAGAAGATAATACGAGCTGCATTATCCCCACTTCTTCCCTCTACGTTTTTATCTTCGTTCATGGAAGAGTTAAATGCCTGCGTATTGATAATCATCACATGAAGCCCTGGGTCGCTAGCAAATCCGTCAATTTTAGAGAGTTGTTTCGAGTTGTAGATAAAGTACTGAATACGTTTGCCATATTCACCCACAAAGTGTTCTTCCATACTTTGGAAGCTCTTATATACACCTTCACGAATAGCTATGCTGGGTACCACAATCACAAATTTGCTCCAGCCATATTTGGCATTGAGTTCGTACATGGTTTTTATGTAGGTATAGGTTTTACCTGTACCTGTCTCCATCTCTACAGTAAAGGTTAGTCCATCGCCTTCGAGGTGCTCAATGGGTTTCAGCCCTTGTTCCATCTGAATAGCACGCACATTCTCGGTGATAGCACTTCGGTCAAGAATCACGTTTTTGTTTCCAAAGCCTTCTAACTTAAATACGCCTCTATTTTTCCCTTGGTCCACAGAAAAGTCTGATGTTCCATCACTTTTAGGTTGACCTATAAATGTATGGCATACCATTCTGCAGGCATCTGCCTGGAAACGCTGGTGTTTATATTTTAGTTTCATACTATAATCATTCTTTTATTCTGATTTCTTAAGATGCTCTACTTGAGACTCATTTATTATTACATTTCCCTTATACCTAAAACTACAAATCGTATCTGACAGAACTTTATAATCAAAGTCAATAGGATTTCCATTTTCAAATTTTAGTAACGAAATATCTAGGTCATCAAATGTTACCACAATAGGTTGAGCTTCACTCTCGGCGAAGTCTATAACTTTGTTTAGAAGAGCATAAGTCGCTGGATGTATTACCTTTTCTATTCCCATCTCTCTAGCAACCTCTACCATGCGATATGCCATAAGTCCTACTTCTCCAAAAGCAAAAGAACTATTCGCATAACTCTCTGCCCTTGACCTGTTATTCGTTACATAGAAATCATCATATTGAAAGAATTTACTATCATTCTGGAGACCATCATAAAGAGATAAGGCATTCAGTAGATTTGAGTACAATATGGTATTCTCCTCATAATGTAATGGTTCTCTGAATAGGCCTAGATGAGAAGTACTCAAAGGGAAATAGGGACGTAGAACTTCACATACTGAGAAACATATTTTCTTGAAAGAGTCTCGCTCTTCTTCAGCCATATTTATAATTCGAGCATCAGAGCCATGGTAAAAAACTGCATTATCCATATTGCGCATAGATTAAATATACCTAATTTATTCCTAACCCTTAAATCACTTTGATATTCTTGTACACCTCGTCGTCACTCCAATCCATCAATTGCTTAAACGATTCGTAGATGTTTATCTTGGCATCATCTTGGGCGAAGCAAGTATCACGGAAGATAATGCGCAAAGGGGCTTTGGCGGCTATGGCTTTTACTACATTATCTGTAATGTTTTCGTTAAAGCAAGCTACTAAGTCTCCTTCGTTTATGGTGTATATGGTGCAACTATCTATGGTTTTTTGTGTCATGGGCATAGAGAGCTGAACGCCCCAATCGAGCATACAGCCAAAGAGTAAATCTAGGTCTGTACGGTCTTCTTTTACATTATCAAGTAATAGGTTTAGTTCATCTTGTTTGAATGCTTTCGGTGAGAAATAGACATCTTTCATATTACTCTCATCAATACGGAATACACGGAAACCAGTATCAAGATCTTGGGTGGTAAGTGGGGATTCTTCTTTTATTTTCTTACCGGCACGGCGGATGCGTTCTTTGCCTATTTCGCAGATGGTTGCATAACCTGCTTTATGGGCTTCACTATCTTCGGTTGTTTCTTCTGAGAGTTGAACCATAATGTATTTGCGGTTGCCTTGGTCTTCTGCATTGAGTTGCATAACAGCATCAGCTGACGTTGAAGATCCTGAAAAGAAATCTAGAATAACGTCTTGTTCTTTTACATTTCCAATCTTTAATAGACCTCTAATTAATTCTATAGGTTTTGGATTACTAAAAATGTTTTTTATTTGGAAAAGAGATGTAGCATAGTCGTTAGCTCCTTGATTATTTCCAAATATCTCGTGAGGCCACCAGTTTGTAGCACATTGCCCCTCTTCTTGTCTTTCAGTTTGGTAATACTTTTTTCTAGGCATACCGTCTCCTCCTTTAGGGAAATACATACGCCCTTCTTCAATGAATCTATCGTATGTAGTTTTTTCACCCATCCATTCTCCATCTAAAACCTTACCCGTTGGTGTGGTTATTTGATATTTACTACCAGATTGGTCTGAACCAACTTTCCAAGGTTTGCTTGCCCATGGGCCTTTAGGATCATTATCAGGATTTGTAAAGGATGCTGTCAAATCTAGTTTTCCAACACCATATTCTTTCAATCGAATTTTATCTTTCGAATATGCAAGAATATGTTCAGCTACTATTCCTATCATTTTAGTCTTATCATTTGGCTGATTATGGCGTCTGCGCCAATGAATATGTCCTTCAAAATTCGCCTCCCCAAACACCTCGTCACAAATATTCCGAAGGTTCCGAACCTCATTATCATCAATCGAAATAAAAATAACACCATCCTCTCTCAGCAGCGTCTTCGCCAGCATTAACCGACTATAAATCATTGAGCACCAATCCGAGTGAAAACGACTATTTGTATCCGTATTCTTACGGAAACGGTTTCCCTGTTCATCCACATTCCCTGCTGCTAAATCATCTTCTTGTTTACTTATTGCAAAGTCATCATCATATACAAAATCATTGCCTGTATTATAGGGTGGGTCGATATAAATCATCTTAACCTTGCCCAAGTACGATTTCTGTAGCAACTTTAATGCTTCCAAGTTATCTCCTTCTATGTAGATGTTTTGCGTTGTATCCCAATCTACGCTATCCTCTTTTACAGGGCGTAGTGTTTTCGTGATAGGGCGAGCCACTTCACGGCGAGCCTCTTGCTTACCTACCCAATTAAACTCATAAGCCTCGGGTATATCTTCCACAGCATCATCACCTAGCAGTTGGCGTAAGGTGGTAAAGTTTACCGTACGGCGCAGCTCACCCGTTTTTTCGTCCTTTGTTTCCGTGAAACAGGCCGGGCAAATCTGATACAATGCCTCCAAGTTAATCTTTGCTCCACTTTCTGATGTGAGTTTTAAGTGCTCTAATTTCATATCTCTTGTTTTTTAGTTTATTCAAATATCATTAGCTTCTCTATATAACCTCCGCATGATGTATTCAAGCTGCTGAGAAAAAAGCTTGTTGTTGTTTTTTGACCAGCTTGGTCAAAAAATACTTTGCCACTTTATCCATACTGTCTTTATAGAACTAGGATTTATAAAGGTTAAAAGTCTTTTAAAGCTTTTGATTCGTCAACAGCTTGTTGACGAATTGACATTTCAGTTGTATAGAACCAATGCCATTGCTTCATCTGCTCTTTATCCATATATCTTACTTCTTAAATTTATCTAGTTCTATATTCAACGCTGCTATTTCTTTTTTAATTGCTCGTGCCTCGCTGTTTAACTCCATCTGTCTATTCACTTGCTTTTCAAGCCTTACTTTTTTTTGTAATGCTTCGGCCAAACGAGTTTTTTGTTCAATTACCGTGTCAAGTTCCACCACACGTTTGGTGTCATCGTTGTTCTTTGTTCCATAGCCAGAGATATATCCTGCAAACGTTTCATAGACTTTATCCATGGTTTGTCCCTCTAGTGGCAATTGCAAACTATCAAAGCTCATCCAATCTGTGGCAAACCTCTTCACAATACGAAATGTACCAACACTTTGATCTTGCCACTCTTTATAGTTCAGTAGTAGCCGGTACTCCTCCTCATGTTGTAAGATAAACACCATGTGGCGTGGCACATTCTTATCAATAAATAGATATAGATCATTCGGACAATCTTTTTCCTTCAAGCGTACATAAAAAATAGTTATCTCATGCACTGCCTTACCCTCTTCTACATTCAGTGTAGAAGGTGCCAACTTGTAGAGCCAAGTAATGCTAGTAACATCCTCTACAAAACGTTGTTTCATTTTAGTATTTACCTCCAAATGACGATAGAAAGCCGTTTTGGGAACAGGCTTGCTAAGCAGTGTGGAGACTGGGAATTGTAGTATATTTTCCATAACTATTTATAATACCGTTCCTGATTTTCTATCACGTTCAAAAGAGTCCCATAGAAAGTTTACCAGAGTAATACTGCTTCCTACTGCAAGCTTTGCATGTCTTGCTTCTAACCCTTTGTATGTTGCTGACTTTCCATGTCCACTACCATAAGTATTTCTCAATTCAGCTATTCCTTGAGCTATCCCATTTAAGTTTCCAAGTATTTGCTTTATAGATTTCGCACAAACTATCTCATCTGAAATATCATTTGGCGTAATTCTGAAGACTTTAAATGTTTCTTTAGTTAAGCGTGGTACATCCCAATTCTTATCTACAGCAACTGCTTTTTTCTCTAAAATGGTTTTACAGCAACTCTCTATCAGTTCTTTAGCTTTACCAATAGCTTCTGTAGGATTCTCTGACTGCATGCCAACCATTAAATCTATCTGTTGGGAAATATACTCACTATTAAATTCTTTCTTTAGTTTTTCTGCAGAAATATTATGAACAACGGAATTTGATATCTTATCTAATAAAGTACGGCATCTATTATATGCGCTAGAACGGGACTTATTATTCTCGATATCATTATCTAATAGACCTGACAATTCATAGTGAGTCATCAAGTCTAATAGTAATTTTTGTACGTCATTTTTTGGAGCATTATGGACATACTGAATTAAGGACTTTCCTTTTGAAAGTTTGTATTGTGCGCATAAAGGCACCCCAATACTCTCAAATGTGAAAGCATCGAAGTCTGCTGTGGAGAAATCAAGAACATATCCGTCTTGATTGAAGAATTTTACAAGTGCGCCTATTTCAATATCTGATAGTTCCATATCATTCACTTTATTACCAAGAAAGTTATCAACTCAAAATCATCTAATCCCTTAATTTCGCCCTGCAAAGCAGATGTCTCGCCAAGGGAAAATAGACTATCAATATCGCTCTCTTCTTTTACCGAGATAATGCTGTCTATAGCAATGTGCAACAAATCACTATAGTGGTCCATTTTACGTCCATCTGCAGTTTCCTTATTAAAGAGAGCACATAATGACTTGTTGGGTGTAAACTTTCCTTTGCAAGCATGACGCATTACATCGAGCAATTGCTTAGGGTGTAGGTGATCACAAATAACAGCACCATCATCGGCAAGATAAACCATATAAAATGGATGCAACAAATTCTTCTTATCTATATTTACGTGGCTATTTCTGTTTTTTAGAATGAAAATAGCCCCAGGTTGAATCAGATTATTGTGCTCTACTACAGCACTCATACCGTAGGGTGCGTGTTCAATATCTGGATTTTCTTTAATGTAAGAGAGTAGGTTTAAGCGAAATTCATTCAACCCTAAATCCATGATATTGATTCCAGTATCCATATCCTCAATATCAACCACCTCATTTTGCAAACGTTGAAGTTGATTCTTACGATATTCTAAATCACCTTTCTCTGTAGCTGAAAGTAGATTGTCATCGCCAGTTGAAGTCAACACAGTAGCCTTCATACGACTTTCTACACGCCCCTTTAACTTGATATAATCGTCCAGTTCTATATCGGGCCAATAGTTTACTAATTGTATTTTTTCATTAATAGAACCAATACGGTCGATACGTCCGAAACGCTGAATGATACGTACTGGATTCCAATGGATGTCGTAATTGATAAGATAATCACAATCTTGTAGATTCTGACCCTCAGAGATACAGTCTGTAGCTATTAAAATATCAATTTCTTCCTTTGCATTAGGGAAGAGTGTCGCTCTATCTTTTGACAAGGGTGAAAAGTAGGTTAGTACATTGTTAAAACTTAGTGGAAACTTAGGTATGGTACATCTACCATCAGTGCTACCTGTTATCAATGCAGTGTTCAGACCACAATCTGCTTTAACACTTTGAGCTAGCTGTTCATATAGATAGTCGGCCGTATCAGAGAATGCGGTAAATATCAGCACCTTTTTATTGGTTCTGTTGATTGGACGTGCAACTTTCTCTTTTAAATCACCAATTAGCATTTGAAGTTTACTATCATGCGCTGGTGTTATATCTTGTAGCATCACAAGTAGCAGCTTCAACAGTTCGAGGTCTGTCTTTAGGTCGCTACGCCAACGAACATAGTCCATATCTCTTAAATCGATTTTAGACTTACGGCCAACAAATGGGTCTGCTTCACTATCAGCACTGTCTAAATAGAAATCTACAGCTTCAGCTACTATCATAATATCAGAATCAGTCTTTTCAAAAGTATTGATAGAAGCAATCGTTTGCTCAATATACTCCTTGATTCGATTTATGGTTAAACGGAAAGAGTTTACAGAACTCTCAAGACGCTTGAGTAAATTCGTAGCCATCAGTTTACGCAAACCCTTTTCACGACCATCAATAGAGATACCTGATCCTTCAAGGTTAAGCTCATACTCATATTTTACACTATCGAATATGAACACTGAAGGAGTGTAAATACTCAGATTTAGTTGATTCAATAGCTCGGCTATTTCTGTAAAATTGATAGTACTCTCTAGGTCTGTCAATTTAGGACGCCTGGTTATAGGAGCTAAACGAGTTGGGAATTTTCCAATTTCGCTAGTGTCATAATACTTCACGATGTGGCTACGGCTACGTGCTATGGTTACGGCATCTAGCAGTTGGAAAAAATCGAAACTAAGGTCATCAAGCAGACGCTTTGTGGTTCTTTCCTCAATTTCTAATTTTGTCCATTTATTGTATGATTTTTGTGCATTCTTGAATACATCATCAATATTCTTATCTATATCAAGCAGGTCATTAATATTCTCAGCTTTTCCTTCATAAGCTAATTGGAGTTGATTCTTTAAATCATTGAAACGATTGTTTACTGGAGTAGCTGAAAGCATAAGTACCTTTGTCTTTACGCCCGCACGAATCACCTTATTCATTAGTCTCTGATAACGATTCTCTCTTTTTTCATCATCAGATTCACTATTATCAATATACTCCTCCTCATTGATATTTCCACCATTACGAAAGTTATGACTCTCGTCAATCACAATAAGGTCATAATTTCCCCAATTGATATGTTCTAAATCAAGCCCGTTACTTAAGCCTCTTTCACGTGATAAATCGGAATGGAAAAGGATATCATACCGTAAACGATCTTTAGCTATAGGGTTGTCTTTATAGTTTGAGCGGAAAGTCTGCCAGTTGTTATTTAATTTTTTAGGACAGAGCACCAACACAGCCTTGTTCCGGTTTTCGTAATATTTGATAACTGATAGAGCTGTGAATGTTTTTCCAAGTCCGACACTATCCGCAAGAATACAACCATTATATTTCTCAAGCTTGTTGATGATAGCTAAGGCTGCATCTTTTTGAAAGTTAAACAACTTGCTCCAAATAACACTCTCTTTGAAGCCTGTACGTTCATTAGGAAGTACATCCTCAGAAATATCTTCTAAGAATTCATTGAAGATATTATATAGCGTAATGAAATAGATATACTCAGGGGAGTTCTCATTATAGACTGTTTCTATGTACTCAAGCACAGTCTGGGTAACATCAGAGAACTTTTCGTCATTGTCCCACTGTTCATTAAATATCCTCAAGTAGGCTTCTGCTGATGGAGATGGTAATACATTCACCATAGAATATACACTGTTTCCTCGTTCACATCCGAGTTCGGTGGTGGTAAATTCGTTGAATGGTAGATACACATGCTGCGTTTCATCATTGACCTCCATAAAACCACCCATGTTCTCAGCAGACGAATTGGATTTGAATCTTACTTTTTTGCGAATCCATTCTGCACACTCCTTGGCAATAGCCTTCTGTGAGAGTTGGTTGCGAAGCTTTATTTCAAAATCAGAACCATACAGATTTCGTTCTCTATTCAATTTTGGAATATAGAACTCCCGTTTCTCTGTTTTAGTTTTGTCTTTTACAAATGTGGGTGAGGAGAAGATAAATCTCAGTCCTTCAATATTTTCTAACTCTTCCTTTAGTTCTTCAAATGCATAAATTGAAAAGGAAGCCGCAACTATAGAGACTTTTGATTTTGAAGAGAGCTTGTTTTTCAAGTCATCTACAACTCTTTCATTGATATTATTTATCAGTTTTGGCATTGTTACTCCACATTTGTATTAATAGAAGAAAAACATCTCGACATCTTTGTTTGAAAGCAAGTCTAAATTGAATGTATGAGAGCATATCTTATATGTTTCTCGGTATTTAGAGTTAGTACTTCCTACTATTTATGATTTTAGGTCTATTCTCAGGCTGAGTGTCACTACTCATATTTGCAAAGATATATAAAGTTGTCTCAATGCGCGGTACATCTTTGAAGTTTTTTCAATGTTTGGTTAATTATCTTGCTTTTATGCTCAATTTTAGTACATACAGTACTTCTTTTATGCCTGTTTGTTTTTAAACTATGTTTGTTTATTGGAGTAGAATGGATTACACACATTATTTGGAGAAATATAGATAGATAAAATAGGTGTATTACCAGCTACCTTTTATAGTTATTTTTTGCATTCGCACTATACGACAAATGCCGCTTTATAATCGTAACTGAATTTCTACCTTTAATTATTGTTTACTCCCTTATTTGCTTTCGATGCTTGCTACGAACTGCCACTGATGGGTGTTTGCCTAACTCTATTCCTTTATATCGCCTCTTCTTGGATTTATAAAGTCCAAGCAAATCCTAGCCTTTATTGAGTTCAAACTCCTTACTTTTGCAATTCCCACTGCTCTACTGAATAGATGGAATCTTCATTTCCCTACCTTCCTTGTACTACAGATTGAGTTGCTTATTATGCGGATGTAGGCGGAATAGCATCCTTAACAAAACCGATTGCGATACATCTGCTCTACTTCGTGTCCATTTTTGGCTGAAGTCACATCATTTTCTCATTGCAAAGCTATAATGCAGCACCGCAAAGGCGGTTACGGGACATTGCATTCTGACCAATGGTATAGTTGGCACAATCTTCCTTTTTGTTCCCAAATTGCTCACGCTCGGCCTAGAAAACAAGTTTTCTCGTCTCTCACTTAACCGCAATTTTGTTCTGATGCTCAGAATAAAAAGCGTATTGCACCACTAACCTTGGTGCTGCCCTATGACTACACTATCTTCTAGCAATATAAAATTGATTGTATAACTTCTAAAAATTACAGACATGAAGAAGATTGAAAATTCATTCGCAGTTACAGGTTTCGTTGGTAAGGATGCTGAAATCCGTCAGTTCACTACCGCAAGTGTTGCAAGATTCTCAATGGCTATCAGCCGCACAGAGAAAGCAGGTGAAGATACCACCAGAATATCAGCGTTTTTAAACGTGGAAACTTGGCGCAAAAATGAGAAGGCCTCGTTTGAACTCCTGAAGAAAGGTCAGATGGTTACTTGCCGAGGTTTCTTCAAACCCGAAGAGTGGTCCGATAAGGATGGTATCAAACACAACCGCATCGTAATGGTTGCTACCGAGTTCTTTGCAGCTGAAGAGAAAGAAGATGCTACTGAGCAGGAAGCAAAGAATTCAAAGGCCAAGAAGTAATTCTTGGTTTCTCCTCTGATAAAGCGGCTCAATTTGAGTCGCTTTTTTCGTGCTCACGTGTGGTTTTGCTTTTATAGAGTTTTACCCACCCCGGAATATCCGTAGTAGTTTGCACCTGTAGAGTCTCCACTATTGCATGGTTTCGACACTACGCAGCAAAGAGCCAAACAGAACCATCTTGCAGTCTTTGCCTACAGGGGCGATAGTGGCTCGCCATTATCGTGCCTCAGTAGGCTGCTTTCTGTAAGACCGTTCTTTAATGTTTGGCTTGGCTACTACGGATGTTCCTACCCACCCTAGTGAGTGTATTCTGTCTTCGACTATATCTTTCTGTTATACTTGTGATGAATATCACTTAATTCCGTTTAACGCCAAAGGCATAGCTCTATTTGCATCCCATGAGGTTTAATGCGCCTGTTTGTTTTCTCACTGCAAAGGTAAGTCCGCACGAGTTCCACCAATGAACCATGGTAGTTATTTGTAATCCTTGCAGGCAAATAACAACTATGAACCCTTGGCTTGAGAAACTTTCAGCGAACCTTTTGAAGCAGTGTAAAACGAAGGCTTTTCAATTAAACCTTCCATTGTTTCACTTAATATTTAAAAGCTATGCCCAATTGGTGTTCAACAGATTATCGAATAGTAGGGAATAAAAATGAAGTTGAGAATCTCTACAACAAGTTTAAAGAAGTAATTGCTACCGACCGCAGTTACGAGAAAGATGGTACTACATTTTTGCCTAACTCTTCTTGGCTGGGCTATGTGGTAATGGATATTTTAGAGATTGACCCGAAAACAGAGAGTATCCCTTGTAGAGGTACAATTGAATGGTTAGAAGAGGATTTGAATATCAATAATGATGGTACAGCCTCCTTTCAGCTATCAACAGAAACAGCTTGGTCAGACTGCAGGAAATTATTCTACACGCTTATGGAAAAACTTGACATTGAAGTATTCTTCATTACAGAGGAGCTTGGATGTGGTATCTTCGAGACGAACGACGAGAGTGGTAGATACTTCACCTGCCAATACATCTTTGATGACTTTGAAGAAGGTATGGAGTATTATACATTTGATGAAATGGCAGAGGAGGTTCAGAAGCGTACAGGGAAATTGCCGACTGATTTCCAGGATGCAGAGAAGATGATTGAGGAGTTTGAGTTAGATGAGCAGATTTCGATACACGAGGTATCTTATGTTTCATTGAGTGATTTCTAAATATCTATTGTTATCCATGTTCATTAGGAGAATCCCAGTTGCATTAGCGATTGGGATTTCTACCAATGGCGCAGCTTACTTTTATATTTCCCCTATGGGGTAGCTTATCGCTAGACTTACTCTTATAAGTTATAGAGATGTTAAATGTGACCGCTTGTGTGACCGCTTGTGAGACCGCTTGTGAGACTGCTCGTGGAACCGCTCGTGAGACCGGTCTCAACCACTTATACAATTTTCGGTCGTGGACCGTATCTGCTATCAAGCCAATAGATTTTCTCAGATGCAAAGGTTGATCATCTCGCTTAGCAAATCGGTTTGAATAGAATTTCTTAGCAGATTCTTCCTCTTGCAGAGCGTAATCGGCCAGAAAAACCGATTTACAAAGCAGGGCAGATGATTGGTGAAAGCATCCATAAAATCCCCAATCGGCTTCGATAAGAAGAGTACGATAGTAGGGAAAGGATTCATCTAATTAATTACATAGTGCTATGGATAAAGAGTATGTTATGGAAGTGGTAGAAACTACCAAAAGTCAGCTATTAGGAACAACACCTATCAACACCATTCTATCATGGGGAGTGTCAGGGTTTATCGGAACCGTTTACAAGGATATGCCCACCTTGAAATTTCATGTATCAGCTCGCCTATTTAAGGGATTCGTGATGGTCTCTTTGAATGAGGGTGCAGATTATTATGAAATCTATCTTGAGAATGAGAATGGCGTTCATTGTCTTGCTACCGATGTGGTATTTGAAGACTTTGGAGACATGATTGATGTAGCCATTGAGCGAGGTGAAAACAAAACCGAATACGAGGCATTCTGCCAGCAACAATGGCAGCAATTACTCAGAGGTGATATGGAATAATTTGAGGTGCTCACTACAGTCTGATGGTTAGGTTATTTCCCTACCATTAGACTGTAGTAAATACTTTTATGCTTGTTAGTAGTATTACTATATCCTGTTATATTTATGATTATAAGCATATACTATACATAGTATTAACTATATAAAGTAAAATAGTGGAATAGTATTTCAATGAAATTAGTCTATACTAATTTAAATTAGCTACCTTTGTATTACGTATTTAAAGAATAAACTTATGACAAAAATTATAGCCATTTTAAACCATAAGGGCGGAGTGGGAAAAACCACAACGACCATCAACTTGGCAGCAGCATTTCAACAAAATAAGAAGCGTGTTATGGTGATTGATCTTGATGGTCAGGCAAACCTAACTGAATCTTTTGGCTACTCCATAGAGGAGGAGAAAACGGTTTATGGTGCCATGAAGGGAGATTATCCTTTACCTCTTGTAGAAACCGCAAGCGGTATTACGCTTGTACCATCCTGTTTAGACCTTTCAGCAGCGGAATCGGAACTTATCAATGAGCCTGGAAGAGAGATGATATTGCGTGGATTAATTGCTAAGGTTGCGAATGTGGATAAGTACGACTACATTTTAATTGACTGTCCCCCATCATTGAGCCTATTGACGCTGAATGCACTTACTGCTTCGGATTACCTGATAATCCCTGTGCAGGCAGAGTTCTTGGCAATGCGTGGTATGGCTAAAATTATGAATGTGATTAAGATTGTACAAGAGCGACTGAATCCAGGCTTGAGGATTGGTGGAATTGTGATAACTCAATACAATCAAAGAAAGACCTTAAATAAGAGCGTGACAGAACTCATCAAGGATTCATTCTGTGATCAGGTGTTCAATGCAATTATTCGTGATAATGTAGCGTTGGCAGAGGCTCCGATTAAAGGTCAGAACATATACGAGTATAATAAGAACTGTAATGGTGCCAAGGATTATATGGAATTGGCAAAAGAGGTATTGAAACTTAAATAATAATACAATGGGCAAAAGTGATTTACTAAAAGACAGCATGAAAGGTGGATTGAATGGCTTAATTTCATCTACCACTCCTGCTAAATCAGAAAAGAAGAAACCTTCTGAGAAGAGTGCTGAAAAAGAGACAGCGGTACACTGTAACTTTATCATCAAGAAGAGCATCCACAAACGCATGAAGTACCTAGCTGTAGATTTAAACATGTCTTTGAAGGATATTGTGAATGAGGCGATGGAGGAGTATTTGGCTAAACATGAAAAATAGTAATTGTTATGGCATCTATATACCAAGAAAATCAAAGAAAGAAACAATTGGATTTGATGTGCCATACGGAACTCTTTGATGGAGATACGGGTGGTGCATACTTTATGGGCAAACAAAGAGGCTTTGTTTTAAACAATGGAGACTTGAACTTATATGCACCTATACGTGAATCAGTAAAAGCATATTTCAGTCAGAACTCAATTTCATGGTGGCAAGGTTCTAAGCCCACTGGCCATATATTATCCTCGCAAACGGCGTGTCTGAATCATCTATTTCCTATTCAAGATGACAAGAATGCAGTTCTATCAATAATTCAAGCAATCAATAGTGATTTTGTGGATGTACTTCCAGTTCCATACGATAAAGAGGAGTCTTATATATCATTCGAGGTGGTAAGTGGAGAGGATTACTTAAATGAGAAACAATCGACAAGGGGTTCTCAGTGTACCTCAATTGATGCATTGATTTATGCGAAACATCGAAACGGTGAGACATGGATTATACCAATTGAGTGGAAATATACTGAATTCTACAGCAATCAGGACAAATCCTCTGAAGATAGACAAGGTGCTGAAAATCGAGGATTAAATGGTAAAGGGCTAGAACGCTTGAATCGCTATTCTGAGTTGATTTCGTATTCATCTCAATTAAAATCATTGGATAGTTATCAAGGTTCAATCTACTTTCAGGAACCATTTTATCAGTTGATGAGACAAACACTGTGGGCTGAGCAAGTAATAGCTCATGCTAAATCGAATAACGAATTATTCAACGCTTGCAATTACCTGCATATTCACGTTATTCCTTCTGAGAACAGAGATTTATTACAGAAAAAGTACCGTGTTTCTGAAAAAGAGATGGAGGAGACTTGGCGAAGTTGTATCGTTGATCAATCTCGTTATAAAATCATTGAACCACATACACTACTATCACCAATCACTGAAAGATATCCGAATTTAGAATCCTATTTAGCTAAAAGATATTGGTAATTATCAACTTGTTATGATAAAACTTCGCTGCGTAGTAGAACATATCACCTATCAGAATTCCGAGAATGGGTATTCGATAATGAGGGTCAAGGTAAAGGGTTACAGTGACCTTGTTACCATTGTAGGTAGTCTATTGGATGTGCCTGTAGGAAGTGTGTTACTATGTGACGGAGACTGGAAGGTAGATAAGAAGTATGGTAGTCAGTTCGTGGTTGAGGGCTGGGAGGAGGTGATGCCTGCCACCATCTATGGTATAGAGAAGTACCTGGGTAGTGGATTGGTAAAAGGCATTGGTCCTAAGTATGCCAAGCTAATTGTCGGCAAATTTGGATTGGAGACTATCGACGTGATTGAAAGTGATATTGAGCGACTCTATGAAGTGGCTGGTATCGGCAAGAAGCGTGTAGAAAAGATTAAAGAGAGCTGGGAAAAACAGAAAGAGATTAAAAACGTGATGCTCTTCCTGCAAAGCTATGGGGTAAGTACGGCTTATGCAGCCAAAATCTACCGACAATATGGTAAAGATAGCATTGACAAGGTAAAGGGGAATCCTTATACGTTGGCAGATGATATTTGGGGAATCGGCTTCAAAACAGCCGATGGAATAGCAGCCAAGATGGGTTATGAAAAGAATGACCTTCGTAGATGCAGAAGCGGTATCCTTTATACACTGAATCAATTGAGCAATGAGGGGCACGTGTATGCAGAAGAGGAACAGTTGGTCAAGGCAGCCATAACGCTACTTGAAGCGGAAGAGGAATATATACGTCAGGCAATGGCTGGTATGATTCAGAAGGATGACCTAAAGACGGAAGAGGATGCTATCTATCTCCCCCCTTTTTACCACTCTGAATGTGGTACAGCTAAACGTCTATTAGCTCTGATGGGGGCCAATGATAATGGCAAGAGACCTACCTTCAATCTGAAGGCTATTGAGAAAGAGACGAGCATTGAGTATGATGATGTGCAGATTGAAGCCATACGTCAGGCAGTAGATAGCAAGGTAATGGTGCTTACGGGTGGACCTGGTACAGGTAAGACCACCACTACGCAAGGTATCATAGCTGCTTTGAAGACGGCAGGCTTACAGATTTTACTGGCGGCTCCAACTGGACGTGCAGCCAAACGGATGAGTGAAGCAACAGGCATGGAAGCAAAGACTATCCACCGATTATTGGAGTTCAACCCAATGGATGGTTACAAACGGAATGACGAGAATCCTTTGGAGGGTGATGCTTTAATTGTGGATGAGTGTTCCATGGTAGATATTATTCTGATGAATAGTCTAATGAAAGCCATTCCACTTGGGATGCGCTTAGTTTTTGTGGGGGATATTGATCAGTTGCCCAGTGTGGGAGCCGGTAATGTGCTTCGAGACATCATTGATTCTCAAAAGATACCTGTTATACGCTTGACACGCATCTTCCGACAAGCTCAGTCGAGCCGCATTGTGATGAGCGCACATGCCATCAATCGGGGTGCCTTTCCAGACTTGAGCAATGGCAAGGATACTGATTTCTTCTTTATCAAAAACGACGATGCCGAACAAGTAGCTGCTAACATTGTGCAATTGGTCAAGAACCGCCTGCCCAAAGCATACAGCACACCCACAAGCAAGATTCAGGTACTTACGCCGATGCAACGAGGCGTGGTGGGTGCAGCCAATCTTAATATTGCACTACAGGAGGCTATTAATCCAAGTAAGATTGCTCTAAATCGTGGAGGGTATTCCTTCCGTAAGGGAGACCGAGTAATGCAAATCAGAAACAACTACGATAAGCATGTGTTCAATGGTGATTTGGGCTACATTCAGGAAGTCGATTTAGAGGAACGTACTCTTATCGTCGATTTTGAAGGAATTTTTGTAGAGTATGAGGTGAGTGAGTTGGATGAATTGACATTGGCTTATGCTACAACTATTCATAAGAGTCAAGGCTCAGAATATCCTATTGTAGTAATGCCCGTATTGATGAACCACTATGTGATGTTGCAACGTAACCTCATTTATACGGGTATCACCCGTGCCAAGAAAATCTGTGTACTGATTGGTTCTACCAAGGCCTTGGCATACGCTGTCCATAACATGACAGTGCTCAAACGTAACACCAAACTTAAGGAGCGGCTTAACCCTGCATTGGCTGTAGTCAAAGAGAGTAAAATCACTCCTTTGCTCAAGTCTAACTATGAGACGGGAAAAGAGCCTTCTCTTGGCCAAGTTGCAGAAGAGAAGACTCCTTATAGTGGAAAGGTATAACGTAATTACTTCTTATGTATTTCCCACATATAGTTGTGATGTTTATAGAGAAAGTTCAGTTAATCAAATTCTTGTTTTTCCAGTAAAGATACTATCACTAGAATTATCTCGCCCTAAATATTGTTTCATTAAACTTTTGATAATTATTCTTTGTGCTGCATTTACAGACGGACCCAATAAAATGTCCATCTCATTATAAGCATCTGGTTTTATCTTCAAATCAAAATGTGTGAAGTTTAATTTTATGTGGTTTTCCAAAGCATAAGTCAAAGGAGCTATTCTTTCTCCATTTATTAGAGTTGGAATAATGGTTAGAGAAAATCTACATTCCTGTTGAAATGCCCATTCCTCACTTTTATACAAACCTAGTTGATTAAAGTTTATCATGGGTTGATTATTATGATAGCCTGCAATATTTTCATAAAACGACTGCGGTTTTTTTACATATTCAATAGAATGAAGTGAACTATTACAGTTAGATGGTTCTATTGGTAAAATAATACAATTAATTTCTTTATTAATTATATCATGATAGTATGAATGCCTACCGTTTACTTCATATACTGTAAACATATTCTCTTTCATCCCGATTCTTACTCCATGATTTGAATGACCATACATAGCCCATTGAGGAAGGGACTCTCTTTCATTATTTGTCCAACATGATATAAAATAATACTCTGCTGGTCGCAAACCTTCATGTTCAAAATCAAACTCTTCAGGATCATCAACCAAATCCAATCTATTAAATCGAATTGTTCTGTTAGCTAAGATTAGTGCTAATGTTTCAATGTTTGTATAATGATATATCATAATAAATTACTTTAGAAGTTATTTAGGACTAGAATATTTTCTGGATGTATTCAAATAAAGAAGGATTATTTTTCATCGGATGCTGAAGGCTCCTTCCGCCTTTAAAACCTGCTTTCATAAGACAATCCTCATTTAGTTCCTCGCCTTCATATTCAGCAATAAGGCGTAGTCTGTACGTGATATCATCTGGAGCTTTAATGTTCCAATACTGTTTATCTTCTCTTTGACAATCTTTTGCTTCAACGACGGCCTTGAATCTCACATAGCGGCCATCTGACATGAAGAAATAGATTATATCTCCGATTTGAAATCTATTTCTTCTTTGCACCCAGCTTACAATGCCGATCTCATGAAAACTTCTCGTGTGGTTGCAAATAGATTCATTTGCGAATACCAACCATGTACCATTATTCATAGAATTTTATTACGTATTTACATTATCTGATTTTACATCTAGTGATTGATGATTTCTCTTTTTTATTGGCCCTTTTGTATTTCCTCGATTCAAATCTACCCCAACATCGTTGAGAATACGGAAGATGGAACTACGGCTTTTAAAACCACTGACCTTCCAGATATCATCTATTGTATGCCCACTCTTATACATATTCACAACCATTTTGTTGCGCTCCAGTTTTTCAATGGATGACAAGGTATGTATCCTTTTTTTTCGTTTAGGCTTACCTTTACCTGAAGCTACACGGCGCATAGCCAGTGCTTCTAATGATAAAGCTCCCAACATATCCAATACATCTGATACTTTTGTTTCTGAAAATAACTCTCCAGTCGAATCTATTTTATCACGGATAGATATAACTCGTACTCTTTTCATACGGCAAATTTCCAGAAGAATTGACAGCTCTCTTGCACCTCTTACCGCATTGCTAAATTTACTAAGTACAAGTTCATCTCCCTGGTTGAGAAGGTTAGTTAGTCGCTTCCATTCTGGACGCAGTTTTTCATGTTCGGTCTGTTCTTCAATGATTGTAGCACAACCAAAGTTAATCATCCACTCCTTCTCTTTTTCGATATCCTCACAATGAGGATCAAGCCATAAATATCCGATTTTAATCATAGACGTATCATTTATAGCTACAAAAATAGTCCATTTACAATAGTATGAATCATACTTGGAAATAAACTTTTGTAATTGGAGGTAATTCCATCCATTTTTCAACAATCTGCTGGCAGGAAAATCGGCATCTACTGGCATTGATGAGCCATTTTTTGAACGCAAGCTGACAGTTTTAGGATGTTATTCACTTCACTCAAGGTTTTATACTTTTCTACCAAATACAAACATCTACAAATAGAGCTACTGTATAGTAGCTTAACCTCAGATTTTTAACGCAAAATAGTAGAAAATAAGACTCGAAGATATGAAGGTTAAATAACTTCATATCAGAGTTTTATAATGCTGAAAATTCAAATATCAAACATAACTTTGTAGCATCGAAATTTGATTTTGGAACGCTCCGTATTGGTTTCTACACAACACAGTTCTGTAATTAAGAACCAGAAGAATATCCAGAAGGCCTTTCTTGTTTCGATTTTGAGTATAATTTTTTAATCATACTGAGAAATATGCTAATAGAAGATGGTATCGAACTGTTCAAGATTTATGCACCCATGATGGTGCCGGTTATTTTCGACATTAAGAATCTCTATGATGTGGAGATTCGGGAAGATGAAGGAATTCTATTCTATAAGTTGCAAAAGCCAATTGAATTTGAAGAGTTGATGAATGAGCTGGAGGATCAGATGGAATACATTCTTCTATACCATCATCAACCCGTTGAGGGTATAAAATTCGGGCAGAGCTGCTGCTCGTATTCTAACCCCAAATATGGGCACATGTTTAAGATTAATGCTGAAACTAATTTGGAGGGTACGTGCGAGAGAGTTAGTGTGACCATTTATGACTCCTTGGATGATATGTATGGTGAGCTACTTAAAGAGCTGCGTTTGAAAATAAAGAGTGGCAAGTACCTATATAGAAAAGATGAATGTAGTGTAATGAGCGATTTCTTCTGATATGACAAGGGCACTATGGATGGCCATGGCAACCATAATCGAGAAATACAGAACTTGGATTACCGTTCACGACATTCACCGTGACGATTGGTTTGTTTTCCGTTCATCTGGGAGACTTCTTAAATACGCAAGTCCTGTTTATCAGTTGCTAGTGAAGTGGCCTAAAGGAAGCAAGGTTAAAGGTCAAGTTATTGGCATTTCGGAAAATGAACTTGATCGAGCAATTCGAAAATTAAGCATTGATACAGAATTTGCAAGAAGGATTAGGTGCTGCCAACCAACACCTGAAGATGTAGAGAGTATCATCAAGGAGGCTACATGGAATTATGTAAACCTTGAGCTGGAGGTATATGACAGACGATTGAATAATCAACCAAACGACAATAAAGAATGATTTTGAATATCCTACTTCTATTTTACCCTATCCTTATTTTAGTGGCAACTATCTGTTGTTACAAGAAGGTTAACAGGTGCATGAATGCCTTTTATATACGCATGAGCTTTACAGATGTTGCCAGAAGATTCTATGTGCAGATAGTCATGCTGCTACTTATTCTCTTTCAGTATTTGCAGATTCGCTGTCATGCTATACCTGCCGACACTTTTCTTCCATTTTGCATCACTGCTTTACTAATCCGTTTTACCGTAGCTGAACGGATAATGTATCTATTAAAGAAACAGAAGTTGGTGGTGGGTGTAGGAGTGGTCGTGCTGGCTTTTCTCTTTATTCCACACATGTATTCACTGGCAGTATCATTGTCTGTACTAGTGACTGGGTCCGTTTTTTACCCTTCTCATGCCGTGAGAAAACTGGTGGAACGTCCAGATGCTATCGTTCATTTTAAAAGCAATCCATCGGTAATAGCCAAATGCTATTATTGATCACAAGAAATAATCACTATCAATCCTAATAAATAAATCAAAGCTGACCATAACTTCCCGGTTCCCTTGGGGCAGCATAAACAATAGTATTCACATCTCAAACAAAAAATGATGAATGAAAAATTCAATTATGAGGTCAGTCACATTGTGGTCAATCCACATCTAATAGACTTCCTCAAGCAGAAACCCAAGGGACGGCATACTCGGTTAGAGGCTTATTTCGATTTGCTGAGTATGGCAATGGTCAAAAAGCCATTCTCTGTACTCCCCAAAACACCATCAGCAGAATTGCTGGGGCAATTTGACACAACCGTTACAGAGCTTGCCCAACGATGGGCATGGCAGCGAGCTACTGTTCGGGACTTTCTAAGTGCATTGACCACTATCGGTCAACTATCACGTGAAGACTCTTACAAAAGCATGACCATCACTTTTGAATCGTTGAAGTTTAAATGGTTCCAGGATTTCGTGGCAGAGTCTTACCACTGTTCTCATCAGGAGAAAAGTGCGAGCTCTATAGCAGACAAAGATGAATGCTTTGAGAATAACCATATCAATACTTCAGCAAAGAGAGAGTCTCCTTCACTATTTGATTCAGCTGTCTCTGATTTAGAGAAAACACAGCGTGAAGTCTGTCGTGAATTATACAATGAAATCTTCGCTGATATAAGCGAAATTTTCAGAGAACTAGCATACACTCCACATGTAGAGCATGCACTGTACAGAGCGTACTACAATGTTTGTGGGGCAGATCGTCAACGCTGGAAAGAGTACATGTTACAGATGAAGAGTGATGACTCGTTAAGTCTGACTATTTATGGCAATGAAGTCATGAGTTCAGCTGCTGGTAAGGTTGAATCCTTCTTCATCAGATTCGGCAGAGAGTTTCGTAAAAGTAAGAAGGGCGAACAGAAGTAAGGTTAGCATGAACAGACACTTTGTTGCTGTCTCAAGTACTGACTCTTTTTCTCCCTCTCATCGCTGATGGCACATGACTATTGTATCGTGCATAGGAGACCTTGGTCGATATTTGCTCGGGCTCGCCCGAATGATCAGGAAATAGAATAAGAGGGTAGCCTAATACCCGATGGTGGCAAGCCACATACGGAGAGTGACCACAAGAACAGCAAGCTGTAAGAATGATAAAAGAGATAATGTAATGGCAAAACAGGTATTTGATTTTAGGGCAGGGAAAGGAATGAGCAAAGCCCAGAGCAATGAGCATCAACGGCGTTGGACTGAGCGTGCTTGGCAATCTGCGATGCATACAGGTAACTATGACCGTACACGTGAGCATCTCAATTTTGAGGTTACTCGTGGTGGCAAAGTACAGCCAATTGATAAGACGAATTCTATTCCTGAATTGATAACTATGAACCTCAAGGCTCGTGGTATCAAAGACCCAAATCAAAGTATGGAAGATCCTTACTATCGGACGGTGGTAAACATCATTTTAGGTGGTAGTCGTGAGCGTATGCGTGAGTTGGCTTTCGGCAATCAAGAGGTGAACTTTGAGCATGGAGCTGATAACAGCGACATTGTACGAAGTAAAGAGATTGAGAAGTGGGCTTGTGATATGTATCGTTTTGCCGCCGACCGATGGGGAGAGGAAAACATAGTGGCTTGTTATGCCCATATGGATGAAAAAAATCCACATATACATCTCACACTTCTACCAATAGACAAGGAGCAGAAATTTGCTTTCAAGAGATTGTTTGCCGGCAAAGACAAGTATGAGTATAAGCAGCGTACTGCCGCCATCCATGATGCACTGGCAAAAGTAAATGCCAAGTGGGGATTGGACAGAGGGGATAACATCGTGTTTACGGGTGCTCGGCACCGTTCAACGGAGGAGTACAGGAGATCGCTTAGCCGTGAGTGTACAACTTTGGAGGAGCAGGTTGCCGTAAATAAGGAGCGTCTTCGCCTGCTTGACCAGGAGATTCGTATGGCAGAACGTCGTGTAAAAGGGCTTACTACCATGATTCAGAATCTCGAAAATCAGAAGGCCTCTATTGAGAGCGAACAGAAGCGTCTTGCTGATGAATTAGCTAGTGGTCGTGGGAATGCAGATGCTATTCGTGACCAAATCCGAAAGCACGATATGCAGTTGCAGTCTGTCATTGAAGGATTGGCAGATAAAAGAGCTAAGTTGGACGATGCTGTTCAGCAGCGTGATGGGATTTTATCTGATGTGGAAACACTCAAAAGTAACCGGGACGAGCTTCGCCGTCAGGTGTACGAGGCTGCTGGTCAGATGGAGGAGCAAATGCGCTATCGACTGAAGGATGCTTTCGCTGATACCGTACTCTCAGACTTCCGATTAGCCTTGCCCGATATGTCGTTTCGTGATATGGAAACTTTCAATGGAACTATGCTGGCAGATATGGCTGCCGATGGAGAGAATATCATGACTTGCGCCTTGTATCTCTATGGAGGTATGCTAGATGCTGCTACTGACTTTGCGAAAGGGCATGGTGGAGGTGGAGGAGGGAATGATTTGCCATGGGGCAGAAAAGAAGATGAGGATGATCGTGCTTGGGCTAGACGCTGTATGGCGATGGCGCACCGAATGATGAAACCATCAGGAGGAAGGCGTATGAAGAGATAATAGTGAATGGAGTGTCTTATGGTCATTGAAGAGAATTACAGAGGGAGGAAATCATTATTTGTGTGTTGGATTATAATCGTTCCAACCTATGATGGTTCTTTCTGACCGAAGGCTATTCCTACTAATAGGTATAAAAGCAAAAACAAAATAGAACACGTATGTTGAAGAAATTTATAGTACTACTAGCTGTCTGCTTGTCGCTCACCGCACAGGCAGCTAATGAGAATGCTCTCGTGGAGGATTCTCTGGTAAACCGAGAGACCTCGGTAAGTGAGACGATGCTACGGCCACTGGAGCCGACGTATCTGAAAGATGTTACACTCGCATCTAGTTGGAGGGATAATTGGTTTGTTGGTATTGGAGGCGGTGTATCTGCTTTTACCGGGACACCAATCGGGTGCGAGGATTTATTTGGTCGCATGAAACCCATGCTACATCTGCAGGTTGGTAAGTGGTTTACGCCTGCTATCGGTACACGTGTATCGTTCCGTGGTTTTGAGTTGAAGAACGCAGATGTCATGGACACTAGGTACAAGATGATGCACGCAGATTTATTGGTGAATGTGGCTTCCTATTTTCACAAAGCTCGTGATGAGCCACGATGGGATGTGGTTCCCTACGTTGGTTTAGGATTAATCCACAATGAGGACAACGGGAACTGTCCTTTCACTTTCTCTTATGGCGTGATGGGGCGATATCGTCTTACTCACAGATTGCATCTCACAATGGAGCTGAATGGTAATACTACATTTAAAGACTTTGATGGCCGTGGTACCTCCCGTGAGTTCGGTGACAATCTGTTGGGCCTGACCGCAGGTGTGTCTGTTACCCTTGGTAAGAGTGGGTGGAAAAGAGTTGTGGATGCCAAACCTTATATGCAGCAAAATGATTGGTTGCTGGGATATTCATTATCCATGGCAAGCAAAAATAGACAGCTGAATGCTCGTCACAAATCAGACTCAAGAAGCATTGCTGAGATGCAGAAGATTTTAGAGATAGAAGGGCTAATGAAATTGTACGGCGATAAGCTGAAAAATCTTTCTTGGTTGGAGGAAAACTCACAGACACTTTCGCTCTATCCAAAGAATGATTACAGTGGACTTAATTCGTTGATGGAACGATTGAGAAACAGCAAATGGAATATGAATACCGACAAAGATGGATTTCCAAGTGATTCAACTGATGAATCTACGAGACAGTCGCTGATGGAAAAGATGGTGGCAGGTGATAGCGCACATACATCACCATCCGATGAGCAGGCTTGGAATGCTTATCTGCTCGACATGAGCAATAACCGTATTTGTATTGGTGCTCCTATTTATTTCTTTTTCAAGATCGATACTCACGCATTGAGTGACCATAGGCAGCTTATCAATCTCGATGAGATTGCTCGTGTCGCCAAGAAATATGACCTTCGAATCCGTGTGACTGGAGCAGCAGATAGTGCTACTGGCAGTGATGAACGAAACAGTATATTGAGCTATGAAAGGGCTAAATATATCTGTGAGGAGTTAGAATCACGTGGCCTAGACAAAAAATATATAACCCAAGTGTCAGTGGGTGGAGTTAGCGAACTGAATCCGAACGATGGCAATAGGTTCACAAGAATTGAGTTGTTCTTTGAACCGAAATAATTTACTCAACTACTTAAATTTTCGTTCTAATAGGAGGCTGGCCTGTGAAGGTCGGCCTCTTTGTGAAAAATGAGCTATTCTACTCGCTATATTATGTTGCAAGTTTATATGAATCAACTGTTTAAACATCATTCAAATCTTGCTTATATCGGTGTTTTTTTGTATCTTTATAACACGTAAATCATTAAATATCAATCAAATGAAAAAGTATATTATTACTCTTATGTTAGTCTTTGGTGGAGCATCATCGTATGCTCAAGAAGTAAAAAATGACATGATTCAAGTAGTCACCGAGCAGTGGGAATACATGTCGCTCTACGTTAGCAATACTCACATGTATGCCAAGCAAGGTGAAGTCAATTTCAAAAATCATGATAAACTCTTCAATGAGTACGGACTACAGGGCTGGGAATTAGTTTCGGTTGTACCTTTAATTGGTTCCAATATGGGGAATGGCCATGTATATACGAGTAATTTGTGTTACACGTTTAAACGTAGGATTACCAATACAGCAAATTAATAGAGCTTGAATATAATGCAATTAGTCAAGCTTGGGGATAACTTAATGCTTGTTATTTTAATGGGGATTAAAATAATTGGAAATAATTTTGCCAAACCAAACTCTTTATCTTATTTTTGTAACCGCCATTAAGATAATGAAGGTTTAAAAAACAAGATATGAAGTTTTATAATAGAACAGAAGAGTTAGCAGCATTGGCTCGTACACTGGAACAATCTAAGAAAAATGCTTGCTTTACAGTGATGGTTGGTCGCCGCCGCATTGGGAAAACATCTCTTTTATTAGAATCAGTAAAGGGACAGAAATATCTTTATCTGTTTGTTTCTCGTAAAAGCGAGCCACTACTTTGTGAACAGTTCCAACAAGAGGCAACCAATGCTTTAGGATTACAGATATTCGGAACGATTACTCGATTCAAAGACCTTTTTGAACAGTTACTGATTTTTGCCACGAAGGAACATTATACGCTTATCATTGATGAATTTCAGGAGTTTGACAATGTGAACTCTTCTATATTCAGTGATGTACAAAACCTTTGGGATCAATATAAAGATAAGGCTAAAATAAACTTCATAGCTTCAGGTTCTATCTATTCAATGATGATGAAGATTTTTGAGAATAGAAAAGAGCCGTTATTTGGCCGACTTACTTCAAAAATAACACTGCAACCCTTTGCTGTAAGCGTAATAAAAGAAATTCTTACTGATTACAATCCTAAATATACTTCTGAGGACCTTCTCTGCTTATATATGCTCACAGGTGGTGTTCCTAAATATATTGACTTGTTAATGGAAGCTGGAGCTATAACGAAAGATAAAATCTTGGATATGGTTACCCGTTCTGATTCCCCTTTTATAGGTGAAGGAAAAGAACTGCTCATTACCGAGTTTGGGAAAGAGTATGGTACCTATTTCTCTATTTTACAGCTAATAGCTTCTGGTAAAACCGTACAGAGTGAGATAGACTCTATTATAGGTAAAAATACGGGAGCCTATCTTGCAAATTTAGAGAAAGAATACTCTCTTATTAAGAAGAACAAACCGATGTTCTCGAAGCCTGAGAGTCGCAAGAATCGCTGGAGTTTAAATGATAATTACCTACGCTTTTGGTTTAGATTCATTTTCCCCAACCAGTCATTGATTGAAATGGGTAAATACGACTTACTTCGTGAATATATTGATAAGAACTACGAACAGTATAGTGGTTTGCTTTTGGAGAAATACTTCCGTGCTAAAGTGGCTGAGGAAGAGAGAGTAACTAATATAGGCAGCTATTGGGATAATAAAGGCGTAAACGAGATTGACTTGATTGCCTTGAATGATTTGGATAAAACAGCTATCATAGCTGAAGTAAAGCGCAATCCCAAGAAGATTGATATGACTGTACTCCAGAAGAAGGCCGATTCAATAAAAAAAGAACTGGCAAAATACGATGTTGAGTTGAGAGGATTGTCGATGAATGAGATGTAGGATATTATGAGGTAAAAGCAGAATTTTGTCCGTTTGATTCATAGGGTCAAAAACTTTATCAATATCAATTGACTATTATCTAGCCTTAATTTATATTGCTGATATTAATTTATGAGAAATATTCTCACAACCTTGAATCTGTATCAGATATTATACATATCTTTGTATCAACAAAATAATAATTGACTATGTTAGTAAACTTCACATTTCAGAATTTTCGCTCATTTAGAGACGAGAAGACGCTTAACATGGAAGCTGGTTCAATCAAAGAATTGAAAGAATCTGTTATTCTTAGGAATTCATATCATTTATTGCCAGCGGCAGTAATGTATGGTGCCAATTCTAGTGGTAAGAGTAATGTATTAATGGCATTAATGACTATGAGAAGTGTTTTGTTGAGTAGTGTCAGACTGAACCCAAATGACGAACTCAATTTTCAGCCATTCAAGCTTGATTTAGTATCTACTAATAACCCTACATCCTTCGAAATTCAATTCTTACAAGACGAAGTTAGATACCGCTATGGATTTGATTATGACAAATCACATATTTGCAAAGAGTGGTTGTATGAAAAACGAGCTGGAGAAAGAGAATTCAATTTATTCCTTAGAGTGGATGATGAGTTTAAAGTATCCAAGAGTCGTTTTCATGAAGGAGTAGGTAAAGAGAATACAACACCGTCAAACAGATTGTTTGTTTCTTTAGTAGCTCAACTAAATGGAGCAAAGTCAATGAGAATTCTTGACTGGTTTAACAATTGCAATTACCTCTCAGGCATGGATAGTCAAGGCTATGCTGGGTTTACCCTAAAGATGTTTAGTGAACATTTAGATGGATGCCAACAAGCATTAGATTTTTTTCATCATACACAGCTTGGGTTTAAGGAATTATTAGTCAAAGAAAAAGCTTTCTCAGACGAAACACTATCTAGCAACCTACAGCTTCCAGAGAGTTTGAAATTAAAGTTGATGGAAGAGTTGAAAGGAAAAAAGATGATGGAAGCTAAGACTACACATAATATCTATGATGAGAATGGTGAAATAACTGGTTTGGAAACTTTCGATAAAGATGAAATGGAATCAGAAGGAACTAAGAAAATTATCGAGATGTCTGGTCCTATTTTCGATACACTAAATTCAGGAAAGTTACTTATTATTGATGAGCTAGATGCAAAATTGCATCCACTTCTTACACGTAGTATTGTACAGCTGTTTATGGATCCTCAAATCAATATCCATGGGGCACAACTGATTTTTGCTACGCATGACACAAACTTACTCAATTTAGCATATTTGCGTCGTGACCAGATTTGGTTCACAGAAAAAGATAAAACAGAATCATCAGACCTCTATTCTTTGGTTGAGTTCAAAGATGAGAATGGATCAAAAATCCGTAATGACCGCAGCGTGCAGAAAGATTACATTAATGGACGTTACGGTGCCATCCCATTTTTAAACTAAATAAGTCTATCGTTATGGGATTATTACCAAAATACAAAATTGAGGAGCTTAAACGAGAAAAACGAGAGGCTAAGGCTGCTAAGAAGCGTAAAGAGAATACTCGAACTAAAATAGTACGTTTCTTAATAGTCTGTGAAGGTGCATGCACTGAACCAAACTATTTCCAGGCTTTGGTAAAAGATAGATACTCAGAGGTAAGAGATGAAAAGATTATTGGTGAAGGTCGATCTACTTGCGCCCTTGTTAAACGAACCCTTCAAATCAAAGAAGAATTGGAACGAAAACGTCAACTACCATTTGATCGTGTATGGGTAGTATTTGACAAGGATGATTTTCAAGACTTCAACGAAGCAATTAAGTTGGCTGAATCTTATTCCTTTAATTGTGCATGGACAAACGAAGCTTTTGAACTTTGGTATTTCCTTCACTTTCAATTTATGGATTCTAGCATTTGCCGTCATGATTATATTGTAAAGTTGCAGAATGAGATACGGAAACATCAAGGATATGAGAATTATGAATATAAAAAGAATGATGCCTCCGTATATAAAATGTTAACTACAATTGGAGATGAGAACTTTGCTAAACAATCTGCAATTAAACTTCGCTCCTTTTTTAAAGGAGATGTAGATTATAAAGAGCATAACCCTTGTACTACTGTTGATTTACTAGTGAGTGAGTTGGAAAATCCAGCGCAGTTTCTCAGGTAGCGTTAAGTAATAGAGAAGCTTAATTGCAATCACAGCAAATAGGAATTGAGGGGATTATCGATGAATGATATGTGAGAATTCTTCAAACTCCCCTTTCTTCATAAATAGAACGACAAGATTGAATAATTTTTATCTTGCCGTTCTATTCGTGTTATTGACTACCTTCCCCGACGAAAATACTGTTCTTCATCAACCTCTTCAACTTGCTCCTGGCTTGAAGCCTTTTCGTATTCGTAATCTTGAAGCTCTTTAAATGCACCACGCAGAAAATTGTTCGCTTGCTCCTTATCAAAGGGCATCTCTCGGGATTTGAAAATCTCTTGCTTTGACTCTTGATCATAGAGGTGTAGGAAGAAGCGGTCTTGATACTCGCCTGCACTGGTATTGGCAGGTTGGCGTGAAACAAGGTAGTAGCTTGTGCCTACTATCGCATCATTGGTCAGTTTCAAAGCCTCCTTACCGTTATAGTTCTCGTAGCCATCCATACGAAATTCGTTATTACGCCTTGCACTCCAGTAATAATCAGTCATGAAGTTATCCAAGGCCGTCCTGTTTGCTCTTTCTGATTCTTCACGGGATGGTTGGGGCGTAAGTTTCGCAAATAGTTGGTTGTCCTCAATCTCTGCATGATAGAGTGGCATTTCGGATAGCTTTTCATGTACACCTTGTAGATTACTGTCCAAACTGAAATCATGATCGTATGGAAAACTATGTTGCACCGCCATACCTGAATTGGTCACACTGCCCACATCAAGCGTATCCTTTGCTTGGTTGTACTGAAGATAGAGTACACTACCATCATTCATTTCAAACAAAGGTGTACGCTCGCTTGCCATCTTGCTGAATGCTTCGGCAACCATGGCTTTGGCAATACTTTTTACGGTATCGGTAGCCTCATTGGGCAACCCATAACGATTGATGCTATCACGAATTTCCTTTTCTGAAACCTTGCGCATGATATCATAAGTGCCACCTACCTGATTGTTGTTGACTACGGCATAGTGTTCGTCTTCAATGACAATTTTATCCCCTGGATGTCGTTCTGCACGGTCATGGGTATTTTCCATATCCAATGCATCTCCATTATCGTAATTCTTGGCCTCTTGCAATATCTGGGCACTATCCATCTTGTCAAAACGCTGGGTATCTTCACCAAATTGAAGGAACTGAATGGTTGCATAATATACAGGTTCCTTAGCTATAGCGGTATTCTGTCCTTGCTTCACCTCCTCTTTTGGCGGAACGGGTGCCAATCCTTGCTCTATTCGTTCATTGATAGAATCGATACGCTGGGTAATCATTGAAGAGGCTCGTTTGACATCCAACAGCGTTGTTTTGAGAAACTCTGGTGATTCCTTCAAACTTCCTAGCCAAGACTTGAGGTAGGCGCAAGAATCCTCCTTCACATGCTTCTCCATACCATAACGGCTGGAAATAAGAGCAGAACTCAGCTCTGCTACCAACTCTTCACGGGCATATTCGGCTGAACCGAAAGTACTCCCTTGTTTGATTCTGCCAAGCCTCTCTTCGGTACCTGTGCTGTGAGTCATCTCATGCAGTAGGTTGGCATAAAAACTCTCACCATCCACGAATTGCCTCTTCTCGGGTACCACAATTAAATCCTTACTAATGCTGAAATAGGCACTATCCTGATGCTTGGGATAGATTGGGCAGACCCATCCGTTGTGCTCAATCATGGCATCTATGGCAGGAAAATCAATCATCTCGCCATCCACTTGCATACCTGGGCGAGTAAGCTTATTCGCCTCTTCGAGTTTGGTATAAAGAGCTGGACGAGCCTCCTTCATATTGGTCTGATCGAGATTGAACACATTGAATACTTGAAGTTTGGGATATACATTTACATTCTTCTTCTCCTCATTAGACATTTGTTTGTAGTCATCATACTTAATCTTCGCCTTCGTATCCTTATCAACACAGGTAAACGTGGTTATGAATACAGGAAAACTCTTCTCTCCTTTATTGATGGAGACCAACGGCAGTTTCTCACCATTGGCATCCACTGCGGGTTTGCGTGAGCCCTGCTTGTCTTTGTCGAAATTGAGAGCTGCCACACGGTCGAAGGTGCAGAATACGGGAATCTTATAGTTGTTCTTCTCGCATAGCAGCATCAACATCAAGGCATTCATTCCGTTGTATTCACGGCCGTTCATATTCTTGGGCCACTTCATAGTACCTTCGGTAAACCAAGGCTTCTTCCAGTCGCTCTGCAGTGTCTCCATCTTTTCAATGAGCATATCTGCAAAACGCTCCAGCGCACGATCTTCCGCACTGGGTCCATCACTCTTGTGGAATTTCTTTCCTGCCATAATTAACCCTTTTGGTTTGGATGGAGAAATGGTTGCTTGACCCATTCCGACATTTCACTCACACGGCAAGAGAGGTTGAGTTTGTCCTGATAACAACTCAGTTCCAATTCTCCTTTCACCTCCACTTTGGCACCTGCGCTCAATGCTTTGCAATCATCACTGGCGAATCTTACGAAGCGTACCCACGTGAATTCAAAGCTCTCGCCAACTTTCTCGGTACTGAAGCCTGAGAAGATTTGATAACTGGCACCGTTCTTATCGCTCTTACGGTCGATTTGCTTGCCCAAAGTTCCTTTGAACTCTAAATTGCCCGTTACGGCATCTATCTTTGAAGTAGGATTCAGCGTGATTTGCTTGGCTGAGAGATTGAGATACAATCGCTCTCCACGCTTCTTGAAATTCATGGTACCTACAATTTCCACACGCTGACCTATGGCATAGTTGGCGGCATCTGCGGCATCATATCCATCCTTACCTACGCTAACCTCAAGCGAGGTACTACTGCCTCTACGGTCTGTAATATCTACCTTTACAGTCATAGCTGTGAAGGGGTTTCCATCTTTTCCGGTCTTCATCATCGCTGAGCGACTGATGACACCATTTACGGTTGTTTCTGCTTTAATCATCTTGTTCTGTTTTAATTGAATGTTCTGTGTGTTGAAGTGAGTTGTTGTCTGTAGGTTCCTCCTCGGACGGAATCTCTACAGCATTTTTAAGTTCATGGTACGACCATGCTCCAGCGATGAGAATGATGACCAGAAATAGTTTGGCCACAAACTCCCCGAAAAACAGATACACGCCGTAGTCCCATAGGAACACACCAGCAGCTAGTGCCGATATGCTCATCATCTTTCGTCTGTTACGTTTCATAATTTGTATTGTTGTGTTATCGTCGAATGACTTCATGCTGATTCTCTGATTGACTGACCTGCTGCTCATAGTTCTGCGACACCTGACCAGCTACCACCATGGAGTTCACGATGCCTGCTACTCGTTGCCGTTTTACCTCATCGGGCAAATCTGCATTGTTCAGCACCTGCGATAGTCTGTTTAATTCCAAAGGGGTTAATTCATGCGTGAGCTGCTCTTTACCGTTGTTCAGCTCCAAGAGGGTTTTCCCATCTTCACGGATAAGCAAAGCACTCTCTTTTATAGTTGGCATGAGAGAAGAGAGGTCGATACGTCTGCTCGAGGCTGCATCTGTTGCAGCTTGCATCTTCTCGCTTTCACTTTTGCTGTCTATCTGCAGGGCCAATGCCATGAGAGAGGTGAATAGGGTCATGGCCATCTCCACAATCGGATCTCCTTGTGATAGATTCATTCCGCTATCCTCGGAAGAGAGGAGTTTCTTCATCCAATCATCTGGAGATAGTTTGGTATCTATTGCTGGAGTATCAGTTGTTTTGTATTTGGCCAGCAAATCCTGCCCATCTGAAAGAGCTTTCAATGGAATGTTGCCTTTCTGTGCAACCTCTGCTAGATAAGCGGCTGGATCCAAATCTCGTGAAGCACCATCTGCCGTAATTTGCTTTACACACAAATGAAGATGCTCTCCAGTTGTCCGTGTACCTGAATTACCAGTAATACCCAACTTTTGCCCTGCACTTACTTCATCTCCAACCTTTACATCCACACTACTAAGATGCAGATAACTGAGTTGCACCTTATCACCATTTTCACGCTGATATTCTATGGTAACAGATTTTCCACCTGTAGTATTAGAATCCAGATTCACAGCAACGACATTCCCCTTATTTTCGGTAGCCAATACCTCTTCTTGCTGAGTACGAATATCAATACCTTTGTGCATCTGTTGTTTGGAAGAATCTAGTGGGTCAGTTCGCATACCAAAGGGTGATGTGACTAATATAAACTCACTCCTTTCAAGAGGAAAAGAGTAATTACTATCAGTAGTATTCTCTGATAATGAGCGATTACTACTATTAGTTTTAACTATGTCACTATCTGTAGTACTTAAATCAAGTGATGAACTAGTACTCCGTCCTTGTGCCTGCATTTCTGCCATAACAATACGGTCATACTTGGCAAGGTCATTAACTTCGATAATTTTAATTAGGCCTGGAGCATATTTCCCTGCGGTCGCATAGCCAGCACTGTCCAATCCTTGTGCCCAACCTTTATAGTTATCTGGTGAAAGATTAAAGCAGGATGCATAACGTTGATTGTTCTTGAGGAATTGACTGTGGTGCTCATAGGAATCTCTTACACTAGCATAGCTACAGAACTTCTCATTGGGTTTATCATCCGTATATAGACCATACTTACCTCCATTGGCAATCCAAGAGGAGGTAGCTTTTATACCGAAGTGATTATTTTCATTGCGAGCTAATTGACTTTGTCCATTGCTGCTCTCTAAGATACCTTGTGCCAAGGTCACGGATGCAGGTATGCCATAGCGACGCATCTGATCCATCGCATACTCCTTATATTGTTCTACATATTCTTGATTCTTACTCATTGACTCCTATTTATTACATGTGCCGACCAGTGCGTATCTCTTGATTTATCTCTTCTAGAGGAGTTCTTTCTACTGATTGTTTCGGAGCCTCCAATTGCTCACAGATTGCTACTCGATTTCCCTCTCGAATCAACTTTGGTAGATAGATATCTAATTCTGAGAAGCGAAATGAGGTAACTTCTACTCTCTTGTTATTCTCTGCATTTTCACCTTTAAGTTTGGGTAATCCCAAAACCTTTGATGAGAGCTTCGCATCTTCAGCATAGGATTGATAGGTATTTCCAACTCTAAAAAGCAAAATAGCATCTGGATGTTTGGCCTTGAGTTCCTCGTATTGCTTCAAACTAGGGATTGAAATCATGTTTAGTTTGTCTCCTTCGATACTTTTTCCACCATCTTTTTTGAATTCAGGGCGTAATACATCTGTATAGAGTTTAGCTGCCAACTGTTTCTTGTATTGCGTCATATCTTGAGCAATCCACATTCGTTGCCATTGTTGCTGGGTTATCTCACGAGGCTTGAGCTTCTCGGTGCCTTCAATAGTTGGTAAGCATAATAGCTTATCATCACGAGTTCGGAAAATACTTACATGCACAATTCTATCAAGGTCATCTTTATTTACGCCCATATCGAAAAGGTTAAACTTCAAGTCTGGACGATTTTGCGACATGATGTAATATTTCATGGCCAACTCTTGCCTGAGATGCTGACTCTCTTCCATCTGATTCTGCTTAATCGTAGAGAAGAACTGGTTTAGATCAGTTTTATCAGGATAGATACAAAAACCATCTTCATGCTGGGGCTTGAGGTACATGGCCCAACGGTTCTGATCATCCTTCATCATTTGAATATGGTCAAAGATGGGTGACATCGCTCTGCTGACGGCCTCAGTTATATCCAACTTCGTTTCAGTCTTTAAATCCCAGCCTTTGAGTTTTTCTATAGTCACTTCCTTGTTTTCAAAGTAGGCGTCATCGGGTTTATAACCTAAAGAGCCATTATTGTTGAAGAAACGGACATAGCTGCTACCTCTTTTCAGCAATGCGGATTCGATTCGTTCTTTAGAAAAGCCAGGAAGGTCATTCTTGACCACTTTGGCTTGCACTTCATCTCGCTCTGATTCAGACATGACCTCATCAGGAGTAAGATAAAAGGGGCGTTTTTCTCCATTAGGAAATTGAACAACTCCACCTGTCGATGCACAAGCTGGTAAAACAACATCTGTAATGCCTGTAACTGTATCCTTGATTACGACAATCTCTTTACTCTTTTTGTCAGGGATATTTTGTAGCGCATCAGCCACCATATAATTACCATGTTTGACATTCCATTCTGATGGCATATATTCCGTTAGTCTGGAGGCAATTCTCGTACCCTCACTAACAGCTTTGGTGTAGGCTATTTCTACTACTTCAGGATCTTCATTATCTATTTTTGATAGACTATATTTCATTTCTGCCTCATAATAGTCTAGGTCGAACTTCTGCATGAAGGCAGATCGTTCTTCGGGTGAGGCAAAATTTCGGTCGTCTATACGCATACCTCCTTGACGGATGATATCCAACATGATAGCACATTCACGGGAGTCAACCTGTGGACGCTGTTTTTCCTTTTCTTTGAGTATTTGTAACTGATTCTCTTCGGTACGCAAACGGACTTCTTGACCTTTTGCTGCTTTACGAATTGTATCCAAAGCCGTATTAATATCACTTTCAATGGCATCAATCAAACAGGGGTTCTCAGATAATTCACGCTGCCAAAAGTCGATATGCTTCATATTTTCTGAAGATAGCTTAGCTGGTAAACCTAATTCTTGCATCTTAACACCTGAAGCTAGCTCTGCTATTAAGCTTTCATACTTTTCTGCATTTTCAGAGGGTGATTGAGCCCCTTTCATTACCATACCTTCACGTGCCAGTCGCTGTTGATGGCCAGTGGCTGTTACCACTTGACGCATGAGCTCTTGCACATAATCAGTGTAATTAATGAAGTGTTTTTGATCGGGCATATAGATGGCATCCTTGGCTGAATCATATCGTGCTATACCACTGGTATCTCTTCTTATATTGACTAGATTATCTCGGATATTCAGTATGAAATTATTCACACTCACTCTTAGTTTACTCTCTTCATTTGCTGTATGAAGACGATTCTCGTTATTACCTTGAGTTTCTAACATCCTTTGGCATTTCTCTTTATCTACCATTGGAAGTGTTGTTTGATCCAAATTGAAAAGATTCATAATCTCACGGTTATGAATACCTTTATACTGCTCCTTTTCTCTAGTAGGCAACTGACGATACTGTTCACGAGTGATAATATCATCTGGATTATTGCGATTGACATACTTGTTCCAGTTGTACCAATGAAAAGGAACTGATTGTTGTTTGGCCAATACCGTTGCACCGTGATTCTTAGCATCTTTAAAGGTTGTGTAGAATGCTGTTTTATAATCACCCTGTTCACTATGAAGTCCTAATACAAGCGCATTGAAAGCACTTATAGTTAATCCCTTTGGATATAATTGGGGTGCCATTCGGGAGGTCGTATTAAGCCAATTACCTCCATTGTTTCGTGCACTCTCCAAAGCTATTTTTATCAGCTCCACCTCTCGGTTAGCTGCACTCTGTTCTTTTGGTGTTTTATCTTTCATATCTATGCTGTTCTATGTTTTTATTTCAAGGTGACAGTGCGATCTTTCTCTTCACTATGTGTTTCCACATTGCGATAGTTGTTCTGCGCAAGATTACTTACTTGGTCATTCTTTGCAAGAACTGCATTAGCGAGTGTGTTGAGCGGTAATGCACCTGCATCATGGGCTGCTACTATATGTTGTGGTAACTGAATGGTACAGGGGACTTTGTCGATATGTGCTATCAGACAACTTCCCTGTAGGGTGGGGTTCTCTATTCTAGGGTTAAGTACTTCGTCTGCATACGTTTTGTATTGAATACGATTAGCCGCAATTGATGAACCCTCCTGACGTTCAGTGGCCTCCTTCCCAGCTTTATTGAGAAGATTTGCACCTCCTAAGCCCATCAATGTCATTTTAAGAATAGGATTCTTTACAAACATTCCTGCAAGGATACTGGCAATAGGCATCAGGGTATCTCTTTTGCCAAATGTGGTATTCCTACCTGTAAACATACCCAACAATATATCGGGAAGCATAGAAATAACATATCCCAAATTGGAGCCTACTTTTCCAATGCCACCTAAGCCTACATTGCTAAGTAGCCCAGACCACCCTTCAGTATTTCCTTGTATGAGTGATTCCTGATTTTGCTTTGTTGCTTGTTCTGCAGATTCTTGATTTTGCAGATAGGCTTGCATAGCCAATTTCGGTTCTACATCTTTGACTTGTTCATTTTCTACTTTAGTTTGGGATTCTTGTTGCTTTTGAATAGCTATGTACGCTTCTTCATAGCCAGGAGCAACTATAAGCGGAATATCTGTGTACTTTTCCTTTGTCTCATCTGTAGCTGGTATCCTCCAGGGTGAGATTCCTTCTACAATGGCAGAGTCCATATAGTTCATGATAAGTGGTTTCTCTGTAGCTATTCCCATTTTCTTGCTTAGCTCTTGATTGAGTGATAATACATAAGGATTTTCCCAAGATTTAATGCGGTTCCCTTCTTGTCGAAATTCTGCTAACAGATTTCTCTTACTTCCAAATACTCCTTGACTGATACAATCTTCAATAGTCATAACTTTAGCCTCTGGGTTATTCTTATCCATGAGATAGCTAACACCATTGAACACCACATCAAAGCCGACGAATCGTCCTAAGTTGGCCCATGAACCACATCCTCCTGTGGAAACCACGTCAATACCGATAGAGGCAAGCTTGGCGGTGCCTTTTTCAACCATACCCGGATTATAAGCCTTTTCTCCTTTTTCTGCAATCTCATGGTCAAGTGATGACTTGGATAACATGGTGGATATTCCGAATAGACTACCATCTCCAGCTTTTCGCATGATGTACTCCATAGAGGATTTAGGCATTCTGTCTTTGACTAATTTGTCAATCATCATCTGTTGCACTCGGTAGTCAACGTAAGCATAAGCAAGATCGCCACCCAACTTTTGGCTAAGGAGATCGTAGCGTTCACGCCCAATCTCTTTAATAATTGTATTGCGCCATTCTGAAGAGATTCTTATCAGATCTTTCTGGAAGTCTTTATTTCCAGTAATCTGTTCTTGACACATCTCAATATAGTCTTCAGTAGTCTTGCTATTCCACTTGCCTGTCATCTTTAAGAATTGCATAGAGTCATCAGGCATATTGTTCATACTATTGCCCATGGAACGAAGGGCACCGCTGATACTAGTCTGGTATTCGGCATATTCATGAAGCTGTTTCCTGTTTAGGTCTTCTTGAACATTACGCATTACAGGCGTAAAAGAGGTATCGAAATACTTTTGCAAACAGTATTCGATTTCAGAAAATCGAGTTGAATTATTAATAGCCATACGTTATAAACTCTGTTGAAGTAGTTGTTCTTTGGTTTGTTCAATGGCATTGTGGTACATTTCCATCTGTTTGGGATAGAACTCTTCCAACCATTTATCTTTATCAATTTGATTCCTCAAGAAGTGAATGGCCTGCTCACGCTCAATTTCAATAGCGGGTTCTCCGTCCTCTTGATTATTAAACCAACATTTAGTCCACCATCTGATTCCTGCCTGATCGGGATAGACACTTACAAGCCTTGGTATATCAAAACTCTGAATATCAATTTCCAATTCAGCCAACGGATCCATTATCAGTCCGTCTGAAATGGCTTGGGCTTCAGCTTTTTTTTTTCTAGCGAAGTGGTGGATGAAAGAAATATCTGATGACGAAGGGCCATGTAGTTTAAGAAGTCTCCAATCAAGAGGTTCTGAACCTTACTCACGAGTGATACAGAGCCTCTGCCAATACCCAATGGATTTACCATAGAGGGCATGGTCTCATAGAAGTAATTCTTAACAGCTGCTGCTGAGAAGATATGGCGAAGAGAGTGCTCTGTCCGCTCAGGAGAACTATACATTCCTTCGCTAATATCAGTCATATAATTAGCGTAAAACCGAAGCATGAGCCTTTCAATCTCCTCCTTATCTTTGTCGTAATTGGTGTGAATATCCATATCAATGGCCACGAATTCTGGTTGTTGTTTCCCCTTCTCAGACCAAGTCTTCACATTGCCATAGAGCATGGTGATAAACTCCATTGGGTCTATCTCTTCACCATTGTATTTTACTTCCATGTGAAGGGTATCAGAGGTTACACCGACGGCTAACCCTGCTTTAACTTTCTGGCCAAACTGCATGAATACATTGCTCATGTGAGCATACGTTATTTCGTAATTACCATATTTGATTACCTCATATAGTCCGTATTTCTTGCGGTCAACACCAATACCTGAAACCACTCCGTCAGCTACGGCTGCTAAAAAGTAGTTGTTGGTCTTGAAATCAACTCCGTGGTGAAAGAACTCTTCTCCTGTATCTGGATGTATCTGTTTACCATAGCCTAAAACTAACTGCACGTTACTCTCTTTCTCTTCAAAAGGCATGCAGTAACCACTGGTAGAGAGTAGGTTCATTTCTTGTGTGTATATCATATTGCGTTTGTGTTTATGCTTATCTACTTCGATGAATGGTTGGATTGGATTCTGCCTCGAGTGCAGGTTGCGGATTAGCTGGGATTCGTTCCTGTAGTGTAGTAGAAGAATGTTCTTGTCCAACGGAAGACGTTTGTTTATCCCCACCCATCACTTTGTTCAAATTGAAGTTGTTGCCAATAACCATCATACCAAGTATAGCTCCAACTATCTTTCCTAACCAACCAAATCTGCCAAAGCATAGTAAAGCGGCACCTACCAATCCTGCAAGCCCCATTCCTGAGACATTCCCGTTTCCGAGGTTTTTAAAGAAATCTCCAATCATTCCAACTCCATTACCACTGAATAGCCCTTGAAAGAAGTTTCCCATACTACTCATGGTCTTTTCACCACCTGATAACATATTGCCTGCACCTTCAATTGCATCTCCGGTTCTCTCTATTACTGTTCCAACGCCATCTGCTGTTTTGGAAATAGCCTCTCCAGCCTTGGCTGTAACCTCTTCACCAACTAGTATTTCTGAGGCGGTCTGAACTACAGGTTTATCATTAACAATGCCTTCCCACGCTAAGTAGCCCATACCACCTCCAATTACGGCAGTCTTGGTTGCAGTACCCATTCCTTGAAGGGTGCGCTGTGGATGAGCCAAAGGGTAGGTTAGACATTTGCCTACACTTCTGACCGTCTGATTCTTTGCGGTGTTTATTATTGCACTCCAAATTCCCATTGTATCTACTTTTTGATCCTACATTAAAATCCTCTATGCGCATTGCGTTTCCAACGTTCCATCGCTTCTCTAGTAATTTTCTTTTTGTCTGCTGGTGATCTTGCTCCAGCTTCAATTTCAGCCCACACATCTGCCATGGAGGTGTACTTGACTGCTCTTGTTAGCCGTTTGAGTTTCTTATTCATCATCTTGAGTTTCGGTCGAATAGCAAACACAATCTCCATACGCTGCTTCTCTGTCATTTTAGTCTCACTCAGACAGACCTGACGGATATCATTGACAATCTCCACACTATTGAGTATCAATTCTCGGTAAATGGCATTTCGCTTCGATGAAAGAGCAACTGCTAACGCATTGCTAGGTGCCTTGCTCAACTGGTCTCCAAACTCATCCAGATTCTTGGTCATGGAATTTATCTCGTGATAAAATCCATAGATTTGCGCTGCATACGAAACGATGGAACGGAAGTTATCCAAGTAATCATTGAATTTCTTCTGAATATCAGTCGTTCCTTCCACCTCCTCTTTGAGCCAGAGATGCCCAGTTGTTTCCAATAGCATAGCCCTTTTCTGAGCATTGAGCTCATCTTTAGCCTTATCGGTATAGATGTAAATCATACCTGCAAGTGTTGGGTCAACCTGCGCTTTCACCTTGTTTGCACCAAGCGTAAAGAGCAGAATAAGTAGTACAACTTTTATCATCTCTTACTAGTATTGGGATACAACTCTAGCTGATCTTCTCCAACGCTCCAACGCAATGGAGGCCACCTCTGCATGGTCTCTATCAACCATTCCTGCAGTAGCATTATTCCAAACATCTGTCATTGTATAGTAGCGAACACTGAGATAGAGCTGTCTGAGTTTTTTGCTGAAATCGGATAATTTATCTTGTAAGGTCCAAAGCATCTGCGAACGTTCGGCACCAGTAAGCATATTGTGTTGACCTCCTGATGCAATACCCTCTTTAAGAATTGTAAATACAGATACGAGCTCTGTTGCAGTCTCGATATAGAGGTTATTCATAGACATAGAGGCCACAATTCCTTGCGGATTGTTCTCTATAGCTTTTTTCAACTGACCTAATGTGATGAAGATGTGAACACCATCATGATATAGTGTAGTACCTGCTTTTAGGGTAGAGGCATAACCACTGGCTGTTTGTAGATATCCGCTGTATTTGCGTTCCCACTTCTGAATCTGATTGTATTCGGCAGCCATGGTGTTTTGAAGAGCTGCAGTTTGCAATTGCCCCTTAGTCTGATTCTGAATCTGTTTATTGATTAGGTCATTGCCTTCTGCCAACGCCATCCATTCTCCAGGATTCATAACTACCCATCCTGCTCGCATGGGCAACACAGATACCATCAATAGCCCAACTATTAGAATTCTCTTGCTCAAGTTACAGTCGATTTGTAATCTCATATACTCCCTTTCTTTGTTTATTAAATTCAACTCTTTCACGAATAATGGATACCAAGTCCAAATCATTCTTGACCCCGATTACATCCAACTTGGGTGTATTTCGGTCACCAGAATAGATAACTACACTTTTAAGTCCACATATTTGCTGCATGATACTTCTATGTTCATTGAAATCGATAATGCGATACAGTTCCATATAGTCACACTTTCGTGTAAAGACACCATGTTCCATAATTAGCTGCTCATCATTGATGCGAAACTCGATTCTGCGTAGATCAACAAAGGAGTATAAAAGGCGTAAGGCGATCAATGCAGATACAATCAGGCATACATTTGATAAAGGCATATTTTCCATACCTCCAGCAATAAAGCCTACTACACATAGTAGTAGCATTGGCAGCTCGTTAATGACAAATTGCATCCAATGAGGTTGCAGAATAATCGTTCTGAATGGTTCTATCGATGGGTGTGTCATGGGCTATCTTCGAAAATGGGGTTTGTACTCTTCATGAGTGATATCGGAATTCTCTTTCTTTTTATTCTCCTCGTAGTCATCTTTTATCTCACTGTATTCACCTTCATCTCCATCTATAGAAGATTCGATAATATCCTCATTGGTGTACTGTTTCTTGTCCAAGAGTTGGTCATTCCAATCCTTGTATCTCTCGTCGCATGGTTCATATATTACTTTGGGCGAAGATTGATACTCATGGTATGCTCTGTCAAAAAGAGTTTTGAAGGTCTCTCGGGCAACATCAATTTCCTTGCTCATTTCTGCAAGATCGTCTTTACACAATTGGGTGCTAAAAGGACCACTTACTTGAGAATATTCCTCTAACAACGATTCATAACGGCCATAGGCTTTTCCTACGTCACCATCTAACAAGTATGAATCGCCAGACATCAAATCGCCATCAATACGAATCGTTTTCATGTACTCCGACAGATTACTTGGCCTTATATTCAGGCTTACATCTAAATCATTGGCAATACGATTCAACGAAAAATTGGGATCATCTATCTTGTAGTGTCGTTCCCATTTTCCAGTATCAATAAGAAGCATCCCTTTTTCAGGCACTGAGGTCTTGATATTCAACCCATCCTTGGCAATAAGAAAGTTAACAGCAAACATTTTACCTGCCATATCTCTGTCAAAACAGAGATGATGGTTGGCTTTTGTTGTCTGTGCCAACATTCCTTTAAGCTGATGAATACTTGGGTTGCCCCCTGTACTAACATAAACAGCACTCTTCAAGTCATTCAGTTCCTCACTGTATTCTTTTATCTCTTCGTTTCCTTTGTAGCTACCCTCACTCTGCATATCCTCATAATAACCAAGGGTATCAATCAACTGCTCTTTTTGAATTTGATAGAAAGCCATCGCATCAAAGGCACTTTCAAACCAATAGATATTCTTTGCTTGCTCCAGTGGTTGACCAGATAGATTGGCTATCCACATACCTTGTGTAGCATTGCTACCTGCGGCCATACCTTTATAGATAGTTTTTCCACTTGCATTGGCTCTACTTCGTTCCTCAAGCCCAACAATAGCTCCTAGTTTATCGGGCTTCTGCATGGGAAAAGAGAGGTTGGTATATTCTTTACCATTTGTACTTTTTTTGATACCAATAAAGAAGTGGTCTCTAAAATCCTTTTGGGTATCTAGTTTGATACCTCTTGATTTAAAGTAGGGATAGAAGGATTTTTGTGTGCTCCAATCCTCAAGCTGGAAATGAAGTTGCTCATAATCCTTTATGTTGAAGACCTTTTGAGAACGCTCTCTCTCAGAAATGATAGAGGAACGCTCGGTTATAGGGTTATGCAATAGTCGGTTGCAGACCAGGTTGACTAACCTGTCAGCATTCATACCTGGGGTATATTCACTGAAGAGATGTGGGTGCGCTTTAATGAAGCTAATCACATTGTAGTTCTTCTGTTCTGGAGGTTGAAAGCAACAAAGTCCATTGCCTGTCACAATGAATTTATCTCCACGTACACGCTTACCATCACTATCCATACGGACATAGGAGGGATAACGCAAACCATCACGCCTGTTCAACTTATAACCTGCATCTACTAACAAGTCTTGTATATCAATACGTCTTTTAAAATCATCGTAATTTAATTCTGCCATAAGCATTTTCTTTAATGTTCATAAACTTCCATTACTTTAGTCTCTGCAATGTCGGCCATGGTGTATTCATTCTTACCACTCTTCATCACATTCTCCAGATTCGTGAGTGTAGATTCCAAATTAGCAGCCTGCACTAGGTAAATAACTTTCGAACGCTTTTCCTGACCACTCTCTTCATCGAGGATAATAAAGGATAGCTTGGCCTTATACCATTTGTCATCTTCTTCATTGCTACTAAAGAATACCTCCTTGTAGGGTGCAGGGTTTATATTCTTGATTTCAATACTACCACGAACAAAGCTTTTCAGTTCTTTCAATGTGCGATTTTCAGCCTCTGCGAAGCTTGTAGCATCAATAGTATATACCTCATTGACTCTCTTATCCGTCCCATCTTCCATCTGCTTGAGATAGCTAACCGTCACCTCAAACCAATTGGCTCGTTTTGCTCTCATATAGTTTACCGTTTTTACATTTATGCTATTGTTAGTAGATACATTATATAGTAGTCACTAATTATAGTATTTGTTGTAAATTAATTATTTATATCCAATTACGCATCTCTTTATGCATTGTCTCAGTATTCGCTGCAGCCTCGAAATTTCGTGCTGCTACATCCATTGGTGTATCTACTCCTGGTTTGAAATAGGCTCTTGCCCTTGGGCTATCTTGACGGTGATGTTCCATATAGAATTCAGGAACGCTATGGCTATGTAGTCCTCTGCTTAGTTCACCAAGTACAGTTGCACCTGCCAAGAATGCAGCTCCTATTTTTACACCTAGACCAATACCGTCACCTCTACTCTTTATATCTACTTCTGGAAATACTTTAGAGAAGAGTTTCATGCGGTGATAATCGTCAATAGCCATGAACTTATCATACTGTTTTTGCGTAATCTCATGGCTGACGACCTTTCCATCAATGACGGCGGTCATCCGATATTTCCCTTCGCTTTGTGAATCTTTCTCTTTGACTGTTGCAGAAGCTACCGTATTTTGATTGGCAATAGGTTCTACACGAATTTCATCCACCGATACTTCACGTCCATGCCTGCCTTCACGATACCATCCTTTGTTATCATTGATGTATTGTAAATCTTTTCCGTCCATTCTTACGCCTCCCTCTTGGAGTGAACCCAAATCAGGTCGTATGGAAAATTGTTCTTCTTGAAAATTCCGATTCTCAACGCCTTGACCATTTCCTAATTCGTGAGCTGGTGGTAAGCCAATACCTAGTTGTTGGTTAATCTCTTGTTGAGCTTGCTGGGTAAGTGGAATGTTTATGCTTTGCTTACTGTTGAGCATATCCATCGTAATATCGTCCTGAAAATCCTCCTTGAGTATGTCATTCAATATCTCCAAGCGTTGCTCTACAGGAACCTCTTTAATGGAGTTACTAGTAAGCTTTGTCAACTCTTCAGGGTTTAAGTCGTATTGTAGATCTGCTGGTGCTCCTGCAGACTGAACCGTTAAGGTCTTATGCTCGCTATCAACAATCAATCCATGGGATGCCAAAACTTTCTCCCATTTTTCATTGGTGAAATAGACAGGTGATGTGATGACCTCTTTATAGGATTGAGCCGGTTGCATGGTTCTTGGTTTTACCTCCACGGGTTTGATCACGGCTTGGAGGTCTTTCAATACATCTTCCTTGGGTTGTAAAGCGGTTGCTTGAGAACCTTTGTAATAGAAGCCGTAGCCTCCACTTTGAAGTTCACCTGGTTTCATGCGTTCATCGGGACGATTAGCAACTATAGGAGCACCTGCAGGATAATAGAGATTTCCTCCAATACGTCTGAGGTGAAAGCCATCTTGCTGCCTTGGTGTCCATCCTAAGAATGAAGCGGGACCACCCATACACGTGGCTCTCCATCCTTGACGGAAAGTGGCTGCAGGATTCCGCCCATATTCGCCAACCCCAATACGATAACCGTGAAGGCCCATGGCTACACGCCCATTGGCATTTCGAGCATGGACGAAGTTCTTGGGCATATCAAAGTCATTGTTCACAAGGGAAGTAAAGGTGTTATAGGCCTTTTTGTTGGCGAAATTGGTTCCCCAATCCGTCAAAGCCTGTAACTGTTTCTCACTAATGTTATAAGATAATAGCGGAGAATCGTGCCCTTGAACTACAAGCTGGAATCCGTTGCTACTGGCATGGATACGTGCCTGCATACCATTCTTGAGCAAGATTTCCTGAAGTTCAGGAGAAAGATCAAGCGGTTGTGGATTTGTATTTTTTCTGATTGACATGGAGTGCCGTTTTATGCCTCACCATTTACCATCGCTTCTTCGAGCTGAGCATTTTTGAATTCTACGAATTCGGATGCATTATCATGGTCTATGGATTTACCTCGGCTTTCACAATACGTTTTATATTCACCTTTCCACTCTCTCGAATGGTGGTTGACGTAATCTAGCCAACCAAACTCGCCGCTTTGAACTTTCTCGACAAGTTCTTCTTCTGTATAAAATTTCTCTTTTGCCATGTATCCTTACATTTTGTGGGTTGCTAGTGTTCTGTGGGCTTCTCCTTTGCGATTTAATTCTGCCCACATCTCTTCTGTGTATTCCTCCTCGGGTATATAGTCAAGATTGCCACTGTCATCCATTGTCCAACAACCATAAATCCCGAAGTTATACTTATCCCACTCTCTTTTAGGCTGAGTTAACCATAGTTGTTCGTCGCCTTTATTGATACGAATACCTGTGAGGTCATCCAAATCAATACCAATGGTAATAGGCACATCATCTATACTGACTGTAAGGGATTTGCCATTGCTAAGACAATTGAGCTCACCATTGCTTAAGTGGAAATAGTCTGTGATAAGTTGTAGATTTCTACCAATAACAGGTGTAGGAACAGACAATACTTGGCCTGTTTCAAAATCTATCTGGTGGAATGCCATCACTTCACGACCTTCTGAAGTGCTCATGATATCAGTAACTGCATGACCGGCTTCCAGTTGCTTTTGCTTTTCTTCGGAAAACTGACTCAAATCACTCTCAATAAGTTGTGGGATAAAAACAATATCTACTTTTGCATCCTCGTTTCTCATAAGGCAAAAACGAGTGCGACAAGTAATGGTTTCGCCTTTTTCGTCGGTTACTATTACTGGTAAAACGGGGGAACGTCTGCCTGAAAAAATAGACTTTAAGGCGTGCTCAGGTAGGTCAATAATCTTCTCTTCTGTTAGTCCGAAAGGTTTAAGGATGTCATAAGGCATCTCCTTTTCTGAAAATGTTGTTGCGCTCATATTTATGGGTTTATGTTATTTTTTGTGGACAAAAATAACGAGCTCAACTATGGAGGATGATTATGTACCTATTTTAGGATTCGTTTTTCATATTAATTAATAGAATATCAACTTTCATACTTGAGTTTCATACTCAAACAGTCAATTTAAATACATTTCAAATGGATGATTGCGTACATATAGCTGTTATCCAATATAAATATGATATATGCTACTACAATTCGCTGTGAACTGGAGTATGAATTTTGAATATGATTACTAATTGTTGTTAGAAAAAGGCTCATATTGCACACCCTATGAGATGGAGTTTGATTCATCAATTGGTGGGGTGTAACTTTGCCGGAATGAAAACGAAAGTAACCTTCTTAATATTGGCCTTACAGTGTACACTTTGTAAAGCTCAGTTTCATACAGTGAGTAACAACTCAAATCGTTATAGAATTCAGACTGTAATTGAGTCGTCAAACCTCTCTTCAACTACAGCTCCTAAAGAAGCCTCTAATGAGAGGGAAGTTAGTGGTATGTCATCGTCTGAACATGAAGAATTGCGTCAGCAACTGATTACTCATTATATAAGTGTGTCGTATCCACTAAAGAGTATTTTTATTACCTCAAACTTTGGCCTGCGAAATGACCCTTTCACAGGTAAGCCAACCAATCATAATGGTTTGGACTTACGTGCAAAAAGTGATGAGGTGTACAGTATGCTTACAGGAAAAGTGACAAAGGTTGGCTTTGATAAGCGTTCTGGAAATTATGTGGTGTTGCAGCATGGTAGTTACTCTGTTTCATATTGCCACCTTTCCAAAGTGTTGGTAAGTAAGGGGGATAACGTAAATGCAGGTGATGCAGTTGGTATATCAGGTTCAACAGGTCGTAGCACTGGAGAGCATCTACATCTTACTTGCAAATACAAAGGCAAATACATCAACCCCTCAATTATGTTGGATTACGTAAAAGATACTCAAGCTGAATGCCTTGCCCAGCTAAAATCTATTGCGTTTTGATTAGCTAGAATAGTTTATTGTCTAATCCATGTGATTTAGACCAAGCATCATAGTCAGAGTACGTAGAGGTATCACCCCAAAAGGTTGACTTCCTTTTACGTCTCTTTTTCTTTTTATTGGAGCCGCCTCCAAAAAGCTTGGAGAGTATATAAAACCCAAGTATTATAAGTATTATTCCATCCATAATAAGTGATAATTTATTCTTATAAAGGTACAAAAAAACAGTCAATTGGCCAAGTTAAAACTTAGTTATCTGTTGGTATAGAGCAACATCCAAGTCTAAACAATCATCATCTTTTGCGAAATACAATAGTAATCACACATCATAATACAATAGCAATAGTACAATTAAAGTAAAAATTGAATGTATAACCTATCGAGTTATGAGTTATTGGAATGTTCCTATTTACCCACTGTGCTCAAATATTTCCTATCTCCATTTCTTGCAAAAAAAAACACTCATTATATTTTGTTCTATGATATAATTTGGCATACCATTAGGCACATATTTGTAGCGGAAATTGATTCCCGGAGATGCCAAAGCCCGTTAGACGGAGGTGGAAAAGTATAATTATCAAATAGTACTATTATGCCTATAATGATTAGTCGTGGTAAAGAGTTGCTTCGTATATGCCCGAGCAACACCGCAAAGTTAGAGTATTCAACCAATCAAGGACGAAGTTGGATTTTACGTTTCAGTGGTAATTCAAACACTGGTCAATTTAGTGATTGGACTTGCCAACTTTTGGTGGACATTTAATTAAGCGACATTTAATAATTTAGTATTTTTATCATTTAATTGATCCCAGAACTCCTCTAGGGTCAAATTTTTAAGGTAAGAATGCCTTCTTCTCCTATTATACCATATTTCGATGTACTCGAATAGTTCTGTTCTCATCTTCTCTTTTGATTGCTTCTTATAGCCATAAATCATTTCTGTCTTAAGACTCTTAAAGAAGCTTTCTGCCACTGCATTGTCCCAGCAGTTCCCCTTTCGTGACATACTCTGCCTACATCCGTATGATGCTATTAGATTCCTAAATGGTGTACTGGCATACTGTACTCCTCTGTCTGAGTGGAAAATCATTTGCGCTGTAGGTTTTCTATTTCTAATAGCCATATTAAAGGCTTTTATAGTAGTTTCTTGCGTGCTCATTCCCTCACTTATACTCCACCCAATAACTTTTCTATCAAACAGGTCTAATACCGTGGTTAGATAGAGGAATCCCTCTTCTACTGGTATGTAGGTGATGTCTGATACCCAAGAGCTTCCTGCTGAGGTTGGCTTAAAATCTCTATTAAGCAGATTCTCACATATAGGTTCCTTATGGGTGGAGTCAGTAGTTACCCTATAGCTTCTACGACGTTTACTCTGTAGCTTCATATCTCGCATATGAGAGGCTACACTAGTACGTGAAATCTTACCTACTGTCATTGATAGTTCAACAGATAAGCGAGGGCTACCGTAGAGCCCCTTAGCCTTAAAATATGCTGCTTTAATCTGTTCGGCTATCTGCTTCTTGCGTATCACCCGAAGACTCTCGGGTTGTTTCTTCCATCTATAGTATCCACTGCGTGAGACCTGTAACAAGCGGCACATCAAATCTATCGGATAATAAAGTGCATGAGTCTTAATAAACTCATACCTCACCGAATGTCTCTGGAGAAGATGTGCATTGCTTTTTTTAGAATCTCGTTCTCAAGTTCAATTTGGCGAATGCGCTCTTTAAGCGCCGCAACCTCTTTCTCCTCGGGAGTCATTTTAGCAATACCATTGCCAGGAAAGCTACCACCACCGAAGGATTCAAACTCCTTACGCCAACGATAGATAAGATGGCTACTAATACCCAATTCACGAGCTAACTCAGCAATACTCTTGCGCTCATAACTAAGCTTGACAGCATTCTCTTAGAACGACTTGTCGTAAACGATTCTTTCTTTTGCCATAACTGTACAAAGATAAACTTTTTAGCTTAACCAACTGTCCATGCAAAGTTAGCAATACCAGAGCACGTGTATGAAATTTTAATTTCTTAGCTGTTTACGCCAAATAATCAATAACCAAGGTGCATTTGTCAACAGGCAAGTGCTAGTCTTTCTTTTGTCTAGACTCACGAAATTAAAACGAAATTAATAATTAAACGCCCCCAGATTAGTGGGGAGCAGAATATATTTACGTATGAAAATGCAGTGAGACCCGTAGCCATAGGACGCAAGAATTATCTATTTTGTCAGACGGATGATAGTGCAGAAAGCACAGCAATCATTTACAGTCTAATGGGGTGTTGCAAAGCTGCTGGAGTGGACTTCCGCAGCTGGATGATTTACTTCTTAGACCATGTGCATGATTACGATATGGACTACACAAAAGATTTAGCTGAATTACTGCCTGGTAACTTGAAGGCAGCAGGTACTCTCTTAAACCACCTAAATCCATGAAATCATGGAAATCCACGACTTCCATTAAAACATTGAAATCCTTGAAATGAAATTCAACATCTCAAGGATTTACTGTATATCACAATACGGAGTTTGCCGAGGGCTTTCATACGTTCTTTGAGAAACCAGATGAGGACCTAAAAAAGCTACTTCAAGAAGCTGCAGAATCGCCTCCAAGTAGTGGATAATTTGGAAAATGGGGGTTGTCTTATATAAAAAGCAAGTCCAACTCATGGGTTTCAATGAGTTGGACTCGAATAACTATGCTTTAGCGGACACTAATAAAAGTCTTACTTGATAATTAGAAAGGTGTGGTCTCCAACAATTACAGAATTTACCGTATAGGGTGCCAACTTTCTTCGCTATCTTTGTAGTATCCTTTAAAGTACCTTAAACAAAGTGTTTATTGGGAATAGTATAAGTTATACTCCCTTCTGTATGCATGAAATTAATTCTCTTGTATCAATCAACAGTTTATGATAAACTGCAAACTCCTGCTCTTTACATTTTACAGAATCTTCAATCTCACGAATCTGTTCATCAATTGATTTGATACCTGGTGTAATATTTTCTTCAACCCACGTCTGAGTTTGCTCATCAAAATGTAAATCAATGACATTGGCAGCTTCAATAAATGTATTTCTTACATCACTTCTACAAGCTATTAATTGTTTCTCTACTTGTCCTTCTTGGTAATCATCCCAAATTTGTAGACCTACGCTCAGTAATGCTCCACCAACCCCAAGTACTTTTCCAAATTTGCCAATTTTCGAGGCAGTTTTTACAGCTTCCCAAGGTTTAAATTTATGCCCAAAGAATTTACCCACTTGTAGAACTGCCTTGTGGGCATCTGAGCCGGAATAAGTTCCAAGTTTGAATATTGCTTTCCAACCAGTGCCAGCATTGTTTCCTGTTGCAAATTTTGAGAGCCATTGACCAATTTCACCCGCTTTCTTTGCACCATGATGCAATTTACCTGCAGTTTTATCAGACATTTTTATATTCCCAATTTCTCTCTCAATTGCATTCTTAAGTGTTGCTGCAAATTCTGAAGATTCTAATTTCTTTGCATATTTTATTAAGATATCATTTTCCTTTTGAATAACTATCTCAAGTTCTTTTGCAGCATTAGTATAAACAGAGTTCGTTTTATCGTATTTTTCTTTAAGACGCTTGTTGACTTCGTCTTCTTTATCAGACGATGTTAATGTATTAGCTATATCATATCCCCAGTTTCTTACACTTTGTGTGTTTCGGCGAATTAAATTATATGATTCTTCTTTTATGCGAGCCTTAGCTTCAGCAAGTAATCGTCGTTGTTGATTAAGTAGCTCAATAGAGCCATCAATACACATATCACCCGTTTTGAATTCTGACAACGATTCAGAAAGCATTTGTTCCAGTTTGTATAAAGAAGTAGTACACTTACCAAGGATTTTTTTCTTTTCGATGAACTTATTGATATTTGTAATAAAATCACCAAATCCACTCATTTTTATGTACTCTTCTTTTTCTTGCCCTTGAGCATCTTGAGCGTCTTGATAACAATATGTATCAACGTAGCTAATGAATAAATCTTCACCAGTAAACTCAGGTGAGATTACTGGAAGTATATCAGCTTTGAAAAAAATATCTTGTCCTTTAGTAGTGTTACCGTATTTAGAATCTTCCATTTTATTAAACACAAGCATCATTTCTTTCCCTTTTCCTTTTTCTATTATGAGTTTACGGAAATGAGTACCCAATCCTTCACTAAATCCTTCAGCTGTACAAACAAATACAATAAGGTCTGCCTCTGACATTGCTTTATATGTTATTTCGTCATGATCAGGTCTTTTTTGTGTGTGAATACCTGGAGTATCTACAACCTCTATTCCGTTCCAATCTAAGAAATTGCAAGTACTAGTGGTCACTCCTTGTCCAACCTCCAAATTTAGTCCTGTAAGAATAGAAAGAATTGACGATTTACCAGCACTATATTGTCCTGCGAATACAATTCTAATCTTTTTATTCTCGTCGACAAATGTATTAGGGACAAATTTTGCTTTCTCTTTTAACTTCTGGTGAGAAGATGAAGCGAATGCATTCCTTGTTTTAGTAAAAAGCTCTATTGCTTCTCTATTTAAACTTTCAAGTCGTAATTTATTCATAATCTATTACTTTAAAATTATATGTACATTCATAATTTGTTGAACTAAATCGATAGAATCAAGTTGTTCTTGGTTGTAATTTTGGTTATATAAATAGGCTACTGTTTGAGTGCCATTATTAACACTTTTGATAAGTGGTAAGGCATTAATACCGAAGTATCTTAATAGGAAGCGAACTTGTGTCTGAGTATCTTTTTCTGGATGCCACTTAATTACGTTTATAACCTCTTTATTTCCTAGTTTCTTTGCTAAATCAGAAATCTTACAAGGAATATTCTCTATCCCGTTGATAACAATTGCTATCCTACGTCCTGGGACTCGTGCGATTTGGCGAATCCTATCATATTCATACATTGGGATTTTCATGGAATCAAAAATATTGGCAATAATCATTTTATTTATATCTTTATGATTTTTGCTATACCCTAGAGCTAACTGACGTTCTCCATTAGACAACGACAATAAACTGTTTTTGACAAGTCTCAATCTACTTAGTACTTTATTTTCATAGGTTATGATATTTTCATCATACCAATCAAGAATTTTCTTACTACTTTTCTTTTCTGCATTTGTAAGACTATCTTCTAACTTCTTAGTAAGTTTGATATGTCTTTCACGTTTCTTATCCTCACGAGAATCGAATAACCAAGAAAAGAAAGAGAATACTACACCAACACCTAGCGCTGCCCAACCAAGTGGCCCCGATGACAATAATAAAGCTGCAATACCTAATCCTGCAGAGCTAAGTGCTCCAACCCATTTCATACCTCTTTTCCAATCTATGAATTTGTAACTTCCCAGATTATTCTTTGTTTGCCATTCAAAAGTATATTTCATTTCCGATTCTAATTCGGAGAATAAATCTGCGATTTTCTCTTCTAGTCTTTTTTGTGTTAAAAGAATAGCTTTTTTAATATTACCTTCAATATTAAAATTAGCACAATGTTTTTTCCATGCACCACCTACATCATCGTCTTCCCAGTGATCTTCAACAAATCCAGAGATAGAATTTCTTAATGTATTATATTCACGTGTTATTACACTTTTCAGAATACTTCTCTGGCTTGAGTTAAAGTTATCACACCAATCTTCAAATAGTGATGATTTGTCTTGTATTACACGAAATTGGCTATAGGCACTTGCACTGAAAGCATAAAGTTGATTCATTTGTTGGTATAAAGGTGCATCTATAATTGAAAGATAACACTTTTTTCTATGCAATACTCCATTAGAGAAAACCTCATTCACAATAGATTGTTCTACTGTATTAAAACGGCTAACTTTCTCCAAATCAGTTTTTTTTGAAGAATATTCCTTCTGTTGAGAATAATATTTTGCTAGCAAATGAGAAACAATAAAATCCACATGCTCATTAGGTAATTGTTCCTTGAGAAAGATATTAAACTGCTTTACTAATCCTCCAATATTCATCCTTTCTTCTAGCCTTTGAGGATTATCAAGAATACGTTTTAGCCTAAAGTCTTCAGCACTCTCTCCTAGACTTTGTTTGTAATTACAAATACAAACAATTGGTTTGTCCATTTTCTTGAGTTTTACCATCCAGTCTGCTTCTGTACCTTCTGGCTGTCCAGCAGTTATCATAAAAAGAATCAAATCTGCATAGACAGCTGCTTCTTCAGCTTTCTTATCATCTTCTTCTCCTCCATATGCATCAATACCAGGAACATCTGTAATTGACATTCCTTTCCAATCATAACTTCGAACGTCTCTTGTAGTTCTTTGCCCACCATCACCCATATGAGAACCATCACCGTGGGTCAGTATTTCCATTAATGTGCTTTTGCCAGCTTTTGTTCGACCAAACAAAGTTATGTTGAACTTCGCAGACATTCTACTTTTTTGTTCTAAGTTCTCTTTCGTATCGAAGTATGATTCTTCAAACTCAGTTTGAACAGTCTGGAGTTGTTTTTTGATACTTTGCACAAGTGATTCATCATTAATATGATGCTTTTTCATATTTGATATACACTCATCGATAATACCAGATGCATCATCAATAGAACGTTTTAGCCCTTTTAAATAAATTTTCGCATCTGAGTACCCTTTTTTATTAGCTTCTCCACAAGCCTCAAGTGCCTGCTCGAACTGATCTTTCGCAACTCTTTTAAAGATATTTTTCATGTAAATTTATAAATAATAACGCTGTAAGCCAAATTGAATATTTCAGAAATACAATCAGTGGAGCTAATTATATTCAAAAAGTCTAATGCGTTAGGCAATTATACACTTCTATAAAATATAATCATTAATCTATCCTTATTTGTGTTTCGGATAATCACAATCAAGCTTAACTATCATAGATATGTCTGTTTTTCATTTGTCCCTAGATTTATACCAAGTAGCATCTTGCAAAAATAAGTTAAAATATCGACAAATAGACCCTCTGATGCATTTTCTTCATGGTTATGCTATTTATTTTGTATATTATAGTGTAATGAATTTCTATTATTTAGTCTTATATTGCCTTCTTTTTCGCTTGAACATCTGCAATCATTGATTTCACCTCTTGACCAACCACAATGAAGTTTTTGTAAAGAATGCGCTCTTTCTCCTCTTTTGACTTAAACACATAGAACTTGGGGAGTGGGTAATTGGCATAATCCTGCTCCTCTTTCTTAATTTCAACCATGTCAAAATCGGTTTTGCAGAAGAACTTGCTAGTCTTGAACTCTTCGGATTCCTGGATATTCATGTTATCTCTCAGCCCAGTTTTGGTTTTTACGAAATCACGTGCTGTCTGACCACAAACCCAACCTGTGGCCATGTCACTGATTTTGGATGCAGGTACTAGATTATCCATGTTCTCGTTCAAATTAATACTGGTTTTGTCTCTATCAATGGTTACACCTTTCTTGAGCTGCACGATTTTACCAAAGATATCATTGGAAAGCCATTCTAAGGTTTCCTTGCTACGAGCTGAGCCTGATACTACATTACCAACGGTTGTGATAATTTTCTGCATTCCCACTTTTCCATAATCCGCTTCTAGCTGAGGAAGTTCTTGAAAGCCTAATGCTACAGACACCTTATTGCTTCTGGCTGTACCAATCAAACGGTCTATCTTATGGAAATATAGAGTTGGTAACTCATCCACGATAATGCTCACAGGAATATTCTTTCCTTGACCAGTGTTTACACGAGTAACTAGACGGTTTAGAATCAAAGCATTCAGCGCGCCAATGATACTCTCCATCTCAGGATCATTTGCTATCAGAAGATAACTCGGACTCTTCGGATCACTAACTTTCAAATCAAAGTCATCACCATCACGATGGAATATCCAGTAGGATTCTTTGGTAGCCAAACGTGAGGTGTAAACACGTAAGGTACCAATCATACCTTCAAGTTGTTCCATTGCCTTGTTTTTCAATGCGGTTTGGAATGGTCCAAGTAGTGGGGCGACCTCATTGTCTGTCTCAAGTACTTCAAATATGGTTTGATAGCTCTCATTCAAGAATGAAAGAATGTGTGGCATGTCGGAGTATTTTCCTAACCAATAGGCTGGTTCAACAATCATTCCATCTTTCTTGTCTCGTACAACCCCAGTTGGCCTCCAGAACTTCGTTTCATTATCCTGCATCTTTTCGGCATAAAGTTTATTCCCGTCTTTATCGTATGGTTCCCGTTCATAGTTTACAAAAAAGTAAATACATGCTGCTAGAAAGTTGACAGCTGATGTCTGAAAGAACTGGTCGCTACCACCACCATCTTTCTTTCCCTTTTGTAGAGATTCAAGCAATGTTTCAGCGGTTTCACTGGCTGCAGCTAGATTTTGTATGTATTTCCTCTGGATAGGATTTACTCTTCTACTGTACTCTACATCAACAAAATTAATAACGTTGAACTTGCATCCTTTGGGTATTCTATTTTGTTGCTGATTGATCTTGTAATGATAATAGAGTTTGTTGGCTAATGTAGGGAATTTATAGTCATAAACGACCATCGCAAAGCCTTTGGCTGAGTGTTGTCGGATATATGGTTCAATGATAGAGAATGTCTTACCAGATCCAGGTGTGCCCACTACCCAGCAGCCTCGAAAAGGGTTAGTTATGTTTGCCCACCCCTTACGAAACTTACCTTTGTAGTAATACCGCATGGGTATGTTTACTGAGTATTCATTCTCTATGAGTTTATCACATTGCTCAAAACTCTCATTTTCTAAATTGAATCGGTCTTTTAGCAACCCCTCCTTCAAGAATTTGCTAATATTGTCTAATGCCACATGAACTAAAATAGTCCCAATAACAGTGAGAATCATATAGAAGATAATATTCAGACGAATACCATATAAACGAGTATTCATCAAATCTTCAGATTCTCCATATCCCCAATTATAGAGTAACACAGAACCAACAATCAGAAGAGTGCCTGATACAAATGGATACAACACTTGTTTTCGGGCATCAAACTCCAAGTTTTTCTTATTTCTAGTACCAATGCAGGTGATACAGACCAGCAAAAAAGTAGCTACCTTGCTATACACCATATGGGTATCATTATAGATGAACCATCTTTTCATGCGGTCATGAATATCACAGAGTATGCCGTTCCATTGGTCTAGTACCGCAGGATCGATAGCATACATAAAAAACTCTAAGGCTAGAGAAATGTATATGAGCGATCTGAATATTTTATAGACTGTCTGTAACTCTTTACTTTCTTCCATAGGATATGATTGAATTCTCTTTCTACTTGTTTAATGTTACGATAGGTCGTGCCTTATGGGATTGATTCTTCGGTGTCTCTTGTATCATCCCACTTCCTAATGAATAGAGCCATGCTTTGGCACTTGACTGTCCATTTACTTCAGTTGATGTCCAGTACCAACATTCATTAGCTACATCTGGTATTGGACTACCGCCACAGTCAATAATGTATGGATTTACTATGTGTTTAATCGAATAGAGCAACCTCAACTGGGCTACAGAAGGTATGTATGCACTCTGCCCATATTGCCAGAGTTGGAATACATCTTCTGCCAAGGGTGAATATGTATCTTTTGTGTTGTAAATACTGAATGTATTTGCATTCCCATCAAAAGCAGTAAGGCTAGTTGAGGTGCCTTGTGTTATCCCTAAGCTATCCGCAAAAGTTGTAGGGGGCAAGTCTCTAAGATAGACTGCATAGCCATTACCTTCTATATCTTCGGACTGATTGATATAGAATACTACTGCTATCGGTTCTTTTTTCTTGGTCTTAACTTCTTCAATGGGATGTACATTGCCATCTGTGCAGAGGATATGGCCCACTTTCATGCCGGTATCAGGAAAGTCCCTATGTTCATCACACGATGTGAATATCATGATTGTGAGTACTATCATTATGGTTGCGAGTTCTTTTACTTTCATCTTTGCTTTGTTTATATTTTATTTTCCTGTTGGCAGTTTTACACCGACCACTACGCCTGTTCTAAACAGGTCTTGTCCCTTGATAAGGCAATCACTTTTTATCTGCCAATAGAGTTTCCATCCACCTTTCAGTGAGTAATTTTGCTCATATCCTACATGAATTCCTCCCAAGAAGTTATCTGTATCAGAGCCTATCGAAGCTCCTATGCGCAGGTTGCCATGGCTGTTTCGTATTCGGCTTACACATGGTTTATAGGCAACACCCAATCCCCAAGTACGGTAGTTTCTCCATAATGATTCTGGACAGATATGACCACAAGATTCACAGTCCTTCCACTTAATACTAGCATTAGCAAAGTACTCCCAGGCATTGTGATATCTTGTTTCATGTTCATAACTTAATGTCAAATCAGCACTATTCTCATAGAGTAATCCAATCCCCACAGAGACATGATTATTATTTTGGGCAAATGCACTGGTTGTCATAGTGATGACAGCAAAAAATGCAATTAGATATTTCTTCATTATTCTTCCTCCAGTAATACTCGGTTAAAACTATCAGCACTCAGCACATCTTCGTAATCGATATTAAGACTGATTGTGCGGCCAGATATCTGCTTCTCACTCATTTCAATTGTTAGAATCTTATCATTAGGGAAGGTCAACTTCTTTACGACAAGAATATTACGATAGCCATACTTAAAGGATCTGCTTTCTTCTAACTGCATTTCTGGAGTAAGCTCTATAACTTGATTGTTTGTTGCTTTAGAGATCTTCTTATCGGCAAGTTTCAAACGTATCTCATCAATATCAAAGCGAATATTGGTCTTATTATCTACACTGTAATCTATAAAGAAATAGTCTCCCACAGCATAAACATTATTCAGACGAATTTCCATTCGATTCTTCTTTGATTTCACGTCATGCCATTTGGCAGGCGAAGACCAAATGTTTCGAGCTATACGATACATATCTTCGGTGGAAAGAGTGACAGCAGGATTATTATAGGCAGTCATTTCATCTTGTTGAATGGTTTTGTCTGTAACAGCCTCCTGTAGCCTTGTTGTGTAGAGAAGGGCATACTGAGTGCGATAGCGTTCTGTTACGATGGTAACAATAGCAAGAATTTCCCCATCTTCATGCGCACCTTCTTTAGGTTTCAATCGTATGGTATTTTTGATTGGTTGATCTCCAGCTACCTTATCTGTTGAAATATCCACAAAGCGGATAGGCTCGGTAGCAGTGATAATAGTTGTTGCTTGCTCATTTACCGTGAGACGTTCCATCTCCTCATAGGTTTGCTGGGCAACGGCTCCATTGATAGAGGCAGCAAATACCGCAATAGCGGCAGACATCTTTCGTATGTTCATTCTTTCTTGATTTTCTTGTTTTATTTAACTGTTATTTATCTCTCTTCTCACGACCATTCACCAGATATACAAACGAACCGTATTTCAGTTTGACACTGTTCTTCTTAATAGACTTACTAATAGCATTGCTTGTTCGGGTATAAGCATTCTGCACAGCTTGCATTCCCCATTGTGTAAAGCTATTGTCTGTATTACCGTTATTCATAGACATGGTACCGTTCATTGCACTTGAAGCTACATCCTTGGATGTCTCACGGAAGGAACTACTTGGAACATAGAGTCCTTCCAATCCATCTGTGTCGTAAATTGATAGACTGACTTTCACCAATTCATCATCTACCATTAGACTATTCACGTTGCCTTTTACTCGTTGACTACCAAAGCCACTCATGATAGCATAGATGTAAGAGCCTTTTTTTACCACAGCTTCATTTATTTCGACATCATCCAATAAACGAAGTCGGACTCTTGATCCATCAATAGCCTTGATATTTTCATCTATAATAGCTTTAATCAATTGGGGCTCTTTTTCGTTCTCTGTTAATGTATTAAAGTAGTCAGAGGTGGTCTTGACCTTCTTAATTACAGCTTGAGATTTGGCATCATCATCTAATACAGAAATAGCCTTCTCATTGATTTCAATCTTTCCACTCATGGTAATAGGTGTAGTTGTTGCTTCATCAACGTTGTCAAGCCCTTTCTGACCCTTTAGGCGTGCCTCTGCTAAAGCTTTGTTCAGTTCATCCATAGCTTCCTGTTCACGTTGCTTGTGACGAGCTAATCGATCTGCTTCACTTAGACTGATGTTTGTACTGTCAGTCATCATCACTTTGCCTTTTTCGGCACTTTCACGCAATCTCTCTTGCACGCTGCTGGCGTTTTCCATTTCTGCTGTCCTTTGGGCTGCGTCTGCGTCCAATAGGGCAATATCTTCTTGTGTGTATTTTGAATCATAATCTTCGGTCTGTCGTTCATCACCATCTCTGTCTATATTACCAACTGCTGAGAAGTCCTGGATGCGACCAAAGGATTTCTGCATGTTGTCGTATTTGCCACCGATACCGTCATTCTTAATCTGAGCTTGTGGTAAATCTGGATTCAGATACTCTGTAGTCTGCATCGTTGTTGGCGATTCGGCTAATTCTGTATCGAATATATCTATGATAAAGTAGCCACAGCCCAACAGAAGCGGATAGAGTATTGCTGGAAGCATATACTTGGGTTGTTTCCAGTTAATGTTCTTGAGGTTCATTGTTGCCTATTTTAGGTTTATTGTTTGTATTGACTTGATTCTTACTTACTCTGTTTTCATCCAGTAGTTTTTGGTACTTCATTTCAAGCTCTTTTATTTTTCGGTCTTTGCCATGAAGTTTATCCAAGGCTTTTCCCTGCCTCTCTGTAGCAGTCGTTTGTTCTTGGCTATTAGGTGCGTTGCAAACTAATGCAATACGATATATATTAAATGCAAAGCAGCAGATTACCGTCCCGAAAACGATAGAGAGAAATAGAGTTCTGTGATTATTGGCAAAGCGTTGCACTACGGCAGCAGCTTGGTCAATATGGGTTACACGGGCAAACTTTCTTCCTGTTTCTACCTCTTTCTCATATCTATCCCGGTATTTGGGATCATCCTTATCAGGCATATTCTCTCCAAATATCAATTTCTTCCATCCCATAATCTAGTAGTTTGCTTTGGTTTTCTGTTCGATATCTTTATTGAGCAGAGTTCTCCAGTTTACAATCATCAACCCATGAGGATTATTGTCCGTTCTAGGTACTCGCTTCATTTTACCAGCTGTCACTAGCTCACGAGTCAAAATATTGGTTCGTCTTTCGATTCGCTGGCGACCATAATAGGTAAACTCCATCTTCTGTTCATTGAAATTAATGCTATCACAGAAGATGCTGAACACGGCACTTGTTCCCATGATATTATTGTAAAAGCCTTTTTCTTTCAGGGTATTATACTGCGCTAAACCAGTCTCATCTACTAAATACATAGCCTTTTCCATGGTATATTTAATATACTTGTCATCTGGGGCTAGTGTAAAGAAGAAGTGATGAAACATTTCAATATGACTCCGAGCTTCTACATCCATTGTCTCCTCCATAGTTGTTCGCTTGACAAGGATAGGGACGTTGCTATCCAATACATAAATCTTCTGTTGTGCATCACTAACCATCGTCTTTGCAGTCCAAATGGACGATACACTGATAATGATACAGCCTAATAAAAAGAAGCCACATATAATTGAGACTAACTTAATTTTATTTTCGAGGTTCTTGATTACCATTGTTTTCCGTTTTTATTATTAATCATTTCGTTTATCTCATCATTGTACCGATAGCACCTGTTGCAGTAGCCTTTGCTTGTTGAGCTACACCCTCACCAAAGTTTCGGGTAGAGAATGCGGTATCTCCTTCGGGAATCATCCATGAAGCTAAGTCTGGGACAAGGTTTAGACATTTCAAAGCAACAATACTTGCAGCCATCAGATAACCTGCAGAGAAGAATGAGTTTTGTAGATAGGCTGCCATGGTACTTTCTGAAGCTGTGATTGCGGTTAAGTTCTCTACCTGAATACTCAAAACAATGTCAAAGAGTAGTAAAACATAGAATCCCACGAAGTAGAGCATTGCTCCATAGAAATGTACGGTCAAGTAGCGTGTTAGCCACTTTACCCAAGCTCCCTCCCATTTGGGTAATAGGCTAAATGCCCATTGAATTGGTCCAAAGATGGTCAGCATTCCTAGCAGTATTTGTTGACAGTATATGGTTGCCCACCAGCCAATGCGAAATACAATCAAAGCCAATACCATCACGATTTTGTCTATACAAACAACAGCTCCAGAGGTTAATGAGATAAACCAAAACTTACTGGCATCTTTCTCCATTTCGGTGACTTGATCCACACCCGTTTGCTCCATGGTCGCACCAATCACATTGGGATCTGAGGTACCTGTTCTTGCTACATCTGCCTTAGCTTGTAATTCAGTGTAGAGTGTGTCACGAGCATAAATGAGTTGCTGGACCTCTTCAAATTTGTCTGAAATCTGAGCTGCTTCCGCTTCATATAAGTCATGAGTGTAACTACCTATACAGTTTGGTATATAGGACAGGAAGTCCAGAAAACTCCAACTGCTATTACTATTGGTCATACCTGTATCTGCAGGTGGATACCACCAGCACATGATAATTGCTATCATCAATGGCTTGAGCATTTTCATTACATCAAGCGGTTCATGCTTGACCATCATTTTATACGTTAACTGAGCAGCTACTATCAATGAAAATAGTGCCGCTAATGCCATACACATTTGGAGAATCCACCAAAACGGGCCTTGTTGTCCTGTGAATGTTGCATCGCATAGAAACTCATTTGTTTGAAAAATGACATCATCTATCTCTTCTTCCAAGATATTGATACCAAAATCACTAAGTATATTGTCGCCCATACATCATTAGAGTTTGTTTGTTACTAAATTGAATAATTACATATTCCCTTTTTTCACCATTACACCGTATAGAAGATATTCTATGTTGATGCCAGCTGACTGTTCTGAATTCTTGAACCATTTTAATTATTAGATTAATTCTTGTTTACATCCTTATCTTCCACTAGCACTCCAGCCTGCCTCTCGCCACCGATTCATTGCTGATAAGGCTATCACTGCTGTTCGGTTTGGCTTCTCGTATGAAGCTGATAGCAGATTAGTTGTTTTATTCGCATTGGATAGCCTTACGATATATTTTACCAATGTCTCGTTTTGCCTGCATATATCAGCGTAGATACGTAGGTACTCTTTTTTACGCTGAGCATTCGGCATATAGGCATCTTGAGTAGCTTTAATGGCACATTTATACATATTGTAATACTCATTCCAACGTGCTTGGTTATCAAGATTACCACCTGCACCCAGAATATGGCCTATATTCTTTTTGTACTCTTCCAGTTTGTTGGTAAGCTTTTCACCTTCAACCCTCCATGCAATGTCTAATGTACCACCTGAACGATCCGCAACATTCAATGCTTCAATTTCAGCTCGTTTCACCATCGCTGAATCAAGTGATTCTGCCATATCTACTTGTTGATAGGCATTAAGCCCTGCTGTAGTTCTAAAACCCAGTTTATTTTTGGCTGATGCTGTTTTCTTATAGTTATTATGAAGAACCCAGTAATAGTATTCTGGAGTAAGCGTTCCTGAACCAATTTCCATCACTGTTATTTGATTCATTTTTGCTGCATCGCGACTGTAGCTTACGCTTTGTCCATAAACACTCATTGTGGCACATACGCCTAATAGCATAAATAATTTCTTCATTCTTCTTTTCTTAGTGGTTGATAACTCGCATTCTTCCATCGATCAAAAGCCCTTTTTAATATTTGTTCTTTGCTTTGTGTGCGATAGACTGGCTCTTTCCAATAGCCCATTCTCAATTGGATATACCTCCAAGTATCAAAATAGGCTTTATTCAAATATTGTTCGATGTTGTCAAGTGACTGGTTTATAGCTTCCATAATTAGCATCAAATCCGAGGTAGAACAAGCTGCTGCACCTGTTGCATATAGTGTCAAATCCGATACAGACTTATATAGATTTACTCCCTCATTATAGACTCGCTCTAACATTTTCTTATTCACTACAATGATTAGTGTATCTGACAAGCCTACTTTTCCTCGTTTCAGTACTTTGCTGTTATAGTCCTCAAGCATATTCTTATAGTCAGAAATTCGATTAGACACTGTATTGTATGTACTGTACACATTGAGTGATGTTCGAAGAGATTGATAAAGTACATCAATCACATCAAACGCTCTGGTATATTTATCAAGTTCCACATTAAGTTCTTTGTATTCTACAGCTGCCGTTTTACTATAGTCATGTAGTAATTGATTACTTAGCTCAAGTGTGGAACGAGCCAGCAGCAAACTACGAACTTGTTTATGGTCGTTGATGTATGCTTCCAAAGTTGCAGGATCGCTTTGCGCCCACATTCTTGAGGGTAGGGCAAGGAGTAAAGTCATCAGAATTAGTGTAATTTTACCCATAGAACATCATCCTCTTTTTTTATGTACAGTGATAGCAATTGCTCTGTCATATCGTTTACTCTTGTTGTTGATTTCGACTTCTGCGATGTGGACTGGAAACGTTTGTCGCATTATCTATCCATCTCTCACGGCACTCTTCCATGATGGTTTGACGCCGTCCCTGCTCATCATTGATATAAGGGCCGATTCGATTCCAGACATCCACAATATTCAATCGGTAATGGAGCATTTTCTCCATACAGACAAGATCAGTATAGATTTTGGTCAGTCTGCTATCGATTCCACGTGCTATTTCTAAACGGTCAGAAGACCAAAGCAGGTGATAGGTTTCCTCACTATTGTCGGTTTCAGCTGGCTCTGTCTTGATATATTCAGTTGATAGTTGACAATTGGGATATTGTCTAGCAATCTCTGATATACGATTGTTTACAGTCTGAACCTTTGTTCTTTCATCCTGGTCAGGGTCTAGCTCTAGCACATCAACCACTTGTGTGTCTGTGTATTCAGAGGTTAGACTCCAAGCTATTTGGATAATGGCTCTATGGATTTTTATACCCAGAAAGTATTTAGGCTTTCGTGAAATAGACACTACAGCTTTGAAGGTAACAACACCTTTGATGTTAGGCATGCTTGCTTTGCGGTAATAGGTATATCCTTCCCACCATCCATCTCCCTGCCAAGTTAAATTGTAAGCTATCCTACAATCTTGCATGATAGCTGGTATTCTGTAATAATCATCGGATTGAGAGGCATTATCCTCATTAGCTTCAGCTTTTGCTTGGGCGATATCTTCCAACTTTTTAGTATAGGTCGCTAACTCGGATTGTAATTCTGAGATCTTTGCTTTATTAGCATTATACTTTTGTCTCAATATAGCAGCCTCTTCTATAGAGGCTGTACTAATCTGTTTGATAAGTAATGCATTCTCTTTCTCCAGCGCATCTATTTGTGATTGAAGTAGAGATACCTGTTTCTTGGCATCAGCTTCCATTTCATCCAATTCAGATGTATCGAGGTTATTATCATCTGGCAGTGTTGTGTGCATTACGCATTCTTTTGTATGACTATTTAACGAGCTCCCACAAGAACGACATTTGTACTGAGTTGTTCCTTCACCAAGAGAGACGTTATCCGAGCAAGTCACTGAGATGATAACACTTTCAGTTCCTTTCAATCTAGCTGCGTCAGTAGCTTGATAGTAGTTCTTACTATCAGAACCTATATAGTAGACATAGCCATTTTCATTGTCATTTAGTTCAGTCAGCTTTACATTGAGTTGAGCCTTAAATGTATTAAGGTCCATGGAGTAGGAATCAAAGTATTCATCATAAATTTCCTCTGTTCTGTTCCAGCTCTTAGTGACTTTAATACTGTATGCGTATGCTTTCTTTGTCTGTTTACCTCCTCGTGAAATGGTGTAAGCACTTCTCCAATAGCTCATGTAATATGAGTTGCCATCGTTGGAACTATTTAGCTGATTTACCCTACTTCTTGACCATCCAGCATAACTCTCAGAATTACTTAAAATCTGCTCTATTTGAGAAGCATTGGGATAGAAGTTAGGATCAGAAGTATCATAACGAGTCCATTGAGGACCATTAAGAATACTGTTATCATCCGTTGGTGGACTATAGTCACACATGACCTCGGAACCTGAGTCTCTTCGGTAGATATACCAACGTTGAGTATAGTACCTACCCATGGATTCTTGATCATAGTCAGAGAGCCATGCTGTCATGTTGTAGTTGGCCAGATTGAACAGTTTGCCAACTTCAGCCTTTCCACCCATTAGCCCTATAAGTGTTCCCTCCATGTTGTTCTGCACACTATTGAACATTTGATAAGAATTCTTGGTTAACTCAATAATGGCAGAGGTTTTCCCATTCATAACGTCACTAAATGTACTCTTACCCAAAAGCTGGTTTTCAGCATTTGAAGCACCACTTCCTGCAAGATTCACTCCTAAATTGTATAGCTGCTCTACATCGGATTGCAGATTCTCTTTGGTGAAATTTCCGCTAATGTCTGAGAAACTATTAAAGAATGCCTCCCAATCCGTACCACCCATTTGAGATAGTTTGAAAAGGGCCTGCATTTCAGGTGTGAGTTCTAGAAAGGCCACGTCACGAAAAGACAAACAACTATTGGTCACTACAGACTCAAATTGTAGGCAGAGGTTCTTGGTATCATCACATGTCTTCAACAGATAGCTTCCCCAATAAAGTGCATTGGCAGGTTTCTTCAACATCAATTCTGATACAGTCCAGATTTTAGGCATGATTTTAGCAGTGACTAAATTATAGATTCTTCGATAATAGTAGTTTTCTTCTGCTGATGCCCATAAACCTAAAGTCGTAAGGGCTTTTCGGTCTAAATACTTGGAACCATAGATGCCGGCCACTGCTACTTCTGCAGTTTGGTAGTTTTTCAAAATATCTTTTACCTGCTCATTGTAATAGGATTCTGCTGTTGCTTCTGTACCATAAGATCCTGCCATAGCAGCTATGGTTTTCGCATCATGATTTATACGATAGGCTTGTGCTGACATACGATGTATGCCAACAATCAAGATTATCAATATGAGTAGGATTCTATGCATTTACAATTTACTTTTTTACTATACCATTTATTTACTATACAACTATTCTACTTATTTACTATATTACTACTTTAACTAAGATTCAGTACTTTACCTTCATTGTTTACCTTTTGAGCGAAGGCCAGAGATTTCTCAATACCTGAAGAATTCCAGTCTTTACAGTAAATTTCAATGGCTTGCTGGTGTGAACAATTGAGCTCTTTTTTATAGAGTTTAAGTGCCTCCTTTTCTGCTCGTTCAGTAGTATAGGTCATGTAGCATTCCCTTGGCTCCTCTACACCAAATACACCACTGGTTATTCCTCTGCGGATAAATACTTCTCGGAAGAAACTACGGCCTGACTTGTTCTCTAGCCTATTTATGGTGAAGATTTTCTTACAGTCAACATCTGTCAATCCAAGAATGGATTTGATGTTATCAAAGCGTTCCTTGAATTTACTTTGATCAAGTAACATCACTACATCAGAGTTGTTGATGATAGCTTCCTTTACAACTGGGCTACCGATGATATCTTGGATTTCTTGAGTAACTACTCCAACAGAGGCCCAGAACTTACGTGCTGTCTTGTAGAGATACTTTATATACTCCGCCATAAGCGGACTAGCAATAGCTTTCCATGCCTCTTCAATCACCAGCACCTTGCGGTTTTTCTTTATACGCATTTTCTGCAAGAATACATCCATGATGATGAGCGTTACAATGGGAAACAACAATGGATCGTCCTTGATAGCATCAATCTCAAACACAATGAAGGTCTTATCGAATAGTGACCCATCCATATCCTCATTAAGCGTTTTGTCATGGTTTCCGCCTCGATAGAAGTCTTTCATCATGTAGCGATACGTAGAGATATCTACACCTGAAAGGTTGTTTTCGTGACAGATATCTGGTATTCTTTGTACAGAGTACTCATAGAAGGTATTGAACGAAAGTGTTTCAACTTTCAATTCGTTTCTTCTTGCTTCAATAGAATCAATATCTTCTTGAATTCTCGCTTCACGTTCAACTTCGGTCTCTTTAGCTCCACGGTTATTACTTCTGTCATCTACCAACAGACTTTGACGTAGGTCTTCTCGCTGTGGAGGAGTGAACCCCTCAAATCCATTGAAGTACACATCATAATATTCGGTAATGACTTGGTCAATCAGACGATCTTCTGTCTTATTGATAGTAGCTTGAGAACCTTTCCAAATAAGTAGAATCAGATTCTTCAGGAATCCGGTCTTCTCTACGTTGAGTTCTTCACGCTTGATGCGGAAAGGATTCATGGTAATTGGCTTCTCTTCTGTATAACTGATATACTTACCACCTACATATTCACACAACCCTTCATAGGAGTTACCAGTATCTACCATAACTACATCCGTGTTTTGCTCCCAAAGTTGACGCACTACACTATTCATGTGAAATGATTTACCACTCCCAGATGGACCTAAACAAAAAAAGTTTGAGTTATCGGTGAGTTTATTAAGGCCTTCCTTACCTGTAATGTCAATGGCTACAGGAACACCTTGGCGATCTGTATAGCAGACTTTCAAGGGCGTATCTTCACTATGTTGAATATTCTCTTTGTAAAGAAGGCACATGGCTGCATCACTTAACGTAAGGAATCGGTCATAGTCCTCATTCATTCCGTAGCAGTTGCCAGGAAATGAATTGATAAAGAGTTCCAACTGATTGTAGGCTCGTTTGCTAATATGAATGCCCATACGTCCAAACTGATTCTCCAAATGGTTGGTGCATTTTTGAATATCTGCATCCATCTTTGTACATACTACCAGATTGTAGTGGGTGTACACCAATTGTTTGCTTTCCCTTGCGATTACTTCTTGCACCTTTTTAATATCCTCTACAGCCATCTCATTCGATGGATTCGGGATGCTGGCATGTCGATTTCGTTTCTTATCCAACAAAGAGAGTTCTCTCTTTTGATTGGGTATAAATATCATCTGGTTATAAATCACAGTATCGGAACCAGGAATACTATCAATATGAGATAGCAGATCGACTGGCATAGAGGTGTTGTTCACCTCAATGTTTGAGAAGGGACGTACCAAGCCCGGTAGGTTAGCATAATCTACATCTACCAAGCTATACACCTTACAACGTTTGTCGCCCATCTCAATACATTCATCATCTACCTTGAAATTACTCATGGAGATTCTCTTGTCGGCAAAGTTCATGGCAAAGTAACGATCTACATATTCGCTAGCCTCTTTCTTTCTCAAAAACTCAGCCTTTACACCACCATCACGCAATTGGTCTTGTACCTTACGTACCTTTACCTGAAAGTCTCTCCATTTTTTGTTATCGTAGGAGAATAACCTACTTTTTTTTGCTTCTTGAGTAATCGTGAGATAGCAAACACAATCCGTAAAGGTTCGTCCTGTGAAATAGCGAAAGTAGGATTCTGATAAGAACTCTTTTGGACTGTTATCCTCGGCTTCAAACTGCTTTCTAGTAAAGATATCTTGCTTATGGATGGCATAGCCTTCGCCAAGTGTCTGCGCCAAAGCGATAAACAGATTAGAGAACTCATAGTAACTATCGATATTGGCAGAATATTTCTGAACAGGATTGGTTAACTTCAATATCGTTGAGTATTCTCCTGTCTTGGTATAGATTACACCTACACCTTTATTGTCCTCCACGGAATAATATATATCCTGAAAGATTTTCTTGCGTTTGCCACCAGTACCGAACGCTGCTACAGAAATAGCCATACCGCCCAGAAGAGCAAAAAAGAATAATATCACGTATATGGTCATACTGTAACTGATTTATTTACAAGAGATAGCTTGTTCAATAGCCATTACCCCATTCATAGTCCAGGTTTGGGTATATTCTTCAAGATTAAATTCTAGTTTCTCGCTTTCTAAATCATCAGAATCAATACAATCATCGCTACCATAGTGCCTTCCGTGGCAAATAAAGTAGAGAAGCTCAAACTCTATGGCTTCTGATAGGTTTTTGACAACATAGTTTTTTTGCTTCTCGTTTAAGTGAGGAATCAGCATCTGATAATCTGGAGTGGGTATTAGTCGTCTCCAAGTTAAGATCTTTCCACTGTCGTCTATAATCTGATAAAGAAAGCATCGGTTTGATGATTCAATTTTTACTTCAATTCTGAAACTAGAGGGTAGAAGCACAACTCTTGTTGATGAAATATTAGTAGAGCTAGATTTCTCTGTTAGAATAAAATTTCTCATTTCTGTGTAATGTTAATGCGTTAGAATAAATAGAATAATCTCAGTTGGAGTTTAGCATACTGTTTTGAGACTCCTCCAGTTATGACTCCATAATCGTAATCAACCATATAGAATGTTTTATCAGACTGCTCGGTGCAAGTGATATATGCACCCATAGGACTTTCAAATCCATCGGCAACTAAAGGTGCACCTTTGAATGGATGTAGGCTATAGTATAACTTAGCCATTTCAGTCAACGAGGGGACATAACTTCCAGGATGCTTCAAGGTTGCTTCCAACATACTCATTCTATGTTGATTGACTCCAATATGTTTCTGATGCTGCAAATCTGTAAGTGAATTATTAAGAAGCTTATGTGTTAATACTTCCCCTTGCACATATCCCAATGCACACTTTTCAGGATAAGGCATCTTCGGCTTGAAAATAATTATGCTTTCTTCCTCAACTCCATCCTCTCTGGAGGGGTTAAGGATTCCTTCATTTCGTTTTCCATCAATTGTAGGGAATTGCTTTCCGCTGGTCAATGGTATCTTACCGAAGCAGAAGGATCCAGTCTCATCATTTAATGCTATGGCCTTTCCATGTTTGCCATCTGTCTCAATAACCAAGGCAACAGAGCTACTGTCCATCCGTTCACTGATAAATCCCTCTTTTTGTAGATAGTAACCAACCTTAACTGTATCAATAACCTGAGTTTGCTGTGGCTCCATCAATGGTCGCTCACTTTCTACCCAGCTACTACTGATTATCAATCCATCCTTCTCTTTTTGTAGGATAAGTTGCGTAAGACTACCTGCTGCCAAAGGAGGTAGAGTCGTTTTAATGGCAAAATCTCTATCATTGATTTGAGCGAATAGGGTAACTGCGCCTTTCTCATCTGTTGGTATCAAATAGAAGTCATGGTTACGGCCATTGTTTAGAAGTATGTCATGAACTTTGGCGACGTTAATACCATCCACACTCTTGGATATCCACTGTCCAATATATGGTTTGTATAGTCCATTGGTATAGATAGCATCTCCTGCAATCTGAAGTCTATTGAGGATATCTTGCACCTGATTACTTTCCACTCGAATACGTAACTTTGCCATGGAACTTAGCATTCTCATTTTTACCGAAGTACTACTTTCGTGAATGCGGCATATTTCCGTACAGAATAGATTATCGGTAAATGGTACCTGTAAAGCAACTGTATCATTTACCTTTACACCTTCTCTATATGGATAACAGGCGTAAACTGTGGCTAAAGTATCAGTAGTATGAGCATTTCTTACACTTGAATAGAATTCACTTCCACTTCTTCTAAAGCTCGTCCCATTCAGTGCTGCTCGTTCTTCCTCAGTAGCATCATTAAGCTGAACATACACACCTATTTCAGAAAATAGTTCCTCTCCCTTACCTTCTTCAATACTTATGGCAAAAGGTTTACGGGCAAACTCCCAATGGGTACGGGTGATGTCTGCACTAGATTGCGCTTGCATATTCGGTTGTTGTTTCTGTGAATTGTTGCAACTACTAAGCAGTGCTATAATGATGGCGATGAAAGTATATATAAACATAGTTTTTTAATAAAAATAGGCTACCCAATGAATTACGCTGTTTTCACAGCTATCACCCAAAGGGAAGCCCATTAATGATTAGAGATTCGTTTTTTGATTTGCGTGTTTGTACATTGTGTATGTGTTATTGCGTTTATATTTTCTTGGAGTGGGCGTAGATGAAGACACCTTTATCTTCATTCTTGGAATGCAGTCCCTTCTTCTGTTTTATGAAGATGAAAGCTGCCCCGGTTCCCAATGAGGAGACCAGTGTTATCAGTCCCGCCACAAATCCAATCAAACAATAGACTAGGATGAAACCGACAATAGCTCCACCAATGGCTCCAGCTGCCCAATAGATGTAACGGCCTTGGATTCCCATGAATTCAAGAGGCTTCTGTAGCCCCTTGAACATAGGATAGTCTTGATATTGCTCTTCAGTCATCCATTTATCAATTAGTGATTAAGAACCTACACCGAAGAACAACGGCAATGCTTGAGCTGCTGCTACAAGGAAGATACAAGCACCAACAATCATCATGATTGACTTCTTGACATCTTGCTCCTCATTGTTCATTTTGATATACACGGAAATAGCACCGACTACTGCGACAATACCAGCAATGGCATAGCACAACTTTACCACATAGGGGATATACTTGGCTATCTCTGTAGTGACCGTGCCCAAAGCGGTAGTACCAGCTGAATAATCACCAGCTGAATTCTGTGCAAATGCACATGCCGTACCTGCTACCAACATTAGGGCCATTGTTTTTATTCTCTGAGAAGAGCAAAGTGATTTTCCCATGCTCTTAAACTTGTTTTTGACTTTCTGAATCATTTGTTTCTTTTTGGTTTGTGTATATACTCGTCTGGCCAGTTGAATTTCTTTTTCTAATTAGCTTCTTTCTAAATTTGGTAGCCGAAAAAGGCTGGAAATACAATAGATGCACCTATCATAAAGAGACAGGCACCAACTAAAGTCATAATATCTTTAGTAACTCCTTCCTCCCCAATATTCATCTTGATGTATATCTGCATAATGGAGTAAATAGATACAATAGCAGATACCGCATATATAAGGTATAAGATGTAGAGCATCATTGTCACCACATAATCGTGTGCTTGTGCCAACCCGTCTGCTCCCCATGTATAATCGACATTCCCACATTTTGCAGAGAGTTGTTGTACTGCTGTCAATACAAATGCAAGGGTCAGAATACGAAGGTTTGCTTTATAATTCATCCATTTGGGTCTTTAATAGGTCGCTGAGATTTTTATTTGTAGAACCAATGAGAGCCATCCTAAACTCAGCTCTTTCTAGTTCCACAGAATGTTCGGGTCTTATCTGCTCCATACTATTGTAAACAGTAACGATTGTTTTATCAACAGCTTCATTAACTTCATCTTCTTCTTGTTTGTCATTACAAGGTGATATATTAGATGCTATAGTTTCTACAGAATTCGATTCTTTATTTTCAATAGAGGTATCTAACTCAGTATCTCTATTGGTAAACGAGAATCCATTACCTGTTTCATTTACTTGCGTTGCAACATCTCTTTCCATATCAGAAACATCAAAGGTCTCCTGATTGGAAGAGTGCTGCTCTTTCTTGCCATATAGTTCACGGAATACCATCACTGCATAGTAGATGATATAAATGATCGTCAGCACGATTGCGAATATTACAAATGAGCTCATATTATTGCGGGTTTCTATTTTAAAATTGCCTGCAAAGGAATACGAGTTTTTATATCGAAAGAAATGTAGCTACTTTCAAACGCTATTTTTTAACTGCATTTTAGAAAAACGCTTCATTCATACTCAAATTTCATACTCAAAACAGCCATTCATGGACAAAAAATAAGCTCCTCATTTCTGAAGAGCTTAATAATTAACTATTTGGAATAATAATTAGAGGACACTATAGTATGATTATTACAAGATTATTTTCAAACGATTCATTAAGAAGTTATTAAGATCCTTATATTCTATGTATTCAGAAGATCTATCATTCACTTCTCTATCAGGAAAAGAACCTTTGATTGTTTCAAAGGTTACTTTCCCCATTTTATCATTATCGAGATAACAATTGATAATCGCATATTTTCCCAAGAACGGTAAGGCTTTACTAATCAGCGAGACTGAATTCAGAACAATGATATCTGAATTTTCATCAAGGGTGATTATATTTTGCTGTTGAGAAGACAATGTTAGATAAGACAAGTAGTCCATAAAGCCTTCAAATACACATACTACGTCCGTACTTCTTTCATTATCAGTTGAGAAAATTGATATAGCTTTGGGAGATATACAACCTTTAAACAGCCTGTTCCGTATTTCATATCCACCCTTTATGTTTGGGAATGCTATTGCATAATACGGAACTCCGTTGCAATAGTAATGTATCTCTTTACATACTTTTATAGCCAAACGGTAATCAACATTACGGGATGATAGGTAATCAATCAGTAGATGATGTGTTAGTGATACGATGGTAACACGTTTAAAAGTCTCCTCTCTTTTGCAACCACTTCTTTTGGCTTGATATTTCTGAGGCAGCATAGGAGGTGCCAATGATTCAATCTTGCGCAGTAAGGTTGATAAGTCCTCGATACGATATAACTCTTTGGCCAAGTCGATGATGTTTCCACCTCTACCTATTCCATGGTCATACCATACGTTCATATAAACATGAACATTAAACGATGGCGTTTTCTCTTCACGAAACGGTGATAGATACCATAAGCAACGTTCATTTACTTTTACGGGTTCATGCCCTAACTTTCTCAAGAAATCCTCTATTTGGATTTGCTTGGCTTGGTATATGTTCATTCTTCTATTCTTTTGAGTTCTTCAATTCCTTTCTGTGTATCTTGTAAGTTGGAGGCCAACCAATTCTCAAGATCCTTCTTGGGTATGAAAATAGTTTTTCCATTAGGTTTGAAATACTTAATCTTTTTGGATGACGTCAATTGATAAATAGTGTGGATAGAGAAGCCTGTGTATTCGCTGGCTTCTGCTATCGTTAGATTCTTTTTCGTTCGATAAAGTCGATTTTCCACACGCTCAGTTCTCTCCAAAATGGTTTTTTTGAACTGTTCAAGGTCAGATAAAAGCGACTCTAAATCGCTATCTAATTTCTCTAGTCGATCAGAGAGGGACTGTATGGTTTCATTGATTTTCTCTATATTCATAATCAGTTTGATTCCTATTACTATTATATAACCACCGCATTAAACTAAACCTCTTCTACCGACCTATTCTTAATACCTAAATACGAGGTCAGCTTCTTGGTTATTATAGACATTAGCAGTGTTACTAATCGTAATTATTATTCATCCAATGGATCCTTATCAAATACCTCAGAGCAATACATGTATGTTTTATCTCTCTTAACAATGACACCACGCCCCATTAGGTATTTATTAAGTTCCACACAGAGATTTCGACCTCGTTTGTAACCGATGGATTCATATCCTTTCTGTAGTGCTTTAAGTAATTTATCGTATCCAATAATATCACCATCCGCAAATACGGTTTCCATGGCACCACTATGTTGTTCGTCTGTCAAAACTTCTAACAAAGGCTTGCGCTCTGAATCAAAAAGACAATTTTCCACAAACTCTGGGAGTGCTTGTTCATTTATTCTAAAGGCAAACGGGGTAAACTCTCTTTCTCGAATATGCATGGCCTTTACCTGACTAATATTGCTGTCAAATGCACTTTTGGTAACTTGAAGCACAGTTTCAGCCTTGTTGTTAAGTTCGGTACCAATATGACCACGGGTATTATCATCACCCTTATTAAGATGAAGTACCGTGTGAATATGCATATCATGTGAACTTGACCAACACATTAAATCATTTATCAGCTCCACAGATTCACTGGGGCTGTTGATGTCATAAATTAAATCTCTGATTCCATCAATTACCATCAACCCTATATCTGGGTTATTTCTCAATGCCAAATTGATAATCTGCCGACGTTGGCGAGGTGAATACTCCCTGAGCATGTAGAACTCCAGACGGTCCGTATCACTATCGGTAGGCATACCTGCCAATTTTAGGATTCTCTCCATCACCTTATGACAATGGCATTTGCTCTGTTCCGTATCTACATACAGTACACGGTTCTTCTCCTTTGGAAGAGTGGCTTTATAGCGAAGTACCTCTTCACCAGATAGTGCAGCAGCCACGATTGCTGATACATTAAAAGTTTTCTTACTTTTGGGTTTACCTGTTGATGCACTAAAATTCCCCAGTGTGGCAACAGTTATACCATCGATCTGAACAATCTCAGGAGGATAGGCATATACATCGGTTACACGAAGACGAATATATTTCAAAATCCGTTCAAACGCTGACTCATCAATGTCGCCATTGGTGTTCAGAAAACTATTTGTTCTATTCATATTTTCTTGTTTATAATTAAGTGTGACTTTATCATGCCCAGAATATCAGCAGCAATAAGATTAGTGAGCTCAAAAGATAAAGGCAATCACCAAGAAATGCCCCCATTGCTTTAATCACAGTCTTACTCTTTAAAAAATTCTGTTCATAGAGATGGTAAACGAATGAGGCTATTATCAATACAATAATTAATAAGAGTATCAATGGTAAGTAGTGCATACTATCAACCATGAACAGATGCATCTGCTCAAGACTGTTGTTTTGCATTATTATCTAGTTGATAAGGTTCTGTAGCTGCTAGTTTGTCCTCTTTCTTTATAGGATGTTCTTTTACCCACTCCAAAATTTCACTTTTGTAGAAGTAGATAGCCTTTCCCCCAGGTTTATAATGAGGGATGGCCAAGGTTCGGGTTAGCTTATACAATTGGCTCTTGGAGGCATTCAGGAATAAGCTGGCTTCGTCCAAAGACAGAATTTCCTTATTTGTATAGAGAGTATCCTCTATATTTTTAATTCGCTTCATTAGCATCTCAATAGAACCGAATTGTGCTAAGACATCTTCAATCAGTTTCACTTGCTGCATTAATCGGAGAATAATTGCTGCACCTTCTGAGTCTTTCTGTGGGACATCGCTAATTATTGCGGGATGTTGTTCCATTAATTTCTGTTTTTCAATTATACATAAGAGGGGGTAGCCCTCCATTACCTTGTAACCGGTTACGGAGAGCAAAATTAAGGTCGTTAGAATTGATTCTAATGATAGTCAGATTGATAGGTCTGCACTATCAACCCAACTATCAACCTTTTTCTTGGTATATGATGGTGTTTATGTGATTTACTTAGCTTTCTGCGATTTGTTCTACACTGTTTTTCATAGAGATATATTCACTTGTTTCTCGGTTCACCACCTTATTTAATGTGGACGATAAGTCACAATGATTTAGCCGTTTCCCAGATGAGGATACGATAACACCTGTGGCTTCTATCACATTCTGCCAGGTATCGCATATCAGATTGTGGTAGCTGAGCTTATCGAACAGGAACACAAGTTTCGTATTAATAGATGAACTTAGCGGAGTGGTAAGCGTGCAATTGAGTAAACCATTTACTTCGGTTTTTGTAACCATTGATTTGAATAGATGAACCTCATTGAACAGTTTAGCTAGTAGCTCAAGCTGGTTATCTGTCATACAACTTTTGAAGGTTTTGATTGGAATAATTTTCTCTGAAGCTGGAACCATGGGAGGTGTAGTGCCAGGGGCTTCCGTAGTATCCAACTCATGCTGAATAGCAATGAAGTCATTGTGACTAAAAGTTGACTTGCTGAAATACTTCTCCACTAGGTCCTTTCGGTATTCAAATAGCTCATACAGGATTTCCCAATTCTTCTGATGCTCATTCATTGAAGCTGCATCATTGCTGCATGGGAACGAATGGCTATTCAGAAAATCATTCTTGTAGCGGTGGAATAACTTGCCAGATTTAATAACTTCTGACTGAAATAAAGCATGTGCCTCTTTGTATAAATACCAAAGGGTATTCTGTTTGTTAGCACATAGGGCATTCCTATTTGTTGAGAATGCCTTTTTTGATAAAAAGAGAGAACGAGGCTCTCTTGTGTCTCATTTTCATACGACTAATGTTTATTAATAATTATACATGTAAATCAAAGAGCATATACTTCATGTCCGCTTAATGCAAAAAAAAGCCACTGGATAAGTGGCAATACTTAGAAAGGAGAAATCTTATTTTTTCTTCTATCATAGAGGTATAATATTTTGGTTCTTTTTCTTCAAATGGCAGAGATAAATTACTATGTTTTTGATTTTTAGGGTGCAAAATTACGAAAAAGCTATGACGTGTTGCTGGTTTAGCTAACTAAAGTTAATATTACAATAGTAACACCCTAAATGCATGAGTTGAATTTGTAGATACTCTGCATGCATGAGTCGGATGTAGGATTTTTTAGAGCCAGTCGGTTCATAAGTTATATTTGTGTCTTAAAACTCGGTATTAGGTGAGTTAATATATGCAACAATCCAACGTACAAGCCAAAAGACTTGTTTCTAGGTTCAATCAATAGATCGTAACTCACACCTACCACATGAACACTAAGCAACAAACTAATATAGGTAATATTAAAAACACATCTCAAACAAGAAAAAGCAACTTTAAAGTTTTATAATTAAAAATATTATCATAATTTTGCACCAAAATCAAGGTATGACTAAAGACAAGGTTGAATCATTTCTAAGTGACTTCAAAGTAAAGATGAGCATTTGGGACGTTCTATTTAGAGACGAAAGAGGGAAAAATTCCCAAGCCCTCATTGACTTGGAGTTAAGACCATTTGAACGAAAAGAAGTATTAGAATCACTTCAATATAAAGACTACAGCGAAGGTCCATTGGAAGAAAAATTATACGGTGGTGCAGATATGTGGGTCTTTGGTAGAACCATAAAGCACAGCGAAGTATATATTAAAATTACAATGGGCATGCAAGGTTGCAGTGTTATTTGTATCTCTTTTCACATCGCAGAATATCCTATGCAATATCCTTTAAAATAAGAAAATATGAAAAGTCCTATTACTGGTAAAGAAATGAATTTGGTCAAGGAAAAAAGACCAATGGTGTTTAGAAAGGAAACTTTTGAAATTGTTTTTCATTATTATAAATGTGAGGATAGCGAAGAGCAATTTACCACAACCTCAATTGATGAGGTCAACATGAATCAAGTATATAATCAATATCGTGGAAAGTTTAATATTCCATTTCCAGAAGAAATCATCAGAATAAGAGAGAAGTATGGTGTCTCTGCCAAAAGGATGTCTTCTATCTTAGGATTTGGAACAAACTCTTATCGTCAATACGAGGCAGGTGAAATGCCTAGTGTATCAAATGCTCGATTAATACAAATGGTCAATGACCCAAAGAAGTTTATTGAGATTATTGAACTTTCAGAAGCACTAAGCAAAGAGAAAAAAGAAGAATATATTCGCAAAGCGCAAATGCTAATTGAGCACAAGAAGAGAAATATATTTAAATTCAACCTGAAAGATTACTTACTTGGTAATCACCTAGCAGACATATATTCGGGTTATCGAAGTCCAAGTTTTGAAAAGTTCACTGAAATGGTGGTGTTCTTTGCAAGGGAGGTACAACCTTTCAAGACCAAAATGAATAAATTGCTTTTTTATGCAGACTTTTTAATGTTTAAAGAAAGTTGCTTCTCTATAAGTGGAGTTAGATACAATGCAATTAATATGGGGCCTGTTCCCAATAACTTCCAGAGTATATTTGAATATCTTGCAAATAATAATGATATTGAAGTGAACTATACAAATTTCCCTCAAGGATATATAGGTGAACAATTCACAGTAAGAGAGGACAGAGCATTCAAAGAGGAGTTATTCTCAAATGCAGAATTAGATATCCTACATAAAATAGCCAATACATTCAAAGAGACAACAACTAACGACATCGTACAGCTAAGTCATTTAGAAAGTGCTTGGAAGGATAATAAAGATAAGAAAAATATCATAAGCTATGAATATGCTTTTGATTTAAACCAAATATAAGATAGCAATAAAAATCATCTATAATAAACGGAGCGGAAGTCCGGCTGACACATGTAATTTCCCAATGCCCACGCTTAGCGTTTGGCATTGGGAAATTACATGTGTCTAATCGCTAAGCATGAAACAATATTTATATTAGGAGTGATTTTAATATAGAAAAAGTCTCGTTATTGTCGATTATGTGTAGATTTCACCTCTTGTAAACTTCGATTATGTGTAATCACACTGTATTTGTAAACCCCTAAAACGTGAAACAGTTATTCGGATGAAATACACTTTTCTAAAAAAAACGACACTCCCGAACGCAATAAAATTTAATACTTATGCTTCTTCCTAGACTTGATAAATTGTTGCACATCTGAATCAATTTCCTTTTCTGTCTTACCTTGATCTTCTAAAATCCAGGCATCGATTTCAGATTTGCGGAACTGAACTCGTTTTCCACATTTATGGTATGGAATCTTATTTAAACTTGTCCAGCCATAGATGGTTTGCTCAGCAGGGTGGTTGGGTAGATACTCACACAGATCCTTTAGATTCATCCATCTATCAGGCTCTTGTGCATACGCAACCTTAATGCGACCAATCTCTTCTACTTTCTTTTCTAGCTCTGTTAACTTGTTTAGCACCTGATTAACTGCTTTGGGCAAATCTTCAAACTTAAGTTCTTCTTCAGTCATTGTTCTATTCATTTTAGATGTTTTACTATTGTTGTTTATTTCAATCGTGCCGCAAATGAACGATATAAAGCAATGATGATTTTATGATGGGGACAACCACTGCAAACTTCAGTAGAGAATCATTATATCATGAAGTATATGTTGCTGATATTCAATAATAGTTCAGTATTGATTTTACATCACTTTTTTATATTGATGAAAGTCTGCATAAACCGTTCATTAGCTTTTCATAAGTGCTTCATTAGCCAAACTTCATATTCACAGATAAACAGTTATAGGCATATACAAAAATGGCCACCCATATTTTGCATGAGTGACCATCTGTATAGATTGATTTGAATACAATTGAATTTAATCCAGTTCGTCTAAATCAGCATCGATTTGAATTGCTGAAGCTGCTTTGGTTTTCTTCTCATCAATTACCTTCGTATAAATTTGTGTTGTTTTTACGTCTGTATGTCCTAACATCTTACTAACGGTGTAAATGTCGGTACCACCAGCCAACTGCAATGTAGCATACGTGTGTCTAAAACAGTGGAAGGTGATATGTTTGGTAATACCAGCTGCTTGAATCCATCTTTCTAATGGTTTGGAAATCCACGATGGATCGGGTAAATCAGGGAATACTAGCAACTTTTTATCTCTTGGTTCACCGCATAATTGCATTGCTTGTTTTGACATTGGCATGTATTCTACACCCTTGGTTTTCTGTTGAGTAAAGTTGAGTCTATAATCATTACCATTAATTTGAACCTCAGACCATCTCAACTTCTGAATATCACTGTGGCGCAATCCTGTCAATGCAGAAAATAATGCAGCACGCTTTAAAATAGGCTTATCACACGGCGTAGTCGCCAATTTATTCAGCTCTTCTGCTGTCAGATACTCACGACGACTCTCTAGTCCTTTAATGTTTTTTACTTTAGCAGCTATATCAACTGACAAATATCCATCTACAAAGGCCTGTTTCAATCCAGCTTTAAAAATAGAGAAATAGGTGGATGCAGTGCTTAATGATATAGGTCCTTTTTTGGAACCACCTTGTGGAGCTGTTATTAAGAAACGTTTGAACTCCTCAATCATATTCGTATTTATTTGCGAAAAAAGAAGTTCTTCTCCATCAACGTAGAGTTTCATTAACTCATACACACGATTCCAAGTTATGATTATGCCACTGGAGTTATCTCTGTGTCTTCGGAATATCTCCTGTTTGAAATACTCAATAAAGTTATACTGATTACGTTCATTCAGTTCTGCCTGTGCAGATTCAACATCCGTAAAAAGGAAAGCATGATCAAACTCTCTTTGTCGAATCTCTCTAACCTTGTCTGCAAAAATGCAGGTCTGCTTGTCTAGTATAGACTTGCACTGAATGATACCATTGTAATCACGTTTAGGTTTATATGAGGATTTACCATCACTTGAAGTACGAGCTTTTCTAGTCTTATCCCAAATTGGTGTAGTGATTGATCGGTTCAAATATTCACGTTCACGTGTAACCTTCTTGGTTACTGCATCAATAACTGGATAGGCCTCTAAATATAAGCTCCACTGTTCTAAATCAGGTGACTTACGAAGTCTAACTGATACACGGGTTTGGTCATAAGCTTTCCTCATCGTACTACATCTTTATATAGTTCATCAATATCTGCTTTGGGCACATATACATAGTTACCAATCTGTCGAGTAGGGATGCTGTACTTTCTTATATGAAGATAAACTGTGCTCTCATCAATTATATATTTCTTAGAAATGTCTCCAATGGTGTAACAATTCTCGGGTTCTAAGTTATACAGTTTTGGAAGACGTTTTATGGAGTCTTCTGAAAAAGGACGTTTAGGAAAGCATTCAGCAACTTCCGACCTTTTTACGCGAATAAGATTCTTACCCAGATTGATACTATTAATTCTTCCACTACGGATGTATTGATAGATAGAGGTCTTACAAATATTGAACATGGCCATTGCCTCTTTTACTGAAATATAGTCTCGAGCAACATCGATATCTTCAACAATAGATTTAAGGGCTTCATTTTTCCGTTCTTCAGCTTTCTTTCTCCGATAAGCAATATTGCCACATTTCTTGCTGCAATATTTTGAATCGATTGTTGGAGCCATGAATACATTTCCACAAATCTCACAACGTCTCTCAATTTTGTACTTGGCACTTGGCATTTTCTTTACTTTTTTACTGTTTAAACTATACTTCCTCGCAGTTGTATCATATTGTTCAACTTTACCTACATTTTTGTTCTGGTACAAATTCGGTACAAATATAGCATAAAAAACGGTAAAAATTCAATAGTCAAACAAAAAGTGTTAAAAAAAGAAAGGAGCGTAACTCATTGAATTACACTCCTTAATCTATTTTTGATAGGTGTTTCGCTATCGCTGTTTACCCCAAATTAACGGACCTCTTCAAAATCAGCATCTTGAATATGATCTTTATTATCTTTACAATCACCTTCATTGCATCCACCTTGACCACAATCAGCACCTGGTTGACCAGCTGCACCGCTTTGTGCGTACATCTCAGCGCTTGCTGCTTGGAAAGCTGCATTCAATTCAGCCATAGCTGCATCGATAGTTGCCAATTCCTGTGCTTTGTGAGCCTCTTTCAATTTAGCTAATGCTGCCTCAATAGGAGCTTTTTTATCAGCAGAAAGTTTGTCACCTAGCTCGTTCAATTGAGTCTCAGTTTGGAAGATAGTTGAGTCTGCTTGATTAAGCTTGTCAATTTTCTCACGCTCTTTTTGGTCAGCATCCGCATTTGCTTCAGCTTCAGCTCTCATTTTTTCAATCTCCTCTTTGCTCAATCCAGAAGAAGCTTCGATACGGATCGCTTGCTCTTTACCTGTAGCTTTATCTTTAGCAGAAACTTTCAAGATACCATTGGCATCAATATCGAAAGTTACCTCAATTTGAGGAACACCGCGACGTGCTGGAGCAATACCTGACAAATTAAATTGACCGATTGACTTGTTTTGGCTAGCCATTGGACGTTCACCTTGCAATACGTGAATAGTCACTTCTGATTGGTTATCGGCTGCAGTTGAGAATGTTTCACTCTTCTTACAAGGGATTGTCGTATTTGCATCAATAAGTTTTGTCATTACGCTACCCATTGTTTCGATACCCATTGAAAGTGGAGTTACATCAAGAAGTACCACACCTTTAATTTCATCTGTCAACACCGCACCTTGTACAGCAGCACCTACCGCTACTACCTCATCTGGGTTAACACCTTTAGAAGGAGCTTTACCAAAGAAATCTTCTACCAATTTTTGAATTGATGGAATACGTGAAGAACCACCTACCAAGATAACTTCGTCAATATCTGCATTGTTCAAACCTGCATCGCTCATTGCCTTTTTACATGGCTCCAAACAAGCTTGGATTAAGCTGTGTGCCAATGATTCAAATTTTGCGCGAGTTAAAGTTTTAACTAAGTGTTTAGGCATACCATCAACTGGCATGATGTATGGCAAGTTGATTTCAGTACTAGTTGAAGAAGACAATTCAATTTTTGCTTTCTCAGCTGCCTCTTTCAAGCGTTGCATAGCCATTGGATCATTTTTCAAATCAGCACCTTCGTCATTTTTGAACTCTTGTGCCAACCAATCAATGATTACTTGGTCAAAGTCATCACCACCTAAGTGAGTATCACCATTTGTAGAAAGAACTTCGAATACACCACCACCAAACTCAAGGATAGAAATATCGAATGTACCACCACCAAGGTCGAATACTGCAATCTTCATATCTTTGTGTGCTTTGTCAATACCGTAAGCCAAAGCAGCAGCTGTTGGTTCGTTCACAATACGTTTTACTTCCAAACCAGCAATTTGACCTGCTTCTTTAGTAGCTTGACGTTGTGAGTCAGAGAAATAAGCAGGTACAGTAATAACCGCTTCAGTTACCTCATGTCCCAAATAATCTTCAGCTGTTTTCTTCATTTTTTGAAGAATCATTGCTGATATTTCTTGTGGAGTATATAAACGACCATCAATATCTACACGTGGAGTATTGTTGTCACCTTTTTCAACTTTATAAGGAACGCGACCAATCTCTTTTTGTACTTGGTCCCAGTTTTCACCCATAAAACGTTTGATAGAGTATACCGTACGTGTAGGGTTAGTTACCGCTTGACGTTTAGCAGGGTCCCCTACTTTACGTTCACCACCATCTACAAAAGCTACGATAGAAGGAGTAGTACGTTTACCTTCGCTGTTTGATATTACTACAGGTTCGTTTCCTTCAAATACAGAAACACAAGAGTTTGTTGTTCCTAAGTCAATTCCAATAATTTTTCCCATAATTGTTGTTTTTATATTATCTATTTTATTTTTTCAATTTCATATAATAGAAGGTTTATCGCTTCTGTTATCGACATTGCAAACGGTATGCCAAAAGAAAAAGCCCCTCTCTAAGAGGAGGAGAAGGCTGACGTTTTGTCAGTTCAAAAGAAAGAACGTCTTGTATATGTTTCAAACGGGTTTCGTTTTGGCATATACAAGACGTTCTTTATTCGTCCTTATAAATAAGTCTGTGGCTATTTTTTCTTTAATGCCATCAACTCATTACCTGCTTCATCAAGCAACAATAGTTTGTCAGCTTCTGGCATATCTGCTTTCTTAACCTCTCCCAAAGTTTTTAACACCAATGCTTCTGTCTCCATATCAGGACACATCATCATAGTAGTTGCTACATTTTTAAATGAGAATTGGTTTACATTTACACTATCAACTTCTATAAGTCCATTGATGTTATTACAGCCTGCTGTTCCATACACACGGTTTTCAACTGCATCGATTGCAAGAAAAGGAGTTTTCTCCAATGTCGTTGGAACGGGTGTTCCCTGAACAACTTCAATCGTCCATTCTCCTGCTATTTCTGCCAAAGAGGTTCCTTTTACTTTTGCATTTCCACAACAAGCCGATAGAGCAAGTGCACTTACAGATACTAGCGCTACTTTCGAGAATAATTTTTTCATTTCAATTTTTAATTTGTTAAATATTATGAGGGGACAAAGTTACTATATATTAGTATAAAACCCATTTAAAAACAAAAACCTTTTATCTCTTTTAATTTTAAATTGCAATACCAATAAAACAAGAGAGGTAATAAAAAAGTTTTCAAGCCTATCTGATATTGCACCAGACCGTTTATACTCCATCCTCAACAAAAAGAGTTAACCACTTATTTCCAACTAATTGGTCCATTAATAGTCATTGGCATGATTTTCTATCAAGTTCATTTAGCCCTCCCTTTTTAGTCAACAAAAAAACACTAAACAAAATCAGTCTCTATAACGCTGGCGAATGATTGCCTTTATTACAGCCATTGGGGTGATACGGGCAATTTCCTCCCACCATTGCCAGAATGGAGGAAAATGTTTTACCACAAAACTTACATGTGTATTTACTCTTCTCTGTTCCCTCGTAGAGTTTGTGATTTCCCTTGTTTGAGCCATTGGGATGACGGGAACAGCTAGCACCTGCTAGCATTCTAACATTGGGGAATTTGTGCCCACAATATTCGCAATAAATGGTTGACATAGTTCTCTGGTTTTAAATTATGTAATAAGAGTTAGTAATCATTCTAAAAGAGATGATTAAGAATTAAAAAAACGAACCTATGAAAGAGGTAAAGTCAGCGATAAGTCCAACAAGTAAGTAGATTAGAAAGATGAGTATACCTATAAAGATAAGAGAAACTAAAGCTCGTCTATTTACCTGTTTTACAATCTCTTGATCATCCTCTACAAAACCTACAATTAGTTTGTAGTTTCGTTTATTCCCCTTAAAGAGGAAGTCACAAATATTACCAATCCACATCGGTATCATCCCCACCAAAGCATCCAATAGCAAATTAGAGATAACGGCCAATGTAAGCGGAAGTGATCTTATCTTAAGAAGGGCTATATAAAGGAAAGGAGCACCTGTAACCAATGTAATAATATCACCCACAAAAGGGATAAAGCCAATGATTCCATCCAAACAGTAATCATCCATGACCTTCGAGATGCTTTTAATTAATACATAAGAGGCAGAACTCTCAAGCTCTAGCTGCTTATCTAATTTTTTCTCTCTCCGTAGTTCTTCTTTATTTACATCATTTTCAATGCTTTGTAGCTCATTTACCGAAGTTACATCGATTGCTGTACGAGCCTGCTCTCTGCGTCGATTCTGTAATGCCATTATAATTTCAGTTTTAAATTACCATTCATAAATTGTTCTAGCTCCTCTCTAGAGTATGTGGCAGAGTTACCCAATAAGAGCAAAAAGCCCTCTTTTAGCTGATCTGCATTGGATGCTGTATTGATTCTTTTCAACACGCTTTGTAATAATAGCTGTTCATTATCTAGTTGCTCCATCTGTGCACTAAACTGTTTTTTAAGCGCCTCTAATTGTGCATCATAAGCACTTCCTACCATACGCCCTTTCGCTTTCTCAGCCTCCAACAAGCTCCAATTCTCTAGCACATCTATTCCTCGTTGAATCAATTCATCCGACTGATCCATAAAACGTTGCTCATCTTGATCGATAGCATCTTCTACTTGTGCTGTTTGCTGAGTAGATCCTTCAATTCCCTCTTGTTCAATAGGTCGCGACGAGCTACCTATCGCCATTTCTCGCAGGTGGTTCGCAAATCCACTGATACCCTCTTTCAATTGAGTGGGTAACTCCACATCTCGTAAATCTTCAATGACCACTGTTTGTCTCAATTGCTTATCTAATTTGCTCTCGAGTATATCTTTCCCTATGCGTAACACTTTAAGCATAGGTTCAAGGTGGTTTATAAATTTTTGTTTTAGTGAATCTGACACATGCAGATGTTTCATAATGGAGTCATTCAGCTGTTGTAAATCCTCTTTAATCTCCTTAGCTACCCCATATTGTTTAGACAATGTGCCCTCTATATTAGCCAGTTCGTCAGTATCCAACTTCAAATCGAGCTTGTAGTTTTCATACTCCTCAATAACTGGATAGTTGTATTTTTTCCACTCAAACATACTACGACGGTAACTACTTCCTGCATTGCCAAAAGTTATCCAATTGACAAGAAAGAAGGGTTTACTAGGCCTTTGATCTTTACACTCTTGATACGCCATCTTCTTCTCATCTAACAACTGTTTTGCATTTGCAATACTCGTTTGAAAAAAGCCAAGATGAAGTTCATTGTCGGAGATTTCGCACAACAATTCTTTGTAGGTTGCTGTAAGATTCTCTCTTTTTTTCACCAACTCTTTCACTTTAGGATCTTGATAAAGCAAATCAAAAAGTTGCTTTAATTCTCCTTCAAAAAGCTGTTGACTAAATCGTAAAAAGGCATTGGCTTTAGGAATAAAGAGGTCATTAAGCGATTTATAAATAATCATCAGCCTACCTAAATCCCCCTTTATAAGCGTTACATCGTGCTTTACAAAGCGTTTAATCTTTTCAAACTCCCTGTTTAATCGCAACTCTTTATCTGCTGAGGAGGCGTAGTGATTAAAGAAATTAACCGCAGCCAGAATAACGGCTGCTTCTTTACTCTTACTCTCATTAAACGCTTGCGAGGAACTTGTCAGTGATAAGCGGAAGCTCGTTTCAATCTCCCCCATAAAGGTTTCGCATTCACTAAAGAGTCTCTCATACTCCAACTTTACTTGCGTAAGCATTCCATCTACATCGAGGAACTCCACCGAATCAAAATCAAATATCTCAGGAGCGATTGCTGAAATGGAATCACCAAAAAGGTCTATCAGTCGCTGCACATACTCTTGATACAAGACAGCAACGTGATTTCTAACCTCTACAAAGTCAGATATTCCTCCCTTTACATCCTCTTGTGCTGTTGTATAACTCTCTATGAGGTTTTTATATTTTTCAAAAAGAAGCTCTGCTTTTTGCTGACTCTTTTTCACCCCACTGGTTCCTTGCAGTACGCCGACTAGGTCCCAAGATTTCGCTAAATCTCCACCTTCTAAAGATTGAGAAGTTACTTCTTTAAGAAGTTGAAGTGAGGTTATACTTTTCTTTAGCCGACTGTCTAATAATTGAAAAGCAAGTTGGTCCTTCCCATCGGCTAATAGGATGTGCAATTTTGACTCCTCTACTAGGGGTTGAACCTTATCATTCGTCACAAAAGCAACTTCTATTTCACTACTTTTATTAAAATATAAATAGGATTCATATACCCACTGACTCACCTCTAAAGGAGTAGCTGAGAAACCTCTTGATTTTAGTTCATATACCAAATCTGCTCGTGTAAATTGCACTTTCCCCACGAGAAGTTCTGCAGCAATCTCTTTTATCTGATTATAAATCTCTTTTTTATTCATCCTGTTTTATCTATTTGTGAATACCAATGTTACTCAATCACTTTCTCATCACCTGCAATTACCGATTCGCTGCAGATGAGTTGCCACCGTTTATGTCTCAATATCCAATCGAAATGGCATATCCACACCTCTGCCGATGGTCTACTGCAAACTCTTTTAGGTAAACCAATCCATTAATTGAAGTTCCTTCCAAACGTAGCCTATTATTACTGCCATTTTTCATCATAATAAGTGCCTCGCATCACATTTCCTTCAAGCATCAGTTCCATTGTGACTCTCTATTTATCATCAATCTTCCCTCTCAATAAGAGGTTCTCACCCCCCCTTAGAGGTATTATTACCCTTTCATTCTGTATGTTGAGGCGTTATCTTCAATTCTCTTCCCACTAATGCCCCTCTCCACACTTGCAGGTTGAACCTTCTCTTCACTAGACCATTTTCCATTGTTATAGGTGCGGTTACTTTCTATCCAGTAAGCATAACAAGCTACAATTACGAATAGGATAAAAGCAGAAAAAGCGATTAATATAGAGATTATAGTATCTAAGCCTTTCCACTTTACCGCAGCTTGAACAGGAGTTGTCTCTTTTTTGCAAAACAAATAGATTAACCAAAGATTGGCAAGCGGAACGAAAGAAAGTAGAATTAAGAATCGATTCTTGCCTATACTATTCAATCGCCTAGAAGCTATCGACCAACTAGGAATCAGAAGTGCAATCTGAAAAGCGTGTGTTACCCAACTGATTGGAAACGGAATTTCAATTTGATAAAAAAACGTTGAATAAAGAAATTCAATCGAATAAAAGGTCGATAAAAAAGCAATATAGAAAAGCATATAGTGCCAAAACTCTTCACGACCTATCACTCCTGAAAAGTCAAAAAAGTGATGAGTAATCTGCTTCCAGAAAGCATTTACAAATGCACCTCCTTTGCGATCTGCTACCTCCTCTTGATAACAATAGTCATCTGGTAATTGCTCACTAAATCTTTTTTTCTGCTGCTTATCCATTGAACTATGAGGTGCGTTCATTTCCAACCACTCTTTACAATGAGGACATTTTCTTGCCTCAGCAGGGATTTTCTCTCCACAATAAAGACATTTCTTTATTTCCATACTATTTTACTATATTATTATATTCAATACACGCCCTATCTGCTTTATATAGCGCTATAAGATTGCTTCTATCCTATCCTAGTAATACGAATACCTTAAATCCATGATTTTTTCGTATTATATTATAATGCAGATCGTTATAGAAAAAACCTTCTATCCATTTAGAAGAAGAATCTCAATAATCATCTGATCTATAACATATTGCAAAAACACTTGAGGATGTTAAGTAATAATCAAACAACAATCCATTACAAAGAAGTCTAAGCTGCATCATTACTTTATATATGAATAGTTGAGTTCCCCCTCAATCGTAAGAGAGATGTAAACAAGCATAAAGACCCAGTAAGCAGATTTGTAAAAATTAGTTTGATATACAAATGGCAAATATTTAAATTCTAGGTCTATACAATACTCTACCAAAGAGTTTTAACTACCCTATTTACCAGCAATCAGTTGCTTAATAAAGCAATGCCAATACTCCCAACTAAATGCTGAAGCGGGATGATACATAGAGAGTGCCCTGACCTCGTGACCATCACTAAGCTTATAGACCCAACTCTCCTCAGAACCCACTCCATCTACCACTACATTCTCACCCTGAGTTCCTTGCGAAGGAAGCATATCATACAATCTTCTACCCCACACCAAAATAATATCAGGACGATACCGTTCTATCACTTCAAAAAATGGATATTGTGCATTACTTACTTGCTGGGCAGTAGGGGCTACTCTAGCAGCAGTCATTGGCTCTTGAATAAAGTTGTAAAAGAGGATTCTATTCCATAAAGAACGGCGCTCCGTAGAAGAGACCTTCCTACCCGCTAACGCCCTTTCAAACTTGGTGTAGGTGTTTTTGTAGGATTCATATTCACTATTCTCATCACAGAAATCATCTATAATGCGTATTGTTATATCAGCAGTTCCATCTTCGGGCTTGTCGCAATAGTGACTTTCACCAAGTACCATTATGCGTTTACCACCAAATCCTTCCAGAAAAGAAGAGCCTACCCAAGGCATAAATTGAATTTGTGTTCCCATTATTTTTTGACTTAATTATTTCGTTCCAAGAGAAGTTTAGCTTCAGCAGCCATCTCTTGGCGCAGCCACTGGGGTGATATTACTTCTACAGATGACCCGTGCCACAACAGTTCCTTCAAGAAATCTTGACCCGGTCGAACGTAGAAGGTAAAAAGAGTATATCCATCTCTATCTTCGGCCTCCTGCGAGGCATGTAAAGGCAATGTCTTTAAAAAGTTTGCTTGAAATCCATGGACTTTTAGTTGAACCACTTCGGGTGGATACTCTTCATCTACAATAATCCCATAGGAGTGTAAGAAGTAGTTCTCGGCATCAAAATTAGGATCTATTGTAAAAGAGGTTTCTGTAAGTTCTAACCGTTTCATTCGATCTAAGCTATACAAACGAAGCTCTGAGAATTCACTGCTATAGGCCAATAAATACCATCGTTGTTTAAAGAGCTTTACACAATAGGGCTCTAAAAACAAAGTGCAAGGTTCAGAACGCCAAAAAGAGTGATAACTTACCTGTAAACAAAGGCTCTCTTTCATGGCACGAATAATGGGGAAAAGGTACAATTGACCGCTAGGTATCTTTTCAAAAAGGATGCGTTCTTTTATACCTACACTCTCTTCTATCAGATGATTTACAGCAAATGCATTCATCAACCAATCCTGCCTCATACCGCATTTAATCTCATCTGCTCCTTCAATAAAATAAGTGGCTCCTTTGCCCTTCTTGCACTCTATTATTACATCAAAAAGTTCCTGAACGGCTTGACGGTATCGATGAAAGCTACGGGTTGACAATTCACTCTCCGAACTTATTTCACTCCGATACCACAGCTCTTTTATCTCTTCGATGGTGACTCCTTTACTTGCAATAAGGACATTAAAAAGCCAACAATATTTTTTGAAGAGCACAGCCGATGAATCTTTAATCTTACTATTTTTTTTCATATCGTTAAATAACTTAGAGTTGCAAAGTAAACGATTCACTATGCCACATTAGAGTAAAGTTTTAAAAAATATTTCGAAAAAACATCATCTGTCAATCTAAAAAACAAAAAGTGCAAATTATAAAAAACAGAGTAGAAATCAACAGAAAATGGCAAAACATCACTGTGTAGCGTAATAAATGCATGAATGCAGATAATAAAAAATAGGATGTCAATGACGTATGATTCTTAAAGAATTCATCATTGACATCCTATTTACTTCTACTTTTCGCAGGTAAAAGTTAGCCCAACTTTCACTTTTAATAACCCCTATTTCGCTTTGTCGTACTGTGTAGCTCATTAGCTGGGTGGATGCTGTGTCCTACAAATTTTCAGTTTCTTAAATGGTTCATGTTTTAGTCTCAGTGCAGTATATATATCTTGAGCCTGTTTGCTAGGCTT
>JBOFMR010000185.1:0-3615 GCA_051658485.1 Phocaeicola sp.
TAACCAAAAGTGTCCTACAAATCGCATTTAGCAAGAATTGGAAAAAGCAATCGCTGATTATCAGTGAATTGAAATTTTACAAAAGATGAAATCAGTGGAAAAATTACGAAAAATAATTTTAAGGGTGAAAGTTGGGTTAGTAATCGAGAAAACTTACGTGACCTATTCGATAAGACTAATTTCAATAATGTCAAAGAGCGACTTGTTCCCCTTATTCCAGGGTTGTTTCTTTAATTTTTAAATCATCCCGATTTTTAACGGGATACTAGTGCTCTAATAGATTCTATTATTAGAAAATCAAGCGATATTCTAAGTGTATTAAGTTTTATCAAACAAAAAGAAAAATGAATTAGAAACAAAGTAAAAACGAGGAGACACTTACTAGAATAACATCTTTAGTGTTGCACAGCCGTTGTACACCTGTCGCACATCTGTGCAACGACTGTACAACGGCTGTGCAACACTAAATCTTTCAGCAATTTTAAAGAAGCATATCCTGCTTTATTTTTCTTTTTAACCAATAATCAATACCTTTGCATCTCTCAGATTATGTAGCAAAACAAAGGAGAATAAGTATGAAGCAATATATTGAACTTTTAAATCGTATCTTAGCAGAAGGTACAAAAAAAGAAGACCGTACAGGTACAGGAACAATCAGTCTATTTGGACACCAAATGCGTTTTTCTATGGAAGATGGTTTTCCACTCGTTACCACTAAAAAGCTTCACTTAAAATCAATCGTTCACGAATTGCTCTGGTTCTTAAAGGGTGATACAAATATAAAGTACTTGCAAGAGAATGGGGTACGTATTTGGAACGAATGGGCAGATGAAAATGGAGATTTAGGTCATATCTACGGTTATCAATGGCGTTCATGGCCCGATTATAACGGTGGTTTTATTGACCAAATCAGCGAGGCGATCGAGGCGATTAAAACAAATCCTGACTCTAGACGTATAATCGTTAGTGCTTGGAATGTGGCTGATTTACCCCACATGAATCTCCCTCCTTGCCATGCTTTCTTTCAATTTTATGTCGCAGATGGCAAGTTGAGCTTACAACTCTATCAACGTAGTGCAGATACTTTTTTAGGCGTCCCTTTCAACATTGCATCCTATGCGCTACTACTCGAAATGGTAGCACAAGTTACAGGACTAAAGGCTGGTGATTTTATTCACACATTAGGCGATACGCATATCTATACCAATCACCTTGACCAAGTCAAAATACAGATAGAGAGAGAGAGTCGTCCACTCCCTCGTATCAAACTAAACCCAGCAATTAAAAATATATTTGACTTTACCTACGATGATATTGAACTGGTAGATTATGATCCACATCCACACCTTTCGGGAAAGGTAGCTATCTAAAAAAGCAATACATATGACTCTATCAATGATTGTGGCTGTAGCGGCCAATCAAGCTATAGGCTTTAAAAACAAGCTAATTTACTGGCTTCCGAATGATTTGAAACAATTCAAAGCAATCACATCGGGGCATACCATTATTATGGGGAGGAACACCTTCTTATCTCTACCCAAGGGAGCGCTTCCCAATCGAAGAAATATAGTGCTAAGTCAAACAGAGAAACAATTCGTAGGCAGCGAACATTTTCCATCATTGGACGAGGCACTCAAAAGATGCAAGGAGGAGGAAGAGGTTTTTATTATTGGAGGAGCGATGCTATATCAAGAGGCTCTCAAGAAGGCAGATCGGCTATATGTAACCCACATCCACCACACTCCAGAAGAGGCAGATACTTTTTTCCCTGAAATAGATCCCAATGTATGGGAAGAAAAAAGTAGAGATGACCACCCAATGGATGATAAGCATCTCTACCCTTATAGTTTTGTTAGATATGAACGAAGAAATTAATCCTCATCAGTCAGGCTCAATATTGGCATTTGTCGCTTTATAGCCTCATTGAATGAGATTATCGTTTCAGAACGAGAAAGGCCTAAAGGCTGTAACTTGTCATGAATAATGCTCAATAGATGATGGTTATTCTTCGCATAAATCTTTATAAACATATCGTACTGCCCCGTTGTATAGTGACATTCAACCACTTCGGGAATATTAACGAGTGATTCTGCCACTGAATCAAAACTTCCTGGATCTTTCAAGTACAATCCAATATAAGCACACGTCTCATAACCTATTTTTTCAGGATCAATAAGGTACTCAGAACCTTTTAGAATGCCTAAATTCGTCAATTTTTGAATACGTTGATGGATAGCAGCACCCGAAACATTACAAGCACGAGCAACCTCCAAAAATGGGATACGTGCATTACTCGCTATCAAGCGCAAAATTTGTTCATCTAAACTGTCTAATTGGTGGTGTCCCATTCGATATAAGTATTTATGTTTTCACAAAGATAATTTATTTTAAAACACCATTCATTAAAACTATCACATTTCCTAAAGATTTGACTCTAGATTAATAGAATAACAACAAAAAAAACATAGAAAACAAAGAGTCTCAATTAGGTTTGTACTAAATTCACCAAAACAAATTACACACTAAGGCTTCTCATAAAGAGTAACACACAATGAAATAAATTACTACTATCTGGTAAAAAGGGAACGAATCATTATATCTACTGATCATCAATGGAGTATTGAGACTCCTTAAAAAGAGCTTCTCTCTTCTCTGGCTAATATTTTTTGATAAACTCAATAGAATAACCTAACTTGAAGCTTATTTGCTATCTAATAGATTCTATTATAGGAGAGCTAAGCAATTTTCTAAAGACATTAAGTTTTATCGGACAACAATAAAAATAAATAATAACTCCTTCTACAAAGAAGAAGACGTTGGATAATAAAAAATAAGGATCTATGCATTGAAAAGATAATGCTACTTCCTATCTAACATTTCAACATCTCTATAAAGAGAGTTGTTTCCTCTCTATAGAAGTGAATAAATAAATAAGAATAATGGTTGAACTAAAAGAAATCAAAACGGCAGACAACTCTTATTACAACTACGCAGAAGAGTTAATGCTCCAATCCTTTCCCAAAGCAGAGCGAAGAGGGAGAGAGGAACAGCGAATCTATACCGATAACAACAACCGCTTTAAATGCAACATCGTACTGAATCTTTCAAAACCAGTTGGATTAGTAAACTACTGGGAACTTGATGGGTTTAACTACATAGAGCACATAGCAATTGACCCCACACTCCGAAATGGAGGATATGGAAAAGTCGTTATAAACAAAATCAAAGAGTTATCCAACGGCCTCCCTATTCTTCTTGAGGTAGAAAAAGGTGTAGACGAGATAACTCACCGAAGAATAAGCTTCTACAAACGCCTTGGATTTATTCTACATAAGTATGACTACCTACAACCAGCATACAGAGAAGGTGGCGAAACAGTGCCACTCTATCTAATGAGTCATGGACCAATCAATATGGAAATAGAGTACGAAAGGGTAAAACGATGCATACACCAAGAAGTATACCACGTAATTGAAAGTATCCATCCGAATTCTGCCGTATTTTTCTTCTCTTTTTTCTTTCCGACTTTTGTATTCAAAAAAACTATGTTTAATTTGAATGAAACCAATCGTTTCGTTATTAGTCATACTAGTACTGATATGCGCAAAGGTGTTG
>JBOFMR010000186.1:0-15456 GCA_051658485.1 Phocaeicola sp.
AGCTCTCTTTGGCTCACCTCTTTTACCACTCAATAGGTGTTTTATTATGGCTAATTAGATAATTATTAGCATGGCTGAAATGTTTATTTCCAAAGAACCCCCTATGAGCTGAAAGAGGAGAGGGGTGTACACTTTGAAGCACTAGGTGTTTTTTTGTATCGATTAATTCCCCTTTTTTTTGCGCATAATTTCCCCATAAAATAAAGACAAGGTGCTCTTTCTTTTCTGCTAAAGAGTGGATGATGGCATCTGTAAACTTTTCCCAACCTTTTTTCTGATGTGAACCAGCTTCATGTGCCCGTACTGTGAGGGTTGCATTTAGCAGAAGTACTCCCTGTTTTGCCCACCGAGATAAATCTCCATTCGTTGGATTCTTTAGTCCTAAATCTAATTGAATCTCTTGGAAAATATTCTTTAATGAAGGAGGCAAAGGAGTTCCTTCGCTGACAGAGAAGCACAAACCGTTTGCTTGTCCCACTCCATGATAAGGATCTTGTCCTAGGATAACAACTTTAACTTGATTAAAGGGGCAGAGGTTAAAAGCGTTGAATATGAGTTTTCCAGGTGGATAGACCGTTGTTCTTTGATACTCTTCTTTGATGAAATTTGTTAGCTTCCCAAAATAATCTTTACTAAATTCGGTGGCTAGCTCTTCTTTCCAGCCATCTTCTATCTCTACATTAGTCATGCTTGATATAATTTAAAATGAGCTTAAAGATAGCCTTATTTTTATGAACTTTGAAAAGGCGATTTGTTTTAAAAAGCTTTCTATTTGCAATGATTTGTAAAAAAAACAATCTGACTCTTTAATTTAATTGCTATATTTGTCTACTCTTTAGGGTAACTATATCATTACTGCGAATTTAACAGATTCGTTTTAAATAAGAAAATGACAATGAAAAGACTAATATTTCTTCTTGTAATATATTTAAATTGTGGAGTTGGAAGTGCTGAGGTTAATCCAGCTGTTGCTGCTCGCTGGAAGCATTTTATCAATCTAGCTGAGCAGAAAGAGTATCAAAAAGCAGTTGAAGAGGGAGTGAAAGTAAGTACTTCTCTCACTCAAGAGAAGGCTTATCAGGAGGCTTTTGCTACTTGTAGGGAGTTAGATGCTTTGATTGGTAGAGTGGAGAAAGAGAGTAAAAAGCCACAATATCAGCTTCGATACTTAGTGGCGAAGGAGCGGTTGAGAATGTATACCCGTTTGAAAAAAGCGGACCAATCTAGCTCTTTTTTGGAATTGCTTCACAGTTATGTAGAAGAGATGAAGTCTGACTCACTTACGGAGGATTTGTGGCTTACGCAGGCAAACTATTATCAGCAAGTGGGTATGGTAGCTAAAAGCTTAGAAAGCTATAATAAATTCTTCCATTTTCGGACTTTAGGGAAAGATGATAGCGCTAAGGATTCTTGCTATAGAGAGATGATAACCTATACTGAAAGGGCAAATAATGCATCTCTTGCTATAGCTGTGCGCAAGCTGTACACCAATTGGCAAGACTCTATTAAAGGGGTAGAGAATGCTAAAAAGATGGAGTTGTTGGCACAAGAAAAAGAGACTTTTAATCAAGAATTAAATGAGAAAAATAGCAAGATTGAATCACAGTCTATCGTTCTTCTCATTTGTTGTGTGATACTTCTTTTATTAGTAGTCGTACTTATCTACTCGTGGCTGATGTTAGCTAGAAAGAAGCTACAAGAGCGCAGATTGAGGCAGGCTTTGGTTATATTAGAGTCTACAAATGCACAAAAGTCAAACCTAATATGTAACATTGCTGCACAGTTAGAACCTTCTCTTTTACTTGTAGAAGAGGGAGTGAGAAAGAGTTTACCTATAGATAGCCCGGCTATTTTATCTGTCCAAGCTCTTAAATGTTTAATTTCTGATATTGAAAGATTTACTACATTGGAGGGGAGTAAAGAGGAACGATATGATGCTGAAAGTGTATCTATTAGCCATTTATGCAATGAGGTTATGGATGAGGTTAAACCCCTCTTGAAAGAGGGTGTTACTTTTGTTGTAAACACACCTTCTCACGTAATGCTTAAGACCAATAGGGAGGCTGTAAAGAAAATATTATTACACCTTTTAGTTAATGCATCTATTCATACTCTTGAGGGGAGAATCACATTGGAATTTAAGAAGCGAAGAGCAGATTTGGGGCATTTTGTTATAACTGATACAGGCACAGGAATTCCAGCAGATGAAATTGATACTCTCTTTATCCCATTTGCAAAGGTGCGTAATCTTTTGGCTGGAAATGCGCTAGGGCTTCCTACTTGTGCTGTAGTGGCGTATAAGCTGAATGGTACTCTTTTTGTTGATGTAAATTATAAAAAAGGCTCTCGTTTTATTCTAGAGCTGAATGTATAGAATCTGATTTTACTTTTTAACGTGCATTTGTTATTTTCTAAAATAGCGGATGCACGTTTTTTTTTGTTCGTCAGGTACGGTTGTATCCTAGCGGAGGGATGTAGCTATCTACTGTGACTTTATATTGGTTTGTTTCTAGCATTTGGACAAGCGTGCAGGATATTGGAGAACTCTTCGGCAAACATTTGCCTTGAAACGGGGGAGTTGAAAGGAAGGGGTTTGAATGCGAATGAGTTTCCAAGCGGAATAAACTCTAGCAGCTATTGGGATTAGTTAGGATAAGTAAAGTGGTAGATGAGATGGAAGGAGTTTAACTTTGATTGTAGAAGGAGCTTGGATATGGATAACCAACGTATAATGCTGAATCGAAGAGGGTAGTAGGATTTATAGTAGTTAGATAAATAAAAGATCAATTGGTGAGGGGAATTATTCGAGAATTATTATAAGTGTTATGACTTGTTTCTTTTTGTTGAATAAGCTATCTGACACGAGAATTGGTCGTTAAAATAATTTAATGGCACATTCGCGTCTTATATGTGTGGTTTTTTATACTGCTTTCTTTTGTTAACAAAATAGTTTCATTAAATTTGTGGCAGTAACATTACTAATACCAAATATTTGAAAAGAAAATGAGCTTAAAAATTGTAGTATTGGCGAAACAAGTCCCAGACACACGACACGTAGGGAAAGACGCCATGAATGCCGACGGTACGATAAACCGTTCGGTACTTCCGGCTATTTTTAATCCGGAAGATTTAAATGCGCTAGAACAAGCGCTTCAATTGAAAGATAAACACCCAGGTTCTACCGTAACTATCCTTACTATGGGTCCCGGACGTGCTGCCGAGATTATTCGTGAGGGGTTGTATCGGGGAGCTGATAATGGATATTTATTGACTGACCGTGCTTTTGCTGGTGCTGATACCCTAGCTACTTCATATGCTCTTTCAATGGCAATTCGCAAGATAGGTGAGTGCGATTTAATTATTGGTGGTCGCCAAGCGATTGATGGCGATACGGCACAAGTTGGTCCTCAGGTAGCTGAAAAGTTAGGACTTACTCAAATCACTTATGCTGAAGAGATTCTTCTATTAGATGAGAAGAAGAAAACGATTCGTGTGAAACGCCATATCGATGGAGGTGTTGAAACTGTAGAAACAACCTATCCTGTAGTACTTACTGTGAATAGCAGTGCAGCTGCTTGCCGTCCACGTAATGCTAAGTTGGTACAAAAATACAAACATGCTTTGGGTGCACAAGAGAAGGCGGCAATATTGAAAGAGGGCGAACTCTCTTATGCACACCTTTACGAGAAGTATCCTTACTTGAATATTACTGAACTGAGTGCTGTCGATGTAGAGGCTGACCCTAAACAGTGCGGTTTGGCTGGATCACCTACCAAGGTGAAGAAGATTACAAACATTGTATTCCAAGCCAAAGAGAGTAAAACACTGGGTAGTAGCGACCACGAGATTGAAGAATTAGTTGTAGAATTGTTGGCTAACCACACCATAGGATAATCAGTTATGAATAATATAGTAGTATATTGCGAAATAGAAGGTGCACACGTACTCGATGTGAGCCTAGAACTTTTAACGAAAGGACGCAAGTTGGCCACTCAATTGGGTTGTCAATTGGAAGCCGTGGTAGCGGGTCATAATTTGAAAGGGATAGAAAAACAGGTGCTTCCTTATGGGGTTGATACGCTTCATGTATTTGATGCGTCAGGCTTGTTTCCCTACACTTCATTGCCTCATACCTCTATCTTGGTAAACCTATTTAAGATAGAGAAACCACAAATCTGCTTGATGGGTGCTACCGTAATTGGTCGTGACTTAGGTCCACGTGTGTCATCGGCTTTGCACAGTGGTTTGACTGCCGACTGTACGCAACTAGAAATTGGTTCGCACGAAGATAAGAAAGCAGGGGTAACTTACGAAAATCTATTGTATCAAATTCGTCCTGCTTTTGGTGGTAACATCGTAGCCAATATTATCAACCCCAAAGATCGTCCACAAATGGCAACGGTACGTGAGGGTGTAATGAAGAAAGAGATTGTTGACGTCAACTATCCCGGTAGAGTGGTAGCGCACGAAGTGGCTAAGTTTGTACCTCAAACAGACTACGTAGTGAAGGTAATCGATCGTCATGTAGAGAAAGCAAAACACAACCTGAAGGGGGCAGCGATCGTTGTAGCAGGTGGCTATGGAATGGGATCGAAAGAGAACTTCGATAAATTGTTTGATTTGGCGAAAGAGTTGCATGCTGAAGTAGGAGCTAGCCGTGCTGCTATTGATGCAGGTTATGCTGAGCACAACCGTCAAATTGGGCAAACAGGTATTACTGTTCGTCCTAAACTTTACATTGCCTGTGGTATCTCTGGACAGATTCAGCACATTGCAGGGATGGAAGAGTCGGGTATTATTATATCGGTTAATAACGACCCTGATGCACCCATTAACACCATTGCCGATTACGTTATAAATGGTGCGGTAGAAGAGGTGATTCCTAAACTTATTAAGTACTACAAGAAAAACAGCAAGTAACCATGGCTAATTTTTATACAGATATACCGGAACTAAAGTTCCATTTGAACAATCCCATAATGGAGCGTATCTGCCAATTGAAAGAGCGCGACTACCAAGATAAAGAGGAGTTTGACTACGCTCCGCAAGATTATGCCGATGCAATAGACTCGTACGACAAGGTACTTGAGATTACGGGTGAAATCACGGGTGAGATTATTAATGCTAATGCTGAGGGCGTAGACGAAGAGGGACCTCACTGTGAGAACGGTCGGGTACGCTATGCAGCGGGTACGGAGCAAAATCTTGACGCGATGGTGAAAGCTGGGCTGAACGGTATGACTATGCCTCGTCGCTTTGGAGGATTAAACTTCCCGATGACTCCTTACACCATGTGTGCGGAGATTGTGGCTGCTGCCGATGCTGGTTTTGGAAATATTTGGTCGCTTCAAGATTGTATTGAGACGCTTTATGAGTTTGGTAATGAAGATCAACACAGCCGTTTTATCCCTCGTATTTGTGCAGGTGAAACCATGTCAATGGACTTAACTGAACCTGATGCAGGGTCGGACTTGCAAGCTGTTATGTTGAAGGCTACTTTTGATGAGGAGCACAACTGTTGGAGGCTAAATGGTGTAAAACGTTTTATCACCAATGGTGATGCACAACTACACTTGGTATTGGCTCGCTCGGAAGAGGGAACCCGTGATGGTCGTGGCTTGTCTATGTTTATTTACGATAAGAACGAAGGTGGGGTAGATGTACGCCGTATTGAGAATAAACTTGGTATCCATGGGTCGCCTACTTGTGAGTTGGTTTACAAAAATGCAAAAGCAGAGCTTTGCGGAAGTCGTAAATTAGGACTGATTAAATATGTAATGGCATTAATGAATGGTGCTCGTTTGGGTATCTCAGCACAATCGGTAGGTTTAAGTCAAGCGGCTTATAACGAAGGTTTGGCATATGCTAAAGATCGCAAACAATTTGGTAAAGCTATTATTGAGTTCCCAGCTGTATACGATATGCTTTCAATTATGAAAGGGAAACTTGATGCAGGCCGTGCCTTGTTGTACCAAACAGCTCGTTACGTTGATATTTACAAAGCATTGGATGATATTTCACGTGAACGTAAGTTGACACCTGAAGAGCGTCAAGAGCAAAAGTATTTCTCAAAATTAGCTGATGCGTTTACACCACTTGCTAAGGGTATGAACTCGGAGTATGCTAACCAAAATGCCTATGATTGTATCCAGATTCATGGTGGATCGGGTTATATGATGGAGTATGCTTGTCAACGTATCTATCGTGATGCACGCATTACGAGCATCTATGAAGGTACGACCCAGTTACAAACCGTAGCGGCTATTCGTTATGTGACCAATGGTACGTACGTAAGCTTGTTGCGCATGTTTGAAGAGATTCCTTGTAGCGAGTCACTTCAACCACTTTTGAACCGTGTAATGAGTATGACAGCGAAGTTTGATGCTTGTACCAATGCGGTGAAAGAGACACAAAACCAAGAGTTACTTGACTTTGTATCTCGCCGTTTGATGGAGATGGCAGCGGTATCTATTATGGGTCATTTATTGATTCAAGATGCTACTACTGCACCTGAGTTATTCGAGAAATCAGCTAATGTATTTGTGAATTATGCAGAGGCTGAGGTAGAAAAACACTTCAATTTTATTCGTAAATTCAAAGCAGAAGAGTTGGTGAACTACCGTGCGTAGATAAGTTAACTAACTATTTTTATACTCCCCTTGCTGTGTAGCTCACTCTAACAGCAAGGGGAGTCTTTTTATACTAGTTATCAGATCCTCTTTTTGTATATACTTAGAAGCTATCTTGAATTTTCAAGTTCGATTCTTTTATATTGCCATCTGGTGAAAAAGAGAATGATTCGTTATGTTAGTTGAGAGTCAATGAAATGTCGAAACTTATTAACCCAACTTTCACTTTCAACAACTTCGATTTTACTCTGTCATACTTTGTAATGCATTAGCTGGGTGGATGCTGTTTCCTGCTAATTTTTATTTTCTTAAATGTTTCATCTTTCAGTCTCAGTGCAGTCTGTATATATATATTGAACCTCTTTTCAAGGAGTATGGTTGAAATGGAGTTGTACATTGACATGCATGTTACAAAGATATATACAATGTTCTAGTCCATATCCTACAAATCGCATTTAGAAAGGATCTGAGAAAAGGAATCATTGAGTATCAGTGAATTGAAATTTTATAAAAGATGAAACCAGTGGAGAAATTACAAAAAAAAGGGGTGGAAGTTAGGTTAAAAAGGAGCTTGTCTTTTCGCTAGTTATGTTTTTTTGATAAACTTAATAGAACATACCTAATTTGAAAATCATTAGTTCTCTAATGGATTCTATTATAGAAAAATCAAGAGAATTTCTAAGGGATCATGGTATTGCAATATCAATTGTTTTATTTGACTCTTAATCAGTAGTCTATATAAGGAAAACCTATGGATAAGTAGGCTGAATTTTGTAGTGACTCAACAGAATAATAGGGTTTGCTGGATGATTGTGTTTTTTTGTAGAAACATAATCTGTTTATTTTTTTTGCTGTTTTTGTTATAAATATATATCTTTGCGACTTAAATGTTAATAAGGTGAAGTCTAAGTTGTAAAGTAAGCAATTACCCATTGCTTACTTTTTTTTGGCGAGTTCTTTTAATATAATATTGGGATCGTTTGGGAGATAGCCTTTCTTTGGAATAGAAAGAGAAGGTTGTGAAGTAGTAAACTGGGAATCAATGCAAGGATTTGATAAATAGTATGTTCGAATTGTCGTTGGTGCTCTAATAATCAAACATAAGGCGGATATTTCTGAGTGTGAAAACGATTGGTGGATTTCAAGAAAATTCCTTATGTAATATATACTTGTACTCTCTGAGCTTACAGATAAACTTCTCTTCGATGCAAGGTTTATTATTATTATCTGAAAATGCTTATAGATAGATGGTTTTAATGGATTTTTACTAAGTTTAATGAATAGCCCTACTTTAAATATTAATGACTAAGTTGTTTCATTTACTAACTCTGAAGTGAAAGCAAAGGAGAATTTTTTCAAGCAGACGCACCTAGTGAAGAATAAGGAGGTGGCATCTATGAATTCTCTTATTCTCCCTAAATAATTCAGTGTATAAGAAATGAAAAAGATAAAGGATATAAAGGGAATATGTGTCAAATAGATGAGAAAGAAGTGAATTAGTGGAGCTATAAAATAGGCTCTTGAGAAGAAGAAAATAGGATAAACAAAATGTGCCAACCATAAAGTTTAGTTTTTAAAACACGAAAAAAACAGAATTACAATTTTTAATATATATATATAATATGAGTTTAAACAATCAATCTCCAGTTTCTAAGCGGCTAATTATTTTAGATGTCTTAAGAGGCTTTGCTCTTGTCGGTATTTGTATCGCTAATTGCCATTTTTTTTCACTGTATAAGCTTTTGAACAGTGAAACGATGACAGCTATAAAAGCGACTGAATTGGATAAAACACTAAAATTCTTGTTTTATGTTTTTATTAACGGGAAATTCTATACAATTTTTAGTCTCTTATTTGGTATTGGTTTTTCTATACTAATGAAAAAAGAGCAAACTAATTCAAGGCGATACTCTCCGTACTTTTTAAATCGTATGACAATTCTAGCGATAATAGGAGTTATACATCTATCTTATATTTGGTCTGGAGATATTCTATTACTTTATGCTTTAATAGGTTTACTACTTCCCCTATTTAAAAAAGTATCCAATCAGAAACTTCTTATTATTTCTGGTTTATCATTAATAGCACCAATTATATTTCAAATCTTTTCTGTGGCAACTGGGTTTAATTCTGCTGCTCCTTTCTTTGAGATACAGAACAGTCTTTGTATAAGAGAGGGAATTAAACAAGATAATGTAGGGGAGTTTTTATATAATATGAATAGCTATTCAGATAATATAATCTATTGTAGGCAAGGTATGTTCCTACGAATAGCTAGTCTTTTAGAAGAATTTCGTTGCACTAAACTTTTTGGTCTTTTTATTCTAGGTTTTTATGTAGGTAGAAATAATTTGCATGAGAAAATTGGCAATTATAAAGGGATAATGAAAAATATAGTTCTATACGGAAGCCTTGTGTTTTTCCCATTGTCATTCTTATATGCATACTATAGTATGAATTATACCCCTCTTGGGGATGTAACAAGCGTAGTGCTTTATGTAATTAGTGTTTTCCCGTTAGCAATAGTATACATGTCAACAGTCAGTTTATTTTTTCTTTCTACGAAAAGGACTAAATTATTGAAAGCAATAGCGTCTACAGGTCAAATGGCACTTTCAAATTATATAAGTCAGTCTCTACTCGGAATCTTTATATTTTATCCTATAGGATTAGGACTTGGTGGGAATGTAGGTCTAGCTAGTATTACGCTAATAGCATTAGCAATTTTTGCAGTTCAGGTTGTTTTTAGCAATATTTGGTTGTCTTATTTTGCATTTGGTCCATTGGAATGGATTTGGAAAATGCTTACTTACAGAAAGAGAATCGTATTGCGAAAATGTTATGTTACAAAATAATTAGTGCTTTTTGAGTATATATTTAGAATCTACTCTTCACATATTGCACCTGATTAATTTGTATGAGTACAATCGTAGTTATAACTTCTTAATCTTGGTATTCGAGAAACTAATACCTAAAAGAGCCCTATCACAGTATGATAGGGCTCTTTTAGGATTATAAAATAGATTAGATCTATTTTATAATTACCAAACTTGCTCCAAAACCATATTCTTGGAACGATGCATCTTGCACTTGGTGGCGTTTGTAGCTCGTTTTAAGTTCTTCTAGAATCCTTTTACGAAGTACACCATTTCCTTTACCATGAATAAAGACTATGCGTTGTCCTTTCTTGCTCTTTTGTTCTTCTAATATTTTATGGAAGTAGGCTATTTGATACTCTAAAATAGCTCCGTTACTCATTCCTGCAGTACTCTCTAATAACTCGTGTGCGTGCAAGTCAATCTCTAAAACGCCTCCCTTTATCTGACTGCTGTGGTAATTGGGTTTTCTTTGGGGAATCTCTTTGCTGAGAAGTGCCTCCTTTACCTCTTCGCTAGTTACTACCAATGCTTTGGTTTCTGTATGGAGTTTCATCACATCGTAAACCAAAGCTGGTGATGTGAAGTAAATACTCTTCTGGAAAGAGTGGAGCTTGTAGAATTTTACAGTATGAATGCGTATTTCAGTACTGACAGTTGGCTGGAGAGTAAAACCTTTTCCCTCCTTATAGGCTGTGCATTGCACAGCAACTTGTTCCAAATCATTTAGTATGCTTTGGTCAAACTCTTCCATCCACTCTTTGCTATTGGGGGCTACGGTTCCTTGGCAACGTACATGCCAATTATCTCCTTCACCCGATAGGTATTGGTAGTTTAGGTAGTAATTGCTATCATTTACTAAATAGGCATCAAACTTCCCATTCGATAGAGTTTTTACATCGTGAGGTACAAAGGCTAAGAAGAGTGTTAGCTTGTCTCTTCCTTTTATATCTGCAGGGCGAAAAGTGATTTCACGCTCCTCGTGAATGCGTTGAGAGGCTGATGATTGTATCTCTCCTTGACTCTTCCCTTGTTTATGGGGTACTGCTAGGTTTGTAGCAGTGGGAGCCGGTTGTTGCTTCATATTATAGTCATTGGTATCAATCACTACGCACTCTTTGATGAGCATAGGAATATCAAAACCATCTTCATCCTCTACCAATACGGTATCTTTCCCTTTGAATCCGCGTACGATTCCGCCACCTACTTCACTCAGGAATCGTACTTTATCTCCTATTTTCATTTTGTTCTCTTTTTTTGTTTCTACAAATATGGTACTTTTGTCCCAATTATAAAGAAGAATGAGTGATGAAAGATACCAAACAGATTGAAATAAGTGAATACAACTATCCGCTTCCAGATAAACAAATAGCCAAGTTCCCATTGACTGAACGTGATAAATCAAAGTTGCTTGTCTATAAGAAGGGAGAGATTGTACAAGAGCATTTTGATGCTTTGCCCAACTACTTACAGAAGGGTGAGTTAATTGTTTTCAATAATACTAAGGTGATTCAGGCACGTCTTCATTTTCGTAAGGAGACAGGTGCACAGATTGAGATCTTTTGTTTGGAGCCTATCCAACCTAATGATTATGTACTCTCTTTTCAGCAGACAAGTAAATGTAGCTGGCTTTGCATGATTGGTAACTTGAAAAAATGGAAAGAGGGGGTACTCACGTTGCAAACGGTTTGTAAGGGTATGCAACTAACTGTAACTGCAACTCGCAAGGATTATCACGGTACAAGTCATTGGGTCGATTTTGAATGGAATAATTCTGAAGTAACTTTTGCGGATTTATTAGAGTCTATTGGTGAGCTTCCTATTCCTCCGTACTTGAACAGAGATACAGAAGAGAGTGATAAAGAGAGCTATCAAACGGTATATTCGAAAATAAAAGGTTCGGTGGCAGCACCTACGGCAGGTTTGCACTTTACAGAAGAGGTGCTAGCTATGCTTGATGCCAAGGGAGTAGAGCGTGGAGAAGTAACGCTGCATGTGGGGGCAGGTACTTTTAGACCTGTAAAGAGTGAGACTATTGCTCAGCACGATATGCATACGGAGTATATTTCGGTGAGAAGAGAGACCCTTCAGCAACTGATAGATCACGGTGGGAAGGCAGTTGCCGTGGGCACTACTTCGGTGCGTACACTTGAGAGCCTCTACTATGTAGGGGTGCGTTTGTCTCAAACTCCCGATGCAGAGCTTAGTGAGTTGCATGTGCCACAATGGATGCCTTATGAGAATAGTTTATCATTATCTGCACTGGAGGCTTTGCAACAAATTGCACGCTATATGGATAAAAATGAATTGGATACGTTACATACTAGTACGCAGATTATTATAGCACCTGGTTATACGTTTCACATTGTACAGAAAATTGTGACCAACTTCCATCAGCCACAGAGTACGCTGTTGCTTTTAGTTTCGGCTTTTGTGAAAGGAAATTGGAGAATGATTTATGACTATGCATTGGCTCATGATTTCCGTTTTCTGAGTTATGGAGATAGCTCACTACTTATCCCATAATGGCTGAATTAAAATAAATGTGCTGTTTTGAATCTATTCCCTCCATGCTGTCGTTCATTAATCCCATTCTGTTGACTCATAAGTAATAGGATAGGTATACAACCTACTTTTGAAGGCAGAAGCTGAATCGCCTGCTTTAAATAGTAGAACAATTCTTGTAGGTTACTTAACTTGTGCCAATTCCTTGGTATCTGCAAGAAAAGAGTAAATGATTTTAGGATTGGATAGAATTGATTTGTGACGGCGCGACTTACCCGCTTTGATTCCCTTTAAATGAGTCGAAATGGAGTGCTTACCTAAAGATGAAAGAAAGAATGAAAAAAGATAATTGCGAAGAGCTTTTCCCATTGGTGGATGAGGAGGGGCAAATAGTGGGTGCTGCTACCCGAGGTGAATGCCATAATGGTAGTAAGCAGCTACATCCTGTGGTTCATCTGCATCTGTTTAACAGTGCAGGTGATCTCTATTTGCAAAAGCGTCCTGCTTGGAAAGATATCGCACCTAATTTATGGGATACGGCTGTTGGCGGACACGTAGACTTGGGTGAAAGTGTAGAAATAGCACTGAAGCGCGAAGTAGAAGAGGAGTTGGGCATCACTGAGTTTACTCCTGAAACGATTACACACTACATCTACGAATCGGAGGTAGAGCGGGAGTTGGTTTTTGTTCATAAAACAATTTATGATGCTGTGATTACTCCTAGTGAAGAGTTGGCTGATGGTCGTTTTTGGAGTATTAAAGAGATTCAAGAGAGTTATGGTAAAGGAGTATTTACGCCCAATTTTGAGCATGAATTTTTACGATTGGGCTTGATGAATTAACCTCTTTCAATCGGGTGTTGTTGCGTTTGTTCTGCCAAGATGCATTATAAAAAAAGGGTTTTTGATGCGGACCTAATTTGAATGGATGGTTAGAGAATTATTTCTGTCTGGAAAAAGAAGAAGTGAATTGTTAGATTGTTTAAAAAGGGACTTGTATTTTCATTGGCTAATGATTTTGCAAGAAACTCAACAGAATATACCTAGGGTCTGCTGAAAAAGTGACGATAAGTTGAATTATAATACTATATGGGCTCCTTGCATTGCATATAAGTGCAAGGTTTTTTGCATGTTCTTGATTAAAACCTTGCACTATGACTAGACTATGAAGATAGTCACAGTTGCCTATAGATGAATTCTAGGCTTCCTAGAGAGAATGATTTATTCTAGTAAATGACAATTAATATGCCTTAGAATGCTTTCTAATGCCTTATAGTGAGAGAATATACCAAATCATGGTATAGAATCCTTTTCATTATTGATCTAATAGATTGTTCACTTTTTAAATTCCATATTTAGCAATTCAGGAGCTTTTCCCCTTCTCTTTAATTAGAGGTGGGGATTTTGTTGTTTATATTCAGGAGGGAGAGTTCGTGATGGAACAGATAAAGAGGAAGAGAACTTTTTGTGGCTTTGCTAGGGGTATTTGTAAATCTTTGGTAATACAATATGTGTAGAATTACATGATATAATTTAAATGTATTTATTTTTATTATATTTGCACCGTGATAATCAAAAATAATATACAAATGCTATTTTAGTTATGTTTAAATTAATAAAATCAATACTTTTTGTTCTTTCAGTCATTCTAGCAATGAGTAGCTGCTCAGAGGAGAATGTTGTGGAGGCACCTACAAAAATGAGTATTACCTTTGCGGCAGGTGATAACGGAACTGTAGACCCCGAAGGTGTGCAGACTGGCAATGCGGGAAGTACAATCTTCTCTGTAGCCACACCAAATAATGGTTCTGTTTTTGATGGGTGGTTCGATGGAGAGAAGAGGCTCGTAACAGAAGGCGACATCACCGTAAATGGAAATACTTTAAGTGTTACATTTACGGAAGCAACTGCAGGTAAAACTTATACTGCGAAATTTATTGTTCAGCATATCGTAACCTTTGCTGCAGGTCTAAATGGTACGATAACTAACCCAGGTTCACATACAGGAAATGCTGCTTCAACCCTTGAATCCATAGCCACACCAAATGGTGGTTTTGTTTTTGGTGGGTGGTTCGATGGAGAGAAGAAGCTCGTAACAGAAGGCGACATCATCGTAAAAGGAGATACTTTAAATGTTACATTTACGGAAGCAACTGCAGGTAGGACTTATACTGCGAAATTTATTGTTCAGTATAGCGTAACCTTTGCGGCAGACGAAAACGGAACGGTAAAACCCGATGTAGAACAGAAAGATGCAGAGGGAACAATTATTGAAGCCATAGCCACAGCTAACAAGAATTACCGTTTTGCGGGGTGGTTCGATGGAGAGAAGAAGCTCGTAACAGAAGGCGACTTCATCGTAAAAGGAGATACTTTAAATGTGAAATTATCAGCTGAAACGGATGGTAATACTTATACTGCGACATTCGAGATTGATGGTCCATCTTTTAGTTTTACCATTGAAACATCATCTACAGATTCTAACTATAAACTTCCCTTTGGTACCAGCGGTAGCACTGGTCAGTATACTTTGAGTGTTAATTGGGGAGATGGAACAAAACCTCAAACAATTCCAGCAGGTACATCTTTGGATGGTGGAATAAATCATAAATATGAATCAGCAGGAGAACATACCATTACCATTACGAGCTCGGAAACAGATTATACCAAAGCGCAAATGCCCGGGGTAAATTGGAAAGGGGATATGCTATTAATATCTATAAACACCCCACTGCTCAATACAGGAGCAACTAGTTTTAATGAAGTGTTTTCTAACTGTTTATCTCTCGCCTCTATCCCTGGAGGTTTATTTGATAACAATAAAGAAGTAACGACCTTTCGTTTTGCGTTTTTTAGTTGTGCTTCTCTCACCTCTATCCCTGAAGGTCTATTTAAATACAACACAAAAGCAACTGACTTTGGTTTTGCGTTTTGTTGGTGTTTTGGGGCAAAAATGAATTCTAATATTTTTTGTGACGAAGCAACAGAGAAAGCTACTCGGTTTCAGTCGGTAACGGAACAAATAATCTTTACTGCTACGTTCCAATCTGTTGGATTTGGATTAAGCGATGCAAGCGGAAGCACTTTCCCAACTTTGTGGGATTATGGCTACTCTTCTGCTGGAGTAAATAGCAACTACTGTTTTACAGATGCTAAAGCGACCAATTCAGATGGCGTGAAGGATGGCTGGAAATAATTACAATTTTCACATAATCATTTAATATTAGACCGCTGCTCTTAACCAAGCAGCGGTCTTTTTTTGCTCAGTATTAGGTTATGAATAGGCCCTTTTCTTGTTTGCTTGCTTTCCATTGTCCTGCTAATTTATTGCTGTATATATATTAGTAAAAAGGGTAATCCTAATCAATTAAAAGGCGGGATTATATACAATAAATAAAGTAAGATGGTAAACAAAACAGTTGGTCAGATGGCTGGGCTTGGATTCAT
>JBOFMR010000187.1:0-1731 GCA_051658485.1 Phocaeicola sp.
TTATTATGCTTCTGTGCTTTGGTTTTTGAAGCCGTTCTTTGATTTCCTCTATACTTAATGCCATACTCTGTTAGTTCAAATTCTGAATCACTAGGAAGATGCCACCCTCCGTTTTTTGGCATCCTAAGAAGCCTTTCAGCGTGACACAATTCGAACTCTCGCTCTGTTGTGCCACACTTTAAGACTACTTTAGATTTCCTCTCGTGCATTAGGGTGCTGGTGTTGCCAAGTCATTTAATGCGTTGAAGTCTGTTGGTGTTAAGATAACCAAGTTATCAGACCAGTTAGGCATAAACTTCCATTGAATGGTGTTCATATCAGGTGCTTCCAAACCTCCCAACGACTTATCCCCAACAAACAAACCATAGATTGGAATAGGGAAGTACTGTGTTGGTGTTTCTCGGTCGTCTACTAAGGCTCCAATACGTCCGAACTCATCTACTAGGTAAACGCCTACGTTCTCGCACTCTAGGCTCTTCATTGCCTTGATGGTGCTTTGGTTGGTTCTCAAGATGTTGCCAGTGAAGGAAGTTGGTTCTCTACCGATGTTGATTTCGATACCTCCGATTGTTTCGTTACCACCTCCGTAAGTTCTTGCTGCTCCAGCTTCTGTTGCGGGTGCTTGAATGTAAGGTGACTGAACTACTTTTGTACCGTCTGTTGCTGTTAAAAGTGTACTCCAAGATGCTAAAAGTTTTGGATCACTTGCTGGAACATCGAAAGCGTTTTTTGTTGAGCCCGTTTTAAACACTCTTTGAAAAACGACTTTCTGAACTTGTCCGAAAGATTCGGGACACTCACTAATTGGAATGTTGTTAATTGAAGGTCCTGCTGGACAATTGCATAAAATACTCATAATCTTTAAATTAAAATTGAACAAATATATTTGTAGAGGATTATCCTCTTACACAAAGGTACTAATTTTTTAATTTCTTCTCTTTATTTTTCTTCTTTGTTTGTGCTTACTCAATTTCTTAGTAGCTAGGTATCTCATAGGGTCAATGCAGTGATTAAAAGCGTCAATAGGCACGTTTAAAGTCTTGCCATCTCTGTCCTTTGCCCACATGTACTTTCTTAATTCGTTGATTAAGTTGGTGCTTCTTTTCGTTACCAAAAAAGGCTCTTGTTGCAAAACGTCTATCCCGAAGTTTACCGAATCCGCTCCCTTGTCAGCAGGTTGAACACTGAATCCGTAACGGTTGATTTCTGCAATAGATTTCGGCTCGGCTGAATCCGCTATGATAAAGTCTGTGCTTCTTATCTGTGAGTCTTTCATTACGTTAGCGATGTCGCCGTTGGTCATTCCCGTTTGATAGCAGACTTCATCCCATATGTTTTTATTGTCGTAGTTATAAAGGGCTACTATCGAAGTTGGGTCGTTTGTAAACCCGAAGTCAATGCCATAACCGATTAATCTCGCTTCTCTAGGTACGTTGTCTATCTGTGCCCAATTTTGAAATATAACCCCGTCAAGTGTTCCCACCATACCAAGACCGTACACTTTCCACCAATTGTTCCAATACTCGTCCTTGATATTAGATTTGTCGAATAAAGCAGGTACCTCTAGACTTGTATCGTAATAGGCTTTTTCCCGCCCTTTCTCGATTTCCTTTACGATTGATTTAGATAGTGCTTCATTGTCGTTATAAGTCAATGTAAGCCATTCAGCGTCTTTATCTTCATATCCTATGTCGGTGTGACACCAAAACTCCGCAGAGGGGTTAAAGTCTA
>JBOFMR010000188.1:0-1069 GCA_051658485.1 Phocaeicola sp.
TGTTAAGCTCGTTGATAGCTTCTGATGATGTTGATACCTTACCTTTGTAATCGCCTAAGACTCGTTTCATATAGTCATAAGCCTTTTCGCCTTGATTCTTGTCTACTCCTACTATTTCTTTAATGTCTGCTTCGTACCGTCCGTGAATCTCGCCTATTCGAGCTCCTAAGACTGCCGACTCATCATTTAAGGATAGTGTTGCAATAGCTGATAGTTGTTCGTCTGATAACGTAGCTAATTGCTCGTTTGCTTTAATTACTTCTGCTGTTAATGCCATACTTATTTTTTTTCAGGATTCCATACTACTTCAATTGAGTAACCCAACATTGCGTTGTTCTTCTCAAACATCTTGAAGTCTACTGCTGTGAACTTTTGAATGAAATCTTTAGAGATTTTCGTCCCCTGATTCCACACTGGTTTGTCCAACTTCACGTGATACAAGTGTTTCTCCGATTCTATTGGGCTGTAACCCGTTTCCTTCTTCTCTGCCATACTCTTTGAATTTTTCATTTATAGTGTTAATTTTTTTATTGAAGTCTACTTGTGATGCAAACTCTATTATATTCGTGTTCTCCCTCTCGAACCTATCTACGAAACTAGAGAAGTTTAATTTAATCTTCAACGCTTCGTCACTGATTAGATTCTTATCTGATAGCTTCATAAGCTCGTCAAAGGTGTAATGCCTGAATGGTTCTAAGTGTTTTAAGATAATCATTCGTTGCAACTCGATAGGGTCGTTTCTGTACTCCGTTTCAATCGTCTGCCACATAAGTGAATCTAATATAGCTTCGCTTGAGCCGTTCTCTTTGGCTTTCTTGTATTGGTCGTATAAGTCCTCTACTGAATAGATATAAAACTCTGTTCCGTATGATATTGAGCTACCTAAGAAATACTCCCCGTATCTTAACCTACATATCGTATCGTCTACAAACTTTTGCGCTGCTTCTAGGTTTCCTTTGATTGAGTTAAGGACACTTACTTTACTCTCAAAGTTAGACTCTACTTGTAGCTCGTTTACGCTTTTGTTTGAGATGTCACCACCGACTCCAATCGTTGCTGTGAAGATGTC
>JBOFMR010000189.1:0-59905 GCA_051658485.1 Phocaeicola sp.
CAACACCTTTGCGCATATCAGTACTAGTATGACTAATAACGAAACGATTGGTTTCATTCAAATTAAACATAGTTTTTTTGAATACAAAAGTCGGAAAGAAAAAAGAGAAGAAAAATACGGCAGAATTCGGATGGATACGCTGTAAGGAGCATTAACATGACTATGAATAAGTTATATTAAAACCACTTCAGATGAAGTTATCGAAATCCCAAATTCTCCTGAAATATATAAAAAAATGGGATCGAACATTTTTAGTTCAATCCCACTCTATCTATTGGCTAAGCTCATTTAATAATGCCCAAAGCTTTAAAACATTCTGAAAGTTTATCTACTGCATAATCTACCTGCTCTTTCGTATGCGTAGCCATCAAAGCGACACGAACCAAAGTGTCATGAGGTGCACAAGCTGGCGGAATTACAGGATTAATAAAGATACCAGCATCAAAAGCCATTTTTGTTACGATGAAAGTCTTCTCTGCATCACGCACATAAAGTGGGATAATAGGACTTTCAGTCTCTCCAATCTCGAATCCTGCACTACGGAAGCGGTCCAAAGCATAATTTGTAATGCTCCATAAATCTTCCAAACGCTTTGGCTCACTCTGCATAATATGAACTGCCTCCAAAGCTGCAGCTGTAGCAGCTGGCGTATTACTAGCCGAGAAGATGTAAGAACGAGAGTTGTGGCGCAACCAATTTATCGTGTCTTTATCTGCCGCAACAAAACCACCGATAGAGGCCAATGATTTTGAGAAGGTTCCCATTATTACGTCAACATCATCCGTTACGCCAAAATGATCACACACACCACGACCTTCTCTTCCAAATACACCTATTCCATGTGCTTCATCAACCATAATGCTTGCATTGTACTTCTTCTTCAAACGTACAATTTCTGGTAAGTTAGCCAAATCTCCCTCCATCGAAAAAACACCATCAACAACGATAAGCTTCACCGATTCTGGTTTGCATTTTTTCAACTCTCTCTCAAGAGCCTCCATATCATTGTGCTTATATTTTATCTGAGTCGAAAATGAGAGACGACGACCATCCACGATAGATGCGTGATCCCTATCATCGCAAATGATATAATCATTGCGATCTGTCAAACAAGAAACCACTCCTTCATTAACAGTAAAGCCAGTTGAATAGACTAAAGCCTCTTCCTTACCTACAAAAGCAGCCAACTCTTTTTCTAGTTGAACATGCAAATCAAGCGTTCCATTCAAGAAACGAGATCCAGCACAACCGGTTCCATATTTTTTAGTCGCGTTAATAGCAGCTTGAATAATACGATCGTCGTGCGTTAATCCTAAATAAGAGTTTGACCCAAACATCAAAACCTTTTGCCCATCCATAAACACCTCTGTGTCTTGAGCACTATCTATCTCGCGGAAATAGGGATAGACACCCTGCTCCATAAATTGTTGAGGTAGCCTAAATTTGCTTAGTTTATCTTGTAATAATCCCATCTTTTAATTCTATTTTTATGTAAAAAGAAACTTCTTCTTTTTTTGTTATAAATTCAAAAAAAATAAAAACACATTAGAAGAAAGCAAAAAAAAAATACGGTGGCAAAGTTAGCAAATACATTAATATAAAAAACTTTTTCACCAAAAAAAACACCCTGCAAAAAGAATGGAAATTTTTAATGTTTAGACTCTAATTTTATTACTTTTGCAATCACTATCCATTTAATTTCAAACGCCAACAAAAGCATAATTTATGTCACCCAAAAAGAAAATTCTATTTGTTGTTAATCCCATATCAGGGACACAAAACAAGAAAGCTATATTGAGATGGGTTGACAAGCTCGTAGATTCTACAATCTATGACTATTCAGTAATAAAAACCCAATGTGCAGGACATGCGACGGAGATAGCAAAAGAGGCTGTAAAGAATGGAGTCGATATCGTGGTAGCTATTGGAGGAGATGGAACAATCAACGAAATTGCAAGTTCACTGATAGATTCGCAAACTGCATTAGGGATAATACCCTGTGGGTCAGGAAACGGTCTTGCCCGACATTTAGGAATCTCAATGGACGCCAAAGCTGCTATTGAAACATTAAACAACGGGAAGATACTCGATATAGATTACGGGAAAATTAATGGGCAACCCTATTTTTGCACCTGTGGTGTTGGCTTCGATGCTTTTGTTAGTTTAAAATTTGCAGATTCAGGAAAACGAGGCATTCTAGCCTATATAGAGAATACACTACAAGAAAGCCTAACGTACAAACCCGAAACATACGAAATAGAGAATGAAGAGGGAACCGTAAAGCACAAAGCATTTTTAATAGCTTGTGCCAACGCTTCACAATATGGGAACAATGCCTACATTGCCCCCCATGCATCACTCACTGATGGATTAATGGATATCACTATCCTAGAACCTTTCACCGTACTTGACGTACCTTCACTCGCTTTCCAACTATTCAACAAAACGATAGACCATAACAGCCGAATCAAGACCTTACGAGCTAAAAAAATCAAAATACGCCGACAAACAGAGGGAGTATACCACTATGATGGGGACCCTATGGTAGGCGAGAAGGAACTTGAAATTGAAATCATACCTAAAGGATTAAAAGTTATGGTGCCAAAAAAGGAGGGACATAAAGATCTATTTAACCTATTTCAGTTGCTTTCAGAATACATTAATGACCTAAAGCCCAAAGGAGAAGAGCATTTTCAGAAAAAGCGAAACCAACTCTTAGAGCTCAACAAAGCCCTATTGAAAAAGCTATCCAATAAATAGGAAACTACCCTACTAATAACGATTACTACTCTGTTTCTATTAAGCTAATAAAGCAGGGTAGCTCATTTAAATACTACAAGGTCCACTTTGCTCTGAATGTTATTTTCAGAACAAAATGGACCTCCTTTTTTTACGTCACCCTCTTAGCCCAAATAGGAGCTCACCTTTTTGTCGTCTCACCTAGGTGAAACAGCTGTTTCACCTAGGTGAGACGACAAATTTCTCTAACCATTATCGGCTTAAAACAAGCTATTTTTCTTTTGAATCACAAGAAGAGTCAATGGGCTAATCGTGAGTAATCCCGCCTTTTATTTATATCTTCTGACTCACTAATACCCCATGAAAAAGTCATTGAAATTAAAAGTCAGGCCACAATCCCCTATTTTATCGTACCAGAGTCTAGGTGTATCCGTAATCGATTTGTCATAACCATAACTTTTCAAGTCAAATCAGTTTACTTAAATATCGAATTTATACAATTCTCAATCAGATAGATACCACACAACGAATATTCAAACTTAGCGGGACACTATTGTTTCTGACTAAGAAAAATCAGTCGGCAAAGAACTTGGTAAAGATTTGGTGAAGATAATTCTCTCTTTTATTCACCGTAACTAATTAATTATCAGGATAAGTGAAGAATTGAAGGCTTTTTTTATTTTTCTATTTTAGGGAGAGTAGATAGAAAGGGGTTCCCTACCTAAATGCATCTGAATCCTCTTCGCTTAATCATTCAATCCATCGTAACCAATTATTGAGCTGTCAGGATTGGCCAAATAATCTCTCTTATTAGATAACAATACCCATCCTTTTATTCATAAATAAATAGAGCACAATCGCTACCTCAAGACGAAGAGACATAGCTATAAAATAGAATGTTTATACTTAGCAAGCACTTGTCTAAGAAAATAAAGAAGAAAGAGAACGGTTACATTTTCAAATAAAATTCACGAGTCAACTCCGTATACTCCGCACTATATTGATGGCGAGATAGTTCGACAACCAACACATTCTCTTCTACTACAGAATCACTCTGCTTCTGAAACTCAAGCAACACCCGTTTAGGTGCAACATCAGGCTTGGTGCAAATCCGCAAACGTTTGGTTAGAAAAAGCCCAACTTGCTCTGAGTAATTCACAAAACAATCCATAGCATCGGTCGGAATAACAACACAAAAACGCCCATTTTCTGCAAGCAAAAAGCTCACTCGCTCTACCAACTGCTCAAAACGAAGCGAATCATTGTGACGAGCCGTAGTACGTGATTCACAAGGAGATTTTAACGAATCACTAAAATAGGGAGGATTGCAAACAATTAAGTCAAATGAACTCCCACTATCAGGCCCAAAGAACAAAACATCAGCCTGTTCCACTTTGATTCGATTAGACCAGGGAGAACGAGCTACATTCTCTAGAGCTTGCTCTGCTGCACCAGCATCAATGTCGATAGCACTCACTTGAAGCAAAGCATTTCTCTGCGCAAGCATCAAAGCAATCAACCCCGTACCCGTACCAATATCAAGTGCTGACAAAGAGTGAGAGACATCTGCCCATGCACCCAAAAGCACTCCATCAGTCCCGACCTTCATGGCACACCGCTCCTGCTGAACCGCAAATTGTTTAAATTGAAAAAAAGGATTTGGCATAGTTTGGTAATAGTAAAACATGACAAAGAGAGACAAAAGTAATTAAATCATCTCAAAAGAGAATCTTTCACCTCTTATTTTCATCAAAATCGGAATATTTTAATGGGTGCTTTTTCATTATTCAGCAAGTTATGATTAAATTTGCATCTATTTTAGGAAAAGAATCCCTTAAATTTTAAAAGAACAAAAACTGATATGGCTAGAAGAGGAAATAAAGAAGATTTTATTATAAATGCAGAGACAGATGAGATAGGCATGCTAGCTGAAATAGAAACAGATATGGAGAATCTTCCTATTGTTGAATTCGACAAAGAAATTCCAGTGCTCCCGCTACGGAATATGGTTATGTTCCCACAGGTTGTTATGCCCGTTACTGTAGGAAGAAAAGCTACACAAAAACTAGTTAATGCTGCTTATAAAAACGAACAACCCATTGCAGTGGTATGCCAATTGCAAGGGGAAACAGATGAACCTGGCTATTCTGACTTGCACCACATAGGAGTGATTGCTAAAGTTCTTCGCATTTTTGAAATGCCAGGGGGAAACAGCACAGTCATCCTGCAATCAAATGGTCCTAAAGTTGAATTGCAAAGCATCGTCCGCACCTCGCCCTACTTGCAAGGTATTGTCACACCATTGGAAGAGGAAAAAGAGGAGACAAACAATGATGAGTTCAAGGCACTTATTGACACTTGCAAAGAGCTAACTACAAAATTTATCGAAACATCGGATAAACTAAGTCCCGATACCGTATTTGCCATACGCAACATCGAAAATTCTGAAATCTTAGTTAGTTTTGTTTGCACGAACTTCCCCTTCTCGGTAGAGGAAAAGATAGCAATGCTCAAGCTTGACCATCTACAAGAAAGAATGTTCCTCTTGATTCAATCACTAAATAGAGAAATCAAGTTAGCTAGTATCAAACAAAACATCCAAATACGCACACGCGAAGAGATTGACCGTCAACAAAAAGAGTATTTCTTACATCAACAGATTAAAAATATTCAAGACGAATTAGGAAGCGGACAAGACGATGAGATCGATGAACTGCGCGAAAAAGGAGAAAAAAAGAAATGGAGCAAAGAGGTAGCCGCACTTTTTGAAAAAGAGCTTGCCAAGTTGGAGCGAACCAATACACAATCGCCCGACTACAACGTACAGCTAACCTATTTGCAAACAATAGTTACACTCCCTTGGAATGTCTACACCAATGACAATCTTAATATCACTCATGCCGAGAAACGACTTAACAAAGATCACTACGGCCTAGAGAAGGTAAAAGAGCGCATCTTAGAACATTTAGCTGTACTTAAGCTAAAAGGGGATATGAAATCACCCATTATCTGCTTGTATGGCCCTCCGGGAGTGGGAAAAACCTCCCTCGGACGTTCCATTGCTGCTGCACTCAAACGGAAATATGTACGAATGTCATTGGGAGGAGTACACGATGAATCAGAGATTCGTGGACACCGAAAAACCTATATTGGTGCAATGCCTGGGCGAATTATCAAAAGCTTACAAAAGGCCGAATCATCCAATCCTGTAATCATTCTTGACGAAATTGACAAACTAGGTAGCGACCACAAGGGGGACCCTAGCTCAGCTATGCTCGAAGTACTTGATCCGGAACAAAACAATGCATTCCACGACAACTATCTTGATGTAGATTATGACCTCTCAAAAGTGATGTTTATTGCTACAGCAAATAATTTAGGTACTATCCCAGCCCCCCTACTTGACCGTATGGAATTGATAGAGGTGAGCGGATATATTACCGAAGAGAAGGTAGAGATAGCTCGTAAACACCTCGTTCCAAAAGAACTAGAGGCAAACGGACTAACCAAAGAGATGGTAAAGTTTAGCAAATCTGCATTGGAATATATTGTAGAGAACTACACACGTGAAAGTGGAGTACGCTCATTAGAGAAGAAGATTAGCCAAATCCTTCGCAAAATAGCATTGCTATTTGCACGCGAAAACAAAGAACTATCTTACGAAATCAAAGTAAGCGATATACAAACTTACTTGGGCACACCGGACTACAACCGCGATAAATACCAAGGGAATGAGTATGCAGGTGTGGTAACAGGTCTAGCTTGGACAGCTGTAGGTGGCGAAATTCTATTTGTAGAGACCAGCCTAAGCAAAGGAAAAGCAGGAAAGCTAACGCTAACGGGTAACCTAGGAGATGTAATGAAGGAGTCAGCTATGCTAGCATTGGAGTATCTAAAAGGACAAGCCGTGCAATTGGGCATTGATGAAGATATCTTCGACAACTGGAACATTCACGTACACGTGCCCGAGGGAGCTATCCCCAAAGATGGACCATCGGCAGGTATTACAATGGTTACAGCCATTGCATCTGCACTTACTCAACGTAAGGTAAAAGATAAACTAGCGATGACTGGCGAAATCACTCTACGTGGAAAAGTACTTCCTGTTGGAGGTATTAAAGAGAAAATACTAGCAGCAAAACGTGCCGGCATTAAAGACATCTTACTCTGTGTGGAGAACCGTAAAAACATTGAAGATATACCAGAAATCTACTTAAAAGGATTAAACTTCCACTATGTATCGGATATCAAAGAGGTGCTCGAATTGGCATTAACAGACCAAAAGGTGAGCAACCCGATAAACTTTACGATTAATCGACCCACGACGGAAAATAATAAGTAACTAGCAAAGGGGCGGCAAAAACTAACGTGACTAAAGAAGAGATTTATGACATTTGAATTACAACATAACGACCCTCAGTCGAATGCCCGCGCAGGGCTTATCACAACTGACCATGGGCAAATAGAAACTCCTATTTTTATGCCTGTCGGTACGCTAGGAAGCGTAAAGGGAGTACACGTGCAAGAGCTGAAAGAAGATATCAAAGCACAGATTATTTTAGGCAATACCTACCACCTCTATTTACGTCCAGGATTGGATGTAATTGAGGGTGCAGGAGGCTTACACAAGTTTAATAGCTTTGATCGTCCCATGCTTACCGATAGTGGAGGGTTTCAAGTCTTTTCATTGTCAGGCATCCGCAAGCTACGTGAAGAGGGTGTAGAGTTTCGTTCACACATCGATGGATCCAAACATCTATTTACGCCCGAACGAGTGATGGATATAGAGCGTACCATTGGTGCTGATATAATGATGGCATTCGATGAATGTCCTCCTGGAAACTCAGACTATGCCTATGCTAAAAATTCAATGCACCTTACACACCGTTGGCTAGACCGCTGCTTCACCCGATTCAATGAGACGGAGCCTAAATATGGCTACCAACAATCGCTTTTCCCTATTGTACAAGGATGCGTATACCCAGACTTAAGACGCCAATCAGCCGAATACATTGCTTCGAAAGAGGCTGATGGGAATGCCATTGGTGGACTAGCTGTAGGCGAACCTACTGAGAAAATGTACGAAATGATAGAGGTAGTAAATGAGATTCTACCCAAAGAAAAGCCCCGCTACCTGATGGGAGTAGGAACACCAGTAAACATACTCGAAGCTATTGAAAGAGGAGTAGATATGTTCGATTGTGTAATGCCTACCCGCAACGGACGAAATGGAATGCTCTTTACTAAAGATGGCATTATGAATATGCGCAACAAAAAGTGGGAGAAAGATTACTCACCTATCGAAATCGATGGTGCATCGTATGTAGATACTCAATACAGTCGTGCCTATTTACGTCACCTCTTTCATTCACAAGAGTTGCTAGCGATGCAAATTGCTTCTATTCACAACCTCGCATTCTACCTTTGGTTAGCTGGTGAGGCACGCAAGCACATCATAGCAGGTGATTTCTCAACTTGGAAAGCCATAATGGTAAAACGGTTATCTACACGATTATAATAAGAGATATGAAGCATTGGTTCAAAATACAAAGAGCAGGTCATTCAGGAAAGAGTGATGTGGATAGCACAGATAACAAACAAATACGCAAAGATCCGTGGTTAAAAAAGCTAGACCGCTACATCATTGGCAAATTCCTAGGGACCTATTTCTTTGCAATCGCCTTAATTATCTCCATTGCCGTTGTATTTGACTTCAATGAGCACATTGATAATTTCATCACTAACAAAGCGCCCTTTAAAGCGATTGTTTTTGATTACTATCTAAACTTTATTCCCTACTATTCGAATCTGTTTAGTCCCCTTTTTGTGTTTATTGCTGTCATCTTTTTCACCTCAAAACTAGCAGAGAACTCAGAGATTATAGCGATGTTCTCTACAGGTATGAGCTTCAAACGAATGATGCTTCCCTATATGGTTTCAGCTGGAATTATATCACTAGTCACCTTGGGACTAGGGGCCTATATTATTCCCAAAGGAAATATAACTCGCTTAGATTTTGAGGATAAATACAAACGAAAGAAGAAACAGGAGTTTGTACGAAACGTACAGTTAGAGGTGGACAATGGAGTCATAGCCTATATGGAACGGTACGAAGATTACAACAGAACTGGTTATCGTTTTTCTCTTGACAAGTTTGAAAATAAAAAACTAATCTCACGCCTTACAGCACGTACTGCTACTTATGATTCAGGACACCTCTGGATCATAAAGAACTATATGATTCGTAGTATGGATGGTATGAATGAAGTCATTACTAAAGGGGAGAAATTGGATACTATTATCAAGATGGAGCCCGAAGACTTTTTAATATCCAAAGGGCAACAGCAAACCATGACTAGCCCCGAATTGAAGGAGTATATCGATAGTCAAAAGAAACGGGGGTTTGCCAACATCAAAGAGTTTGAGATAGAGTATTACCAGCGCTTTGCGATGTCATTTGCTGCATTTATCCTAACCACAATTGGGGTATCACTCTCCTCACGAAAAGTAAAGGGAGGTATTGGTTTACACCTCGGTATTGGATTGGGATTAAGTTTCTCTTATATTCTTTTCCAAAGTATCTCTGCCACCTTTGCTGTGAATGGAAATGCCTCTCCATTTATTGCTGTATGGGTACCTAATATACTTTATACCCTTATAGCCATCTATCTATATCAAAAAGCTCCCAAATAGCCAGGAGAGATGGTAGAACAATGCTAAAAGGAATAGCTATATAACAAGAATGTGCCCCAAAAGTAATCAATTTACTCTTGGGGCACATCTGTTTTTGGATAAGCAAGAATGTCACTTTACAGAAATAAAGTAACCATTTGCATTACAACAAAAGCTGTTCTATTTCACTGCGCCAATCATCACCATCATTGGGTTGGATGGTTAAGAAGCCTAGCTCCTCACCTATCTTCACATTGGCTGGAGCATCGTCTACAAAAATAGTTTCAGTAGGGTCGATGGCCGTATGATCTATTAAATAGTCAAAAATAGCTTTTTCAGGTTTCATACAACCGATTTCATAAGATGCAAAAATCTCATCTACGTAACTACCTAATCCTCTACCAGCTGGAGTAAATTCACTACTACGCATCCACCCAGCCACATAAGGATTGGTATTACTAAGAATGTACACCTTATAACCTCGGCTACGCAGTTGGTCTAAGTAGTCTAACTTGTACTGTTCTGTACGCACAATAAAACCCTTCCAGCCACTCTCTACCTCTTGGTAGGTCAAATCACGCCCACATACTTTACTCAACTTTAAGCGAAACTCCTCAGCTGTAATGCTACCATTTTCTACTTCAAGGAAGATTCCCCTTTGGTGATAGCGATCGAGAAGTTCTTCAGCATTACTCACCCCAATGGCTGTAAACTGACGCACTGCATTATCACGATCTAAATCAACAATGACACCACCAAAATCAAATACCAAGTTCTTTATTTTGCTCATAGTTATGTGAATTAGTTTCTATTGCTTTCTATCTTTTTGAAAAGAGAGACTCTCGACTGCTACTATTTTTTCAGATATAATAACTAGATAATCACTTCGAACGAAGCAATTACATACGACAGAAAAGATATAAAGCCCAATAAAGAGCCTTACTCCAAGAGTGACTCAACGAAAAGTCTGTTACTACTTCTTCAAAAAACAGGTTTTAAGCACAATGCTACTACCATCGATTTTACAATCTACCTCTTCGGGTACATCCGTAAGGCGGATACTCTTCACCTTTGTGCCACGCTTAATGACCATAGAAGAGCCCTTCACTTTAAGATCCTTAATTACAGTTACTGCATCTCCATCCATCAGTTCAGCACCGTTGCTATCACGAGGTGTTGTATCAGCCTCAACTACATCGCCAGCAGCTTCGGGATTAAACTCGTGCATACAATCTGGACATACATAAAGTGATCCATCAAAGTAAGTATTCTCACCCTGACATTTTGGGCAATTTGGAATTTCGTTCATCTGTTTCTATTATTTATTAATTAGCCGATTTGTTTAAAAAAAAGGATGTGATAAACCTCTCTCATCTATCTCTTACCTTACGGATTAGTAAATGCTCATTATGAGTTTATTTCAAGCGAATCTTTTCATTCGACGTTTGACTATTCATAAATGGGTATCCAAAAGGAATGATACAAATTACAGGTCTCTACTTATAGCTATAAAAAACATCTAGCATACAATTAGGTCGAGAGAGTTTCCCACACAGAAAGGTGCAAAAGTACATAAAATTATGTTTCACTCCATCTTTTCACTGAAACGAATCCAAGCCATTAGAACAAAAAGACAAAAAGAGTATCCCTAGACCGATCGAGGTATGAGCTTGTCAAGGTGCTCAGTTACGGTAAATTGGCTAAAAAAAAGAGTCCATCGCAGTGGACTCTTAAAAAACTTTTCTACCTTTGCATCCGAAGTTGGTAACGCCCTTACGAAACAAGTAAGAAGCGTTTAATAGGGAATCCGATGAAATTTCGGAGCTGTACCCGCAGCTGTAATCCTCAAACAAAGAGTATACAATCTAAGCCACTGTCTCGCTACTAGAGATGGGAAGGCGTATCACTCCGAGGTAGCCAGAAGACCTGCCACATTTCAATTTACTTTACACAATGCTTCGGGTGAAAGCTTGGTGAAAGAGAACATTCTACTGCTCTTCTGTGCGCCGTTTCCACGACGAAGCATTATTTATTTAATAAATAATTAATGCTTTACCCAAAATGAGAAAAAACACGTTTCTATTTACTGCACTTCTAACTGCTACTGTTCTTTGTACAGGATGTAACAAAGAGTCTCAGCTACCGACTCCTCCTGGAGAGAATCCCAAACCAGAAGAACCAGAAGAAGACATCTACCCAGTAGATTTCCGCTTCATCACTTTGAGCAACTCTCCCTCCATCGATTACATCACGAATAAAGGAGAAATCCATAAAGACTATTTTAAGAGTGCCAATAATTTTCAAATAGGAGAAAGCCCCTGCTGTGTCACACAAATAGAGGATCGACTCTACTTGACACACGGAGGTAGCTGGGCAGACAACGGTATTCAACAAGTAGATCCAACTACCTTTAAAGTGATAAAATCATACGATTTCGAAAAAAATGGTCGCTTCTATGCTATGGAACATATTACGAATGATACGGTCGTAGTAGGAGGTCGAGAGCGAGGAAAAGGTTACAATCTAATGGTAGGATCCTTAGAGAAAGAGGAGTTCATACTAAGTACACTTGAGACGGGATTCGAAATATCGGTAATGAAACGTATCGGTAATAAACTATTCGTGGCAGGTAAACGTAGTCAAACGAATGGGGAATTCAACGAAGCAAAATTGATTGTTTTTGATTGCAAAAACCTTACCCAAGGGGGCATGCGAACCATTCTAGAGGATGTAAATCTATCATCAAACAATGCACCCATTGCAATAGATAAAAACAAAAACATTTGGATTGTAGCATCAGTTGGTGGTGCCAATAGTGTCACTCTATTCTGCGTAAACCCACAAACAGAAAAGTTAATACACAAAATTGAGTTCCCATCACAAGTAACAATTAGAGGCGAATATTGCTACACACTAGACAATGAAGGAAAAACACTCTACGTACGTGCCTACAAAGCATTCTACAAAATTGATGTAGATACACCCGTAATTCCCGAAGACCCTACTTACGACTATTTAGATACAAACGTATCGGAGCTACGCGATTTGGACATTACTCCTGAAGGAACCTTGCTGCTTATAGAAGGTACCACCAATAGTGCCACAAGACCCGATTATATCGTAGAACTTGATCCAAGAACTAAAAAATGGAATGAAGTGAAACGCTATCCCGTAGGTCTAAACACACGTTCTATCTATCTACCTAAATACAAAAAAAACTATTAATTAGGCTGAAGAACTCAACTACGCACCAAGAATAAGACGAGTATCTCTATCTCAAGTAACTTTTTTGCGATTTCTCTTTATCAGAAACAGAAACGTTTACTTATTTCAAAGAGACACTTGAATTAGACTACAGAAGCTGTTGACTCTCTTCGTATCCAATCATGATGCTAGATTTTAACCCCAAAATAGAGCTCTCACATCTATACAATTGAATATAATTACTTTATCTCGATTTTTAGACAATCGAAACATATTCAATAAGCTCTAATAAATCGGTACAAATTATCTCCTAAAATTTTTAAAATGCACTTTACCTCATCTATTAATAACTCTTTATGGGCTCTCTTCTTTAAGTTTACAGCCATAACATATCTCTGTTTCACACTAGTATCCTGCAATTCAATGATACCTCAAGCAGATTTGCCCGATTTATCAGAAGAAGCACGCGCCATTGTTGTTAGCGAAGGGCAATTTATGTACGGCACTGCATCCCTAACAAGGCTAAGTGTATTGGGCTCTGTAGAAAATGATATTTTCCGTCGCATCAATGGAAAACCGATTGGTGATGTAGCTCAATCGATGACTCGTATTGGGAATTGCTACTACGTACCTTTAAATAATTCACGCAAAGTAGAAGTGTTTGATGTAGATAACTACCAATCAGTAGAAACAATGTCTATCAATTTAAATACAATCCCCATGTACATTGCCCACTTGGGAGGAGATTCTATTGCAGTAACCGATCAAACATCAAAAAACTCAAGATTGATGATAATGGATATCAATCACGGAAAAACACGCGATCCGCTACGTCGTACCATCAGTTTGGAGGGACGTTCGTTTCAAACCCGCCTGATTGGAAACAAACTGTGGGTGGGTGGAGACCGCCTTTGGGTATTTGACCGTGGGAATCTGAATGAAAAAGGGAAGCGCATACTAACCTATCAAGATGGAAGGGTAATTCAAACCATTGATTTTTCTAAAATTGTGGTGGACAAAAATAACCTAGTATGGGTCTTAGGCTGTTATGTCGATCCTACCACTTACAGAGATCGCACCTTTCTACTCTGTATTGATCCTGAAACAGAAAAAACAGTAAAAGAGATTGATTTAACAGCACTCAAACTCAACAGTTGGGTATCGTGTATTGATATTTCACCCGATTTAAGCACTATTTACTTCAATGCAGCACGTAAAATCTATGCTTTCGACGTTGATGCTAACGCAGCACCTACTAAACCTCAAATAGAGATCAAACGTGAGACAAGTCGTACAGTCTACAATATGCAAGTATCCAAAGAGAATACCATCTTCCTTTGCGAAGTAACTTACGGCTCGCTATCTAGAGGAGACATCTTTGAACACGATTCGCAAACAGGCGAAGAGTTACAATCTTTCAAAGCAGGGATTTTTCCACACTTTATCTATTTTAAGTAATTTCGAATGAGCTGAACCCACCCATACGATACAGTACTCTGTTTTACACGTCTAAGCAATAAAAGGATCACTCTTCTTACTTATAGATAAGACTATTAAAACAGCTAATTAGATAGCTACATCAATCAAGGCTTTACAACCTGAATAAAAGAACAATGATAAAAGAAAAAGGGAAACTATCCTACACGATAATAAGCCTCTTATGCACCTTTGCTTCTCCTCTTGTGGCACAAAGCCGACTTGACAAGATTCAACAGCTAGACGAGGTGACTGTTACGGCGAAAAAACAGAAAAGAGAAGAGGCGGTAGGTGCCCGTGTTACGGTGGTAGAATCTACTAGTCTGGTGCGCAACCTAACCAAATCACTCTCCGAACTACTAACCGAAAGTAGTTCGCTCTACATCAAAAGTATGGGGCAAGGGGCATTGGCTACCGCTTCGTTTCGGGGCACTTCATCATCACACACCCAAGTGTTGTGGAATGGGGTTTCAATCAACTCAGCACAATTAGGTAGCTTTGACTTCTCACAAGTACCTATCTACTTTGTTGACCAAGCCTCACTTACCCACGGAACTGCAGCACAAGAAGATGGAAGTGGAGCTCTAGGTGGAAGCATCAACTTCTCCAACGAATACACAGGAACTAGAAAGCTAGCTGCTTCAGTATTAACCGAAGTAGCTTCGAACGACACCTATACAGGGGCAGCAACCATTCGCTCGCAAATAGGAAATGTAAAACTAACCAGCCGGGGTTTCTACCAACAGTCAGAAAACGACTACCGATACTTAAATAAAGTATATAGCAAAGACCCTTTTTACGAACGTCGCCGAGAGGCTGATTACCAACAAGCAGGCGCTATGCAAGAGCTCTATTACATGACACCCCGAGGAGATCGATTCAAAGCGATAGCGTGGTGGCAGTACGATGACCGTTCACTGCCTCAATCAACAATTGTCAATGTTACTGCTAGCGAACAAACTCGCACCTCTAATATACGAGCTCTGTTAAGCTACGATTTAACCCGGACCGTTCATACACTGAATTTAACAGCAGCCTACCTACGCGAAGATAGAAGCTACACTAAAGAGATGGGCGATTATGGGGACCAATACAGCAAGAGCCTCAGCAATAGTTTAATAGCCAAAGCAACCTACAACTACAACCGGTTTAAACGGGTTCCGATGCAGGCACTACTCACCTACCGAAACGATCGAGTAGATTCTGATAACTACGAAGGAGGAAGCCGAGAACGAAACAGTACTTCACTCAAGCTATTTGCCACTTTTAAAGCAACAAGTAAACTACACATTGACGCACAAACAACAGCACAGTTGGCCGACAATGATTGGAGTGCTATTTATAATGTCTCAGCACGTTACAGAATCATCCCTGATTATCTTACTCTGAAGGTTTCGAATGGTTATAATTATCGTCTACCTACGCTAAATGACCTCTACTGGAATCCAGGTGGGAATCCCGACTTAAAACCCGAAAAAGGATTCTCTACTGACATTGGTCTAGTCTCAAACCCTACGTGGGGAAAGAGTACTCTCCTGTTGGAAGCTACCTACTACCACATGGATATTGACAATTGGATTATGTGGATTCCCAAAGGAAGCGGTGCCATCTGGGAACCAGTCAACTTTGATAAGGTGCGTTCACACGGTGTAGAGTTAAATGGTAAGATTACCACCCAATGGGGAGCTACCCAGCATCAGTTAAGTGGGAATTATGGATTAGCCATATCGACCAATAACAGTGGTCGAAGCGACGAGACCCAAGGAAAGCAGTTGCCCTACATTCCTCGCCACAAGTGGAACGTGAGTTACCGCATAGAGTATAAGGATAAAGTATGGTTCTCTTACCTCATCTCATACACAGACAAGCGCTACACCAGTGCTGACGAGTCATACGAGACCAATGCCTTTACCGTACACAATGCCGAAGTGGGTTATAACCTTTCACTTCCTAAGGAGAAGAAGATGAGCTTCTCGGTGCGTGCCGACAATTTGTGGGATGCTTATTACGAAAGCACCGAATACTATCCCATGCCACTTCGTATGATTTGGGGGCGTATCACAATGGATTTTTAGTATCCACCCGAATTCTGCCGTTGCATGTGCATCAAGGTTTTATTAAAATAAATATTAGAATGAATGGGCTCTACAAAATTGTTTGCTCACAAATGACTGATTTATCTCCCATCTCTGGTGATGCCTTTATTTTCTTTGGCAAGAAACGACAAAGTGTAAAGAGTTCGACTCGAGCTTTCGACTATACTACCATTTTTATCAGATTAAAGAGTATAAAGAAATTTGATAGAGGTGATGACGCTTAGTAGAGCATCATTTTTATCGTATGAAAATTATTGCTGTCCGGTAAAAAATGGTACGAGTCGTTATATCATCTGATAATCAATGCATTGCTGCGACTCCTTAAAAATGGGCTTGTCTTTTCATTGGCTAATTATTTTGTAAGAAACTCAATGGAATAGACCTAAATTGAAGCTTATTTACTCTCCAATAGATTCTATATATAGGAAAATCAAGTGATTTTCTAACGGCATTAAGTTTTATAGGACAGTAATATATGAAAATATTAATTCATAGACTCTTTCTTTCTCAGGTTGGGGTGGAAAAAGACAAAACGAGCCCCTTTTACATAATTCGTATCTAAATAAACACGGCCAGTAAGTAACTCAGCTATGCGAAGACAGATATTTAATCCCAATCCAACTCCCTGCTTGAAGCCATCAAGTTTTCTAAAGCGTGTGAATATCTCATCCGCTTTATCAGCTGAAATGCCTCTACCAGTATCTTCTACATAAAATTCAACATCACCACCACTCAACAGAGAGTACCCCAACGTTATACTACCCGACTCTGTATGCTTACAAGCATTGGTCAAGAAGTTTACTAACACCTGTTGCACACGCATTACATCTGTATAAAAAGAGTCATCACTTGCATCAGGAGTATCTAATTTGAGCTCTACACCAGTAGGCCGGCGCGCTGAGACCGTTTGCAAAGCCACTTTGCAAAGCTCTTTAAGGTGTACTTCTGAAAAAGAGAAAGAGTATAGATTACTATCCAAACTAGAGATATCTAGTACATCATTTACCAATGTAGTAAGTAGTTCTGTATTTTGATGTATCAAATTAAGATACTCCAAACGCTCTTCTGCTGTAATCTGAAAATTATCAGCCGAATTTAATACATCACTAAAGCCAACAATTGCATTGAGTGGTGTACGTATTTCGTGACTCATATTTTCCAAAAAGACCGATTTCTGACGATTTGAAAGCTCCGCTTCTGCACGAGCACTCAAAGCTAAGTTGCGCTCTTCTTTAAGTCTTCTCATATTTTTTCTACGAATAAAAAAATAGGTTACAGTAAAAGTCAAAGACAGGAGAAGGAATAGAGATATCGCATATAAGATAATTCTATGTAACTTTTCACGCACTTCAGAGTCAGCTGCGCGCTCTTTCAATCGACGAGATTCCAAACGAGCATGCTCTATTTCAGAAAGCTGTTTCTGATTGATTAGCTTTGTGTTTTTTAAGGTTAGTTCAGTGGCCTGTAATTGCAAATTATCAGCCTTGCGTGCAGCCTCTAACAGATTGCGTTCGTTCTCCATTTGTACAATCCGCATACTACTGTTTTGCAAAGCAAGTGCATTCATCTCAGATTCTAACTTACTATTTTCTAGGCGAGAACTATATTGTGCAAGCATTTCATTCAGCTCTTTGCTACTATTTTCCTTCTCTATTGAGTCCAATACTTCAAACCAATAGAGTGCCTTTTCATAGTTTTTCATTTTTTTGTAAGCCTCATATTTAAGCACCACACTCCTATCAGAAGAGGTTGAATCTGCCAAAGAGAGTGCATGCTCATACTCACCCAATTGAAGCCTATATCTAAACAAAGAGCGATAGTACGTATCCCTAGTAAATCCCATCGGAGGCGAAATTTTACACACACTGTCTAACTTATTAAAGTAGTAGTGAGCAGAATCCATCTTTCCTCTCTCTGTATATAGTTCCAAGAAAGAGATTAGAGGAGAAACCATCCGATCAGGACCAATGGCATATTTTAATGACTTACGCAAATAAAAAATAGACTTATCATAGGCCTTTTCACTCTTGTAAATCCCTCCAACCATTTTGTACATCAAATAAGCATTTTCGGGCTCACCATGTTCTTCCAAATACTCGGCACCTTTCAAATAGTTCTCAATTGCAAGATTTGCATTATTAAGCTGCATATATACATTGCCCAAGTGGTTATAAGAAGCAGCAACTCCATACGAATTGTTATAAAATAGAGCCTCTTTTTGCAGATAAGAGACCTCTGCCAATGCCACATCATAACGTTTAGCCTTTATTTTACTATAGACTATTCTACCTAAAGAGGCAAAATAGTACTGTTTGTAAGGCGTTTGAACAATAAATTCTCTAGCCTGGTTCACAGCCTTTCTCAACTGAATGGTATCATTATTAAAATAGAAATGATCCACTTTAAGATTCAAAATCATGCACTGTGCTTTCTGATCATTTACTACTCCTGCCCGAATAAATAGCGTATCTATCATTGGTAATACCTTCGAACTAGAGACTATTCGAGTACATTTTTCATAATCGTCAAAGATGCGATTATCCATCTTATAAATATTGTCCTGCCCAAATAATAAAGCTGAAAAGACTAAAAGTATATGTGCTAAAAACAGACTTTTTATATTCATAAATAACTCTTTCCGTTGAATTTTTCTTTCGCTAAATGCTCTCTCCCTATTTTTCCACCTCCTTTGATAGGGTGTAAAAAAGCTCCATTCACTACATTCTAACTATCAAACCATTGGAATTGTCACATTTCAACAAAAAGAAAGTGGGACAATCGAGCCAACTTGCAGCCATCCTAAAAAGGGTTATCACCGCAATAAAGGCTAAAAATCAAACACTTACAAAAATAGAAAAACGAAGTTTGGAATAGAGAAACAAGATCAAGAACAATCTCTTTTTAATAAAATTGTCTAAATTAAACAAAATAATTCAACTCGCAAGCTATTTTCAAATTTAAATCAACTCAGAAGAGAGTAAACTACAGAATGAATCGGGGAGCAAATTCATCCTACTCAACGTTCCATACTTTTAACCAATAACAGAGTTTAAATGGGGATAGAAAAGTTCATTCTATCCGCGTAAAAGCTCTACTCGTGCAACTGTTATACGCCATCCCAGAGATTTGTTTATAGCCTTAATAGAGATTAATCGATAGATAAATAAGAGACGCTACACGTGAAGTACCATAAGGGATGTCCACACAATACATTACAGAATCAAAATCGTCGCATGAACAACCACCAAAGCATAAAAGAGTTTATACCTACCAAAGAAATCGTTATTTATTCGTAAGCCAATCTCTTTTGACTCTAATATTTGATTAACTTTGCTGAAAGGGTCTTTGTATCCTTCAGACACCTCTTTTGCATACTAGCTAATAGAAGAGAAGGTGGCTCAATGATAGCAAAACGACTCTGTAAGAGGTAATATTTTAATAAGCTAAAACCTAAATTATGCCCATTCTATTTGAAGAAATAAAGAAATCGGAAGAGATTCGCACCTACATCAAACAGGCTGACGAATCACTCAAAGCACTTGGATATACCGAACATGGATTTGCGCATTGCACAAAATGCGCAGATACAGCAAAGCGCATCTTAACAAGTTTGAATTACGATAAAAGAACCATTACTTTGGCGGAAATTGCTGCTTATATGCATGACATAGGCAATGTGATTAATAGAAATGACCACGCACAAAGCGGTGCTATTATGGCTTTTCGTATTCTTGACAAAATGGGATTCGAGCCAAAAGATACCGCAACGGTTGTCACTGCCATTGGTAATCACGATGAAAGTACGGCATTCCCTGTCAATGAGGTAGCTGCTGCACTCATCTTGGCAGATAAAATGGATGTAAGACGCAGTAGGGTACGCAATAAGAAAACGATTGAATCAGACATACACGACCGCGTGAACTATGCTGCTGAGAAGACTGAAGTTGACATAAATACAGAACAAAAAACCATCACATTGGTACTTACCGTAGATACAAAAATATGTAGCGTTACAGACTACTTCGAAATCTTTCTACAACGGATGCTACTCTGCACAAAGGCAGCTAAAGTGTTAGATATGAGTTTTAAATTGAATATCAACAATACGATTTTACTCTAATAGCAACCTCAGTAAGAGGTACTATCCCTAAGATAAGCCAACCTTAAGTAGCTGCTAAAGAGTAAACAATTTCATCCAAACCCATCGAGAGAGGTTTATTTACTACTTAAGTAATAAATAAGAGCTCTCTCGATGGGACGATACCTACCAATCAGAAAACAGTCTTAATGATTTGATTGGTTCTGCAGATTAAAAAATATTGCTGTCCGGTAAAAAATGGCACGAGTCATTATATTATCTGATAATCAATATGTTGCTGCGATTCCTTAAAAAGGGGCTTGTTTTTTTCATTGGCTAATGATTTTGTAAGAAACTCAACGGAATAGACCTAAATTGAAGCTTATTTACTCTCCAATAGATTCTATATATAGGAAAATCAAGTGATTTTCTAAAGGCATTAAGTCTTATCGGACAGTAATAATTAAAAAAGAATGATTTAGAATTTGTCGAGTTTGAACATTTGGACCATCCACACTGAAACTTAAACTAATTTAGCCTCACTTTTATCTGGTCTTATTTAAGTTAGACCAGATAAAAGTGAGGCTAAACAGTACTACACGACTGAGTGGAGTAAAAAGACTATTTTACTTCATTCACCATTTTATTAGTCGCTTCTATATAATCAAGAACTTCATTACGCCCCAACTTCTTTTCAGCAGAAGAGAGGAAATAAGGAGGAATCTCTTCCCACTGCTCTTTGAGCTTGTCCAAATATTTATTTACATTATCCTTGGCACGCCCTCCAGTTAGTTTGTCAGCCTTCGTAAATATGATGGCAAAAGGGATACCGTTTTCGCCCAACCACTCCATAAACTCAAGATCTATCTTCTGAGGTTCAAGACGACAATCAATTAAAACAAAAAGCGAGGTCATCTGCTCACGCTCTAAGATGTAGTTTTCGATCAACTCCTTAATCTTCTCCATCATCTTTTTTCCACGCATAGCATAACCATAACCAGGTAAGTCGACCAAATACCAATCCTCATTTATTAAAAAGTGATTGATTAGCAAAGTCTTTCCAGGAGTAGAAGAGGTCATTGCTAATTTAGACTTTTTAGTCAACATATTGATTAGGCTTGACTTTCCTACATTGGAGCGACCTATAAAAGCATACTCAGGTAAATCGCTAGGCGGGCACTTGCTCACCTGGGTGTTACTCATAATAAATTCGGCACTACGTATATCCATTTTTTCTCTTTTTATTTTTTATACTTAAACAACACAACCCTACAAAGGTAAGAAATCCATTAAATAGTAGCATCTCATACCCTATTTTATAATTCATTGAGGTAGAAAGTAAATAATCCAATCCCCAACAAAACATAGGGGAAATAATAGCAACCCACGGCACCCAACGATCGCGAGGCTGCAAAGAGGTAAATAGACCAAATGCAAAAAGACCCAAAAGAGGACCATAGGTATAAGAGGCCAAAGTGAAGATGGTATTAATAACACTGCTACTATTTACTACTTTAAAGATTAATATAGTTACTATAAAAAGTAGTGACAGGAACAGATGCACCTGTCTTCTTCTTTTTTGAGATTCTGCCTCAGACAGTTTGTCTATTTGAAGCAAATCAATACAAGCTGTAGTTGTAAGGGCTGTCAAAGCAGAATCGGCACTCGAGAAGGCAGCAGAAATGATACCAATGGTAAACAGTATCAGTACACTGAAACCTAAATAACCATTGGCTGCCAAGAAGGGCAATACCTCATCACCTGCAGACGGAAGCGACAAATTCATATGAGCAGCTAAAACCACAAGCAAAACACCCAAAGAGAGAAAAAGAAAGTTTACTGGAAGAAAAGATAGTCCATAACAGTACATATTCTTTTGCGCCTCACGCAAGTTGCGACAAGAGAGGTTCTTTTGCATCATATCTTGATCCAATCCAGTCATTACGATGGAGATAAAGATACCACTTAAGAACTGTTTGGTAAAGTTTTGCGTAGTGTGCCAATCATCAAAAACAAATATGCGACCGTATGACGATTCACGAATAAGCTGCCACGCACCCAACAACGTTACATCCAACTGGTCTATTACCTCATAAACAATTAGCCCCAAAGCCAACAACAAACAAAGTGTTTGTAAGCTATCGGTCCACACAATGGTACGGATACCACTCCGCTGCGTATAAAGCCACATCAACATAACCAGAACTATAACCGTTATCTCAAAAGGAATGTTTAAAGAATCAAAGAAAAAGTTCTGTAGAATCAAACAGACCAAATAAAGACGAGCTGCCGCACCCAACATCTTAGACAAGAAGAAAAAAGAGGCTCCCGTCTTGTAGGACGACCGACCTATTCGACTTCCCAAATAGCTATAAATTGAAGTAAGATTGAGCCGGTAATAGAGTGGTAATAAAAGATGAGCAATCACAATGTAGCCCACAAAAAAGCCCAAACACGTCTGCATATAGGTCATATCAAATGTACGAACCATACCAGGCACTGACACAAAAGTGACTCCTGAGAGTGAAGTACCTATCATCCCGAAAGAGACAATATACCAAGGTGAAGTACGACTACCTCTAAAAAAGGCATCGTTTGTTGCTTGACTACCCGTAAGCTTTGAGACCAATAGTAGCAAAGCAAAATAGAGAAGAACAATAAGAAGTACAAAAATAGAATTCATCGGTTATAAGGAATTAGAAGAGCCTCTTTAAGGCAATAGAGAAATGGAACTCACTGAAAAAAGATGGGAGAAACTCTCCCCGTTGGTCGGATTACCCGCCTCTTTTTCTTAAATATACACTTTGCATTATTATCTATATTTATGTTTCGCACAGATAGTAGCTCCCTATTTCAGTATATCCAAGTACTCTATCTAGATTCTCAAGAGCAAAATCTAACTACCTATGTATAACTATTCATGACACGAAAATCTACCTATCCACCAAAGTTAGTCGTAAATCTTTCCCACAATGCTCCCCTTTCACATCCTATGAATGAGGTTATCCTTGCAAATATAGTGCTTCTTTTAAAAAAAAGTGTTAAAGTAAAGAGCGATTGTACCTTTAAGGTTGCATTCTTTTTTGAAGTATCACGCCCATAGCAAACGATTTTACACCCCGGTGAGCATAACAAAGAGCCACAACGATGGATTTATCTACAAACATTCAATAAATAGAATCCCAAGAAACAGAATGGATCTTATAAACTCACATTGCTCTCCGATAAAATTCAATGCCTTTTTAAAAATCATTTGAATTTCCCATATATCGAATCGTTCAGAAAGCAAATCAGCTTCAATTGAGCTCTATTCTATAGAGTTTATCAAAAAAAATAGCTCGCAAAATGACAAATTCCCCTTTAAGAAGCCTCATCAAACCATTGATTATCAGGGAGTATAAAGATTTACTCTCTTTTCCACCGAACAGTCATAATAAACTTATGAGAGAGAGTCCATTCGCTTTTGGGAAAAACATACGTTTATTTTGTTAGAAACATACGCATGTTTTGGATAAAAGATGCCTTTGTTTCTAACAAAACATACGCATCTTTTTGGCAAAGATTTTACACCCTAAAAAGGGGCTCTTTCGACAGCCAAATAGGATCAAAAAATTGATTATCTCTTCTTGAAATCCCACTTTTCCCCATTGTCAATTTCAAAAGGGACATCGCAACGTCCTCTATTCAAAAGATCCGTATTGCTGCACTTCCGCCCTTTTAGCAATATCATTTTTATTAAAAAGAGAGTTGCACCGCTATAAAATAGAGGAAGTACTCCCTCTCCTTCTCACAAAACGTTTGACCAACTTAACTAAAAAAAAGAAACCCTCTTTTTTTAGCCTGAAAGTAAGTATCTTTGTAGCACATACACAATTAGGTTTAACAAAAAATGAATCAACAATATCCATCCGCTTTATTAGAGAAAGCCGTGGGCGAATTTGCCAAACTTCCAGGAATAGGTCGTAAAACAGCCATGCGATTGGTACTACACCTATTACGCCAAGAGGTTTCATCTGTAGAGTCCTTCGGAGGCTCCATCATAACACTTAAACAAGAGGTTAAATATTGCAAGATATGCCACAACATATCCGATACGGAGATTTGCCAAATCTGTGCCAACCCAATGCGCGATCGTTCCACCGTTTGTGTAGTAGAAACCATCCGTGATGTGATGGCAGTAGAAGGAACACAACAGTTCAGAGGACTCTATCACGTTTTGGGAGGAGTCATTTCACCAATGGATGGCATAGGACCTTCCAACTTGGAGATAGGAAGTCTAACAGAACGCATCAAGAGTGGGGAGGTAAAAGAGGTGATATTGGCACTAAGTTCTACGATGGAGGGAGATACAACAAACTTCTTCATCTCACGAAAACTAGCCGATTGGGATGTAAAGCTGAGCGTTATAGCCCGTGGAATATCAATAGGCGATGAGTTAGAATACACCGATGAAATAACATTGGGACGATCAATTGTAAATCGAACCCCCTTTTCAGGAGCGATATAGGTAACCAACAAAATAATTGCTTCGTGCGGGAATATCTGCATGGGGTTTGTTATAAATAGTAAAGGCATCGCATCGTTTTTTAGTCATTACGTAGAGTGAATGATTCATACTATTTCTACGAAAGATTATCTACCGTTCCCACATCTCTCTTCAGAGAGAGAATAATTCATACTATATTCCACGTAAGAGTCTACATATCTAACCAACAAAGGATAAATGAATGAATAGGTGCGTTTCAATAATTAGCTGTAAACAGATCACAGTGACGTCTGACTGATCAGCATAAACAATCCAAACTAAAAAAGAACCTTATTAAAACAAATAAAAATGGAAACTAAAATGAACCGATTGGTACGAATTTTACAAGTTGAATATCTGCTTTTTTGGCTCTTAGCCCTCCTATTAGTTGCCTTGTATGAGTGCGGCATACTCATTGAAGGAGGTTATGTAGGCGATGCACAATCGACCTATCTATTGCAAACTGCAGCAATTTTGCTCACAGTAGCACTCATTCCTATCTCTTTACGTATGTTCTCTTTTTCTTTAGTGAAACAAATAAGACAGCTTCATTTAGCCGATGCATTAAAAAGTTATCGCCGTTGGAGCGAAATTAGAATCGCTCTACTACTTGTCGCACTGTTAGTAAATCTATCTAGTTACTACCTCACCCAAGACAACATAGGATTGCTTTGTGGAAGTATGGTACTCACTGCTTCACTTTTTTGCATACCAAGTCGCAAACGGATGCAAGAGGAGTTGGATATAATTAAAGAGGAGGAATCCATCTAATGGCACTTTTGATGCAAAAAGAGGGGTACAAATTACGAGCACCTGAACCCGAAGACTTGGTTTACTTGCTAAGATTTGAAAATGAAATAGCCGAATGGGGAATAGGTAGTGAGGCTACAGGTCCCTACTCACGCTATCAGATGAAGCAATATTTAGCTCATAACAGCAACAATATATTCGAGGATAAACAGCTTCGCCTATTAATTGAGGATAGCGATAACATCGTGGTAGGAATCATCGATCTTACCAATTTTGACCCGATGCATAACCGTGCAGAGGTAGGAATTCTCATTGATGGCAACTACCGAAAAGAGGGAGTAGCAACCGTAGCACTTGAATTAATAGAGGAACATGCCTTTCATAGACTAGGTATGCATCAACTTTATGCCTATGTTCATACTAGCAACTCAGCTTGCAGAAAGTTATTCTCACGCTGTGGCTTTAAGGAGTCAGGAGAATTAACCGATTGGGTACGCATTGGAAATAGATATGCCTCAGTTGTTTTTACTCAAAAAGTATCACCAGACATTAAGTGATAACCTAAAGTTTCTCAAATGAACTAATTTCCCAGAGCACAGGTTATTACTTTTCCCTCTATCAATGGGTAGAATCATTACACAGTAGGGAACAAACAAACCTTGATCCGAAAATAAAAAGAGTGCTACTCCTTCACAATCTTTGATAGAGAAATTCGCTACCTCAACTACGGATACGAATCCACGAACTTTTGCATATGGCTTTTTTTCTAAATAAAACACAAAAAGAAAGCCTTTCTATAACAATTGAAGCGAAGTCAAAGAAACCGTGTTACAACCCTGTAGCACAAAAAAAATAGGTGATAGTAACCATTGAATGGTGCTATTACGAATGAAACATCCCCTTTTTATGCCCCTATGTTGTAAAAAAATGAATTTTCATCAAAAAAAAAACATCAACACATTGTCTTAAAAAAAAAAGGAATTATATTTGAAACGATTTAACAATTTTAATAAGAAAACAATATGAAAGAATTGATTGAAAAAATCCAAGAGTTGAACGAAACACTTTTGGTTGATGCGCAACTTCAAATCGAAAAAAGCAATAAAGCTGCAGGAACTCGTGCACGCAAGACTTCTTTGGAATTAGAAAAGTTGATGAAAGAGTTCAGAAAAGCTTCTCTAGAGGCTTCAAAAGCTTAATCTTGGATTTCTAAAAGATAAAAAAAGGATATGCAACAATTGCATATCCTTTTTTTATCTTTTAGAGCATACTAACCCAGCTGCTCAAGCTCCATTTCAGTCATAACAGCAACTGCCTCTTCTACTCGCTTGACATCCTTTATAACCATGCTGCGCTTCCCTTTTAATTCGCGCAACTTACAGCGACTCGGATACCTACTCATGTAAGCCAACACTCTACCAAAAGCCTCGCTTTGATAATAAGGGCTCTCTAAGTTGGATACAAAATAGAGTGTCATATTGCTTGATTTAAGAACAACACGCTCTATACCTAGCTGTTTGGTTAAACGCCTCAAAGAGACAACACGCAACAACTCTTTGGCCTCTTTGGGTAATTTCCCAAAACGATCCTTTAGACGCAACTCAAAGTCAAAGACATCCACCTCTTTCTCCATATTGTCTAATTCACGATAGAGCAACATTCGTTCACTGCTACTTGGAATATATTCATTGGGGAAAAGCAACTCTAAATCACTTTCAACGATAGACTCCTCTACGAAGTTGCTACCACTTACTCCCTCTTTATCCTCTCTTTTCTCTTCAGCATAAAGCTCTGCAAATTCATCCTCACGCAGCTCTTTGACCGCTTCATTTAGTATCTTCTGATAGGTTTCATACCCCAAATCAGCAATGAATCCACTCTGCTCTGCCCCCAACATATTACCAGCTCCCCGAATATCTAAATCTTGCATTGCAATATGAATGCCACTACCTAAATCACTAAAACTTTCAATGGCTTGCAACCTGCGCCTCGCCTCAGGAGTTAGCGATGCCAAAGGTGGAGCCAAGAGGTAACAGAATGCCTTTTTATTGCTCCGACCCACTCGTCCACGCATCTGATGCAAATCACTTAATCCGAAATTTTGTGCTTGATTAATAAGGATGGTATTGGCATTGGGAATGTCAATGCCACTCTCTATTATAGTCGTAGACAATAAAACATCATAATCATAGTTCACAAAATCAAGAATAATCTTTTCTAACTTTTCAGGCTCCATTTGCCCGTGGCCAATGCAAACTCTACAGTCAGGTATATTTCTTTCAATGATTGCTTTTAGCTCAGGTAAGTTTTGTATGCGATTGTTCACAAAGAAGACCTGACCGTTTCGACTCATCTCAAAATTGATTGCCTCTACAATAACCTCCTCTTGAAAAGTATGCACCTCTGTTTGAATGGGATAACGATTGGGCGGAGGTGTTTGAATAACCGAAAGGTCACGTGCCCCCATTAAAGAGAATTGCAACGTACGGGGAATGGGAGTGGCAGTCATCGTTAAGGTATCAACATTTGCCTTTATTTGGCGAAGCTTCTCCTTTACACCCACACCAAACTTCTGCTCTTCATCGACAATAAGCAGCCCTAAATCTTTAAATTTAATGCTCTTACCTATAATTTTATGTGTGCCAATAACGATATTGACACTTCCTTCTGCCAACTCTTTTACGATGCGACTGCTCTCCTTAGCAGTTCGTGCCCTACTTAAATAGTCTATTTTACAAGGAAAATCCTTTAATCGCTCACTAAAAGTACGGTAGTGCTGATAAGCCAATACAGTCGTAGGAACAAGAATAGCCACCTGTTTATTGTCAGCCACCGCCTTAAAAGCTGCACGAATAGCCACTTCTGTCTTACCAAATCCTACATCGCCACAAACCAATCGGTCCATCGGTTTATCACTCTCCATATCACCCTTTACATCTTGTGTAGCCTTCAGTTGGTCGGGAGTATCTTCGTACAGAAAGCTAGCTTCTAGTTCAGTCTGCATAAAACTGTCGGGACTGTAAGAAAATCCTTTCTCCTGCTTGCGCTGTGAATAGAGTTTAATCAGGTCACGCGCTATATCTTTCATCTTTGTTTTGGTACGCTCTTTCAGCTTCTCCCAAGCACCTGTCCCCAATTTATTGACGCGAGGTGCCTCCCCCTCTTTTCCCTTGTATTTCGATATTTTATGCAAGGCGTGAATAGAGACAAAGACTACATCTTCATTCTGATAGACCAATTTGATAACCTCTTGTGTAGCACTTCCATTAGGCATACGTACCAATCCAGCAAATCGTCCCACCCCGTGATCCATATGTACCACATAATCGCCAGGTTCAAAAAGATTGAGCTCTTTCAAAGTAAGGGCAACCTTTCCACTACGTGCTTTGTCACTGCGAAGATTGTACTTGTGAAAACGATCAAAGATTTGATGGTCGGTAAAAAAACAGCTATGCAATGTGTGATCTACAAATCCTGCATGAATGGTTTTATCTATGTAGGTAAAGGTTATAGCATCTCCTCTCTCCTCAAAGATAGCAGCCAAACGCTTTGCCTGTTTTTCGCTATCCGTACATATATATAATGAGTATCCTCTTGCTACATAATCACTCAATGTACTACCCACTAGGTCAAAATTCTTATGAAAAATAGGCTGAATAGCTGTATCAAAAGTAAGTGTGGCTTGCGGTGTGCCTGTGGGTTTATTGCCAAACTCCACTCTACAAAAATTAAGAACCTCTTTCATGAAGTTTTCTCCATCCGTTAGACTCAAAGAGACACGAAGAGAGCAATCCTCCACCTCATTGGTCTTACGAAGAGCCGTAGCTTGTGGCGAAAGTGCCTCATCAACAGCCTTCTCAATAGCCTCGCGTACCCAAAACAGATCTTTTATAAAAAGTAATGTATTAGTAGGTAGGAAGGATAAAAAAGAGACTTTACGTATCACCCCTTGTCTGCTTTCCCTATCTAATTCAGGAACTATAGATATCCGCTCACGCCTATCGGTAGAGAGCTGTGTCTCTATGTTGAAGCAACGAATCGTCTCTACCTCATCTCCAAAGAAATCGACACGATAAGGTAGTTCTGAAGCATAAGAAAAGACATCAATAAGACTTCCACGCAGAGCAAATTGCCCAGGTTCATACACATAATCGACCTGTTGGAAACCATACTGCGTAAGCATATCGACTACAAATTGCATATCAACTTCCTCTCCCACTGTCAGTTGCAACGTATTCTTTACCAATTCCTCTTGCGAAACCACTAATTCAGCAAGCGCATCAGGATAGGTAATAATGGTTAGAGCATCACCTCGATGAACTCTACTCAACACCTCTGTACGAAGTATTTCATTCGCTGCATCTTTCTGCCCATATTTAATGGCTCGTCTAAAAGAAGAGGGAAAGTAAAGAACAGACTCTTCGCCATTCGTTTGTACTAAATCGTGGTAAAAATAACCAGCCTCTTCGGCATCAGAGAGAATAATAAGAGAGGAGCGACTAGCAGAGCCTACCCAATTAGAGAGAAAAAGTGGTGCAGACGAAGCTTGCAATCCCTTTAGGTAGAGTGTTTTTATAGTATCATCCTTAAACAACTCATCCAAAGAATGGGTATGAGGGTGGGAAGCGTAACACTCTTTTATTGCAGTAATATCCATGTTTTTTAAATTAGAGCTGTAAAAATAGGCTTTTTTATCGAGGCAAAAAAAAAATAGCCTCTCTATCCAAACAGACAGAGAGGCTATACACACAACTTAAAAACCAATCCTAAACTTATTTTACCTCAAGTGCTACTATTGACTTTGCTGGAAGCGTTATTTTCAAAATACCATTAGATACTTTAGCTCCTTTGAAGAGTTTAGGTATCACTACTTCGGGTTTTTCAAAACTGTTGTAATCTTTCACAGTTTTCGAAGTTAATATTCTACCACTTACCGATTTAGCTTTTATATCTGTAAGTTTAATCTCTATCTCCTGTGAGTGATTTAAATCCACATTCGACAACGAAATATGAATTGGACCATTCCCCTTACGAGAAGCTGTAGCACTAACCATAGGTACCAAACGATTTCCACGCACACTCTTCTCTTCACAACTTATTTCCAAAGGAAGATGTGTCGCATCTTGATGAACTTTGTACATCTCAAATACATAATAAGAAGGAGTAAGCACCATTTTATCTCCTTCAGTAAGAATCATGGATTGAAGTACGTTAGCCACCTGTGCTATGTTAGCCATTTTCAGGCGGTCTGTATATTTATGAAATATATCCAAACTCAAAGAGGCTACAAAAGCGTCACGCAATGTATTTTGTTGATACAAGTGACCACCAATTGTTCCAGGCTCTTCGTCCCACCAAGTTCCCCATTCATCAAGTAATAAACCTACCTTTTTATTGGGATCATGTTTATCCATAATGGCAATATGCTTTTGTAATACCTCTTCTACCTCTAAACATTTCCCTACTGTCCAATAGTAATCTTCGTCAGAGAACTGAGTAGCAGAACCTTTGCTTCCTTCCCACCCCGTTACGGTGTAGTAGTGCAAAGAGAGTCCATCCATCTGTTGACCTGCTCTCTTCATCAACACTTCTGTCCAATTGTAATCGTAATCACTAGCACCACTACCTATTTTGTAGAGTCTATTACCATCATAATTGCGACAATAAGTGGAATAACGGCGATACAAATCAGCGTAATACTCAGGACGCATACTTCCACCACATCCCCAACTTTCATTACCTACCCCAAAGTATTTTACTTTCCAAGGCTTTTCACGACCATTCTCCATACGCAATTTGGCCATAGGGCTTCCTTGCTCTGAAGTCATATACTCCACCCACTTTGCCATCTCTTCTACTGTTCCACTACCGACATTACCACTAATGTAAGGTTCAGTATCTAATAATTCACAAAGATTCAGGAACTCATGTGTTCCAAAACTGTTATCTTCAACCGTACCACCCCAGTTGTTATTTACCATACGTGGACGATTCTCCTTAGGCCCTATCCCATCTGTCCAATGATACTCATCGGCAAAACAACCTCCCGGCCAACGAAGCACGGGTACTTTAAGTCTCTTCAAAGCCTCCAATACATCCGTACGATAACCTTGCGTATTAGGAATAGTAGAATCTTCACCTACCCACAAGCCCCCGTAAATACAAGTCCCTAGGTGCTCGGCAAATTGTCCATAAATTTCTTTGTTAATAACCTCTCCACCTTGATCAGTATGGATGGTAACAGATGCTTTTGTTTGTGCATACATAGGCATAGCACAAAGCAGTGCCAACCCTAAAAGTGTATTCTTCATATCCGTAAAAAAATAAAGTTAATATGTTTCTAAAATCTCATTTTCTCTTTTTGTCAAGGCAAAAGTAGTGAAAAGAGAACCTCTCATAGTGGACAAAAAACACCATTTAGGGGTACAAAAGAGGATTTCTATCCATTCTTAAAAGGATTAGCTACTTAATATGGAATTTTCATCAACAGAACCTATTATCTTTGCAGTCTCAATCATATTAAAAGAAAATGAATAAAAAGAGACGCAACCTACTTATCACCCTACTAACTTCGGCTGTAACTACACTTGGTTGTATGGGAATCATTCTTTATTACGACCTATTCATCTCCCCATTTCAACACCTAGAGACCAGCTATATCTATATAGATAGAGATGATACAATAGACTCAGTTCGAACAAAAATAATAGCAGTAGCACATCCTAAGACAATGAGAGGTTTTGACTACTTATCTAAATATTCGAACTATTCAGAACAGATAAGGACAGGGAAATATGCGATTAGCCCCACAGATAATATGCAAAAGTTACACAGACGGTTGCTAATGGGCTACCAAACACCTGTTAAAGTAACAGTACCCAGTACACGTACAATCGATAAATTAATTCAAAGCGTATCGCGACAACTCATGTTGGATTCTGTAGAAATAGCACAACTAATTACTGATACTGCTTTTTGCACCTCCCTAGGGTGTACAGAAAAAACAGTAGCCACCCTTTTTATTCCTAACACCTACGAAGTATATTGGAATACAACAGCTGAAAAGTTCGTAGAGCGCATGAAAAAAGAATACAATCGCTTTTGGAACGAAAAACGATTGGCACAAGCTAAAGCGTTAGACTTAACTCCCGAAGAGGTTATGATATTGGCGTCAATCGTTGAGGAAGAGACTGCTTACAATCCCGAAAAAGCAACCATAGCTGGATTGTATCTAAACCGCCTTAAGAAAGGAATGTTGTTACAAGCAGACCCAACGGTGAAATTCGCTTGGCAAGATTTCGCATTAAGACGCATTCTTCACAAACATCTCCTAATTGATTCACCCTACAACACCTATAAATACGTAGGGCTACCTCCAAGTATTATACGAATCCCCTCCATCATTGGAATTGAAAGTGTTCTTAATTACGAGCCTCACAACTATTTATATATGTGTGCCAAAGAGGATTTGTCAGGGAAACACAACTTTGCTACCACACTGAAACAACACAGTGAAAATGCACGCAAATACCAAAGAACACTAAACCAAAGAAAGATAAAATAAAGAAGGAGGCAAAACGTTTTAAAAAAGGCATCTCCGCTAGCGGAATTAAATCAATGCTTATTTGTGCTTTCTCACTAATATCCCGTTAAAACTACCTTAAAACAGCGATTGGAATGAAAGTTGCTGATGACTAAAGTTTTAACGGGACAACCTTGTTGGTAAATGTATAAATCGACATATCTATAATAACTAAAAAAATATTCAAAAAAAGTAAGATTCAAATTGGAAAAACAGTACTTTTTTGTTTATTTTGAAGAATATTAATATATATATGTCTTTTTATGAAAAAGAAGATTCTAATACTAGATGATAAAGAAACAATTGCAAAGGTTCTATCCATCTATTTGATGAGTGAATATGATTGCATTTGGGTACCTGATGGCGTTCAAGGGATGAAGTGGCTTCAAGAGGGAAACAACCCCGATTTAATCATCTCAGACATTCGCATGCCTGAAATGAGAGGAGATGATTTTCTATATTGGATAAAAGGCAATGAACTTTTTAAGAGAATACCTGTTGTTATGCTTAGTAGTGAAGACAGTACAAGCGAACGTGTAAGACTGCTAGAGGTAGGTGCAGAAGATTACATCGTTAAGCCTTTCAACCCTATGGAACTAAAAATTAGAATAAAAAAAATCATCGACTAATCTATGATTAATCTGCTTTACATCGGAAGTAACAAAACTTTTTTAAATCGTTTTGTGGGTATTGACCGTATCGTTATGATTTATGCGTCCAACTTAAAAGATGCTACGGTCATCTGCCGAAAGCTAAAAATCAGAGAGAATATCGTGGCCATTTTTGAACAAAACGAGCTATCTGAGACTGTAAATCAGATTCAATTATTCAGAAAGAAGTTTTATCAGGGATATATTATACTACTCACTGAAAAACTAACAGATGAAGAGAGAAAAACCTATTTAGAGTGTGGCATCAACGATACCATCGCCCCACATATTGAGGCAAAAGGTTTTGAATTGAAGCTTGATGTTATCAGAAAAAGGCAGCAACTCCTCTATGTACACCGAGCAAATCAGAAAGATCAAAAACAGCTATTCATTCTTCCTCTTTGGAAACGAATCTTTGACCTCTTTTCTTCATCCCTACTCCTTATCTTGCTATCGCCTATTTTTGCACTAACTGCCCTAGCCATTCGTTTAGAGAGTAAAGGTCCCGTCATTTATAAATCAAAAAGGGTGGGAAGCAACTACCATATTTTTGATTTTCTCAAATTTCGATCGATGGATATGGGCGCTGAAAAAAAACTAAATCAATTCTCCAAACAAAATCAGTATACGCCAACCGAACAAGAGAATGTAACCACAACGGGAACCTCTTTTTCACTAGCTGATTTGGAAAATATGGATTCGGCTGATGTAGAGGCAATGCTCATATCAGATGATTTTATCTTCTCTGAAGAGGAACTCTCAAACTCAGGAAAAGCAAAAGAGGCTGAAAATCCTTTTATTAAAATAAAGGATGATCCACGCATTACCAAAGTGGGCAGAATCATACGTAAATTAAGCATTGACGAGCTTCCGCAGCTAATTAATATATTAAAAGGAGATATGTCCATTGTAGGCAATAGACCCCTTCCTCTGTATGAAGCTGAATTACTCACCAATGACGATAGCATCGAACGCTTTTTAGCACCTGCTGGGCTTACTGGGCTTTGGCAGGTAGAGAAAAGAGGAGATTCAGGCTCTATGTCTGCACAAGAAAGAAAAGAGCTAGACATAAAATACGGGAAAGAGTTTTCCCTTTGGCTAGATATTAAAATCTTATTTAAGACCCTATTCTCTTTCATCCAAAAAGAGAATGTATAAGCTTATTTCTCTATGAAAAACCATCTATTGATTCCCCTTTTATGCATTATCTTATGCCATTTAAATGGGAATGCACAAAACAATGCACTACCTCAACAAGAGTTAGCAGCCTATGAAAATTCAGAAGTAAAAGCGACTGTGGACTTAAACACACTCCAATTACCTCCTTTGTCTCTACTTTATGAGAATGCTAGAAAAAGCCCAACCATCGAAATCTTAGAAAAGGAAAAACAACTGCAAAAAAGATTGCTCTCTAAAGAGAAAAAGCATTGGCTTACCTACTTCTCTGCCAGAGCAGCTATTTCGTATGGAGTCACAGACAATTACGGTACCATGACCGATGTCATAACCCCTGTTTTTTACCAATATAGCGGAATAGAACAAACCTATTGGAATGTGGGGGGAGGAATTAATATTCCTATCGAAGGAATATTTGATCTCTCAGGAAGAGTCAAGCGACAACGCATAGAAGTAGAGAGGGCTGATTTAGCCAAAGAGCAAGCTTTTGACCAATTAAAGAAAGAGATTATCACACTCTATGTGAGAATTCAGTCAAACATAGAGCTCCTTAAAAGCTCTACTGAGTATTTAGCACTTTACAAAGGAGCCTCAGCAGCTATCGAACAAGAGTTCAAAAATAGACGAGCCACCATTGATGCTGTTGCAGAGACCAAAAGAAAAGAGTATGAGGCCAACAGTAGCTTTGTAATGCTTCAAGCCACCATACACGAACAGCTACTTATGCTCGAGATACTATCACGTACCTCCTTTGTAACAACATCCATTCAAAAATAGATTTATGGAACTATTAAAGTATATCTTTCGTTTTTTCTATCGCATCCGATGGTGGATGATTATCCCTCCCATCATAACAGGGATTCTAGTTTGGTTCTTTACCCGAAATATGGAAAAGACCTACGACGTAAAAACAACCATCTATACAGGTATTATTACAGGATATAATGTAGAGGCTTCCGATTCTAGGAATGCCTCGGTTCACATGAGTAACTTGATGAACATTATTACCACCGAACGAACCCTAAAGATTGTATCACTTAAGTTACTAGCACGCTGTTTGGTACATGGAGATGCTGAAAGAAACAGCAGTTACATCACTGCTGAACACTTTCAACAACTTAATAGCTCTGTACCACGAGAGGTAAAAGCATTGATAGATAAAGAGAGCGAGGAGAAAACGTACCAAAATCTAGTTGACTACGAGCGCCCATCGGCTAACAACTTTGTCTATGGATTGCTAAACTATACACACCCTTATTTCAGCGTAGCATTACTCTCTGAAAACATCAAAGTAGCTCAATTGGGGTACAGCGATCTAATTGAAATTGGATACTCTGCCAATGATCCAGGGATTACCTATAACACCTTGGAAATACTTAATGAAGAGTTTGTGAAACAGTATCGTGAATTGCGTTACGGTGAAACCAACAACGTAATCAAATTCTTCCAAGAGGAGTTGGCAAGATTGGGGAAAGAGTTGGTTGAAGCAGAAGACTCCTTAATTGATTACAACATTGCACACCGCATTATCAATTATGCTGAACAGACCAAACAAATCACCATCATGGACGCAAGCTATCAAATGATGGACAATGATTTGCTTATCAACACCTCTACTAGCCGATCCTTAATTGATTTCTACGAATATAAATTGGGCGATTTAGCCAAGTTGATTCGTAGCAACAGCCAGTTTTTGGAGAACCTACACGATATCACAAAAATAAATGCAGATATCACAAGTATACAAATTCTCCCTGGAGAGAAGTATAATGATAAATTGGAAAAGGAGAAGGAGAAGTTAGAATCTGCTGAAGATAAATTAGGAGAGATTGTCAGACAAATTAGTGAAGAGAGTGCTTCTACTAACAATATACCCGTTGAATTATTGGTCCAACAATGGTTGGAGCAGATCATCTTACGCGAAAAAACCCTTGCTCAAATTGAGGCAAGAGACATTATGCGTGAAAAGCTGAACCAAGACTTTCTCTATTTTTCACCCATTGGAGCCATTATAAATCGGAAAGAGCGAAACATTGAGTTCGTAGAGAGCAACTATATGTCTATTATGGGAGCCCTCAATCAAGCCATCCTTAGACAAAAAAACCTAGAGATGACAGCAGCGACACTCAAAATAATGAACCCCCCACTATTTCCATTAACCTCTTCGTCGAACAATGCTCGAATGATCATTCTAGCCTCTATCTTCTGTGTGCTTCTACTTATTATCGGCTACTTCCTACTTATTGAAATATTAGACCACACTCTTCGAGACAAGATTCGAACCGAACGTTTGACTCATGCCAAAGTCCTAGGTGCATTCCCCAAAGAGAGCTCTTTACGCTATCGTAGATACAACAAAGCCATTGAGCAGATGGCTGTCAGACAACTTAGCACCATGCTGCTCCCACACTTAAATGGGAAAGAGAGGCGAATCATCAACCTACTAAGCACAGAAGAGAAAGATGGCAAATCATTACTTGGTAAAGTACTTGAAAACTATTGGACTAGTATGGGATTAGAGGTAAGGAGAATTGCCCATGAAGAAGATTTTTTAAGTGAAGATAGCCAGTATATCGAAGCAACTACCCTAGAGGAGTTATGCCCCGACGTGAGCGAAAAAGAGATTATTATCGTAGAACACCCTACTTTAAAGAACAACCCCATTCTTCCTAAACTATTAAATGTTGCCGCTGTTAACATCTTGGTTATCCGTGCCAATCGTACTTGGAAAACGACTGACCAATCAACTTACGACCGCCTTGTAGAGAGCATTAACAAAGAAAACCCAATACAAATTTGCTTGATGCAAACAGATCGAGAAGCAGTAGCGGACTTCGTAGGGCAATTGCCGCCATACACTCTCTTTCGAAATTTGCTTTATAAACTTTCACAATTGGGTTTAACAGCCAAAGAAAATCACCAATAAATATGATCAGTAGGTTACCCATTGAGGAAAAAGGAGGAGTTCTAAGCGTCGCATTAGCTACCATTCTTCTCTCTATATACGGTACAATTTCCTATGGATATACCTTAGGAATTGCACTGGCTATGATTCCTTTTGCCTTTCTTTTTATCCTTTTTACCATCAATAACCTCTCTGTTCTTTTAATTGGTATTTTTCTGCTCAACTACTCTATCATGGGGATCACCAGATATATCCATCTCCCCATTCCTATTACAAATCTTTTTGATTTACTTTTTTCACTGGTTTTAACCACTGTGGTGATTAAGCAACTGCAGTCCAAGGGTCACTTCTCCAATATATTGAATGGTTATGCACTCCTCTCTTTGATTTGGGTACTCTACTGCATCATCAATATAGGCAACAACATAACTGGAGAGATTCATCCCGAGGCGTGGCTAAAAACCGTTCGCCCCATCGCTTTTTATCCCCTTCTTGTCTCTATCATTGTAGCCATTCATGCCAAACACTACTCCTTTATTCGCTATTTTCTACTCTTGTGGGGAGTTCTCTCCATACTAGCAGCTGCCAAAGGATATATGCAAAAGACATTTGGATTTGACTCCGTAGAGTATCAATGGATAACCACCCGAGGTGCCAATACCCACCTTATTCATTCAGGCATTCGCTACTTCTCCTTCTTTACTGATGCAGCCAATTATGGATGCAGCATGGGATTCAGTTGTATCACCTTTTTCCTAGCCTCAATTTACGAAAAGAAAAAAGCCATACGCCTTTTCTCTCTGTTTGTATCTGCAGCAGCTTTCTATGGCTTTTTAATCTCTGGTACCCGATCCGCACTTGTCGTTCCCTTTGTAGGTCTCGCTCTTTTTATTGTATTGGCCAAAAATTGGAAGATTACGATAGCCTCTTCTTTGCTATTTATCATTCTAATCGGCACTTTAAAATTTACAACAATCGGAGAGAGTAACTCCATGATTCGACGAATGCGAACTGCCTTTGATTCCAATGATGCCTCTATGAATGTACGATTAGAGAACCAACGTGCGCTAAAGAGTTACATGTCCGAAGCCCCCTTTGGAATCGGTATAGGAGTAGGTGGAGAAAACATTTCACCTCTCAATAAGTTCTATTTTGTATCCACTTGTGCACCCGACTCCGATTTGGTCTATATTTGGATGCGAACAGGAGTCGTAGGACTCTCTATCTATCTCACACTCTATCTATTTGCTTTTGGATTGGGATGCTTTATTATACTTTTCAAAATCAAGAATCCAGAGATAAGAGGTCCACTTACTGCCTTACTCTGCGGAGTTGTAGGACTGTTTGTAGCATCGTATGCCAATCAAATCTTTTTCCAATTCCCCAATGGGCCCATTGTATACACCGCCCTAACCTTGGTCTTTCTAGGTCCCTATTTTGATAAACAATACAGTGAAGAGCATGCACCAAAACCCTAAAATATCAGTTATTACTGTCAATTACAAGGGCTACCAAGAGAGTTGTGCCTTTATTGAATCATGGATAAGAGTCATTAAATCGGTAAGTTATGAACTTATTGTAGTAGACAATGGCTCACCCACAGGCGATTTCTTACAACTTATCGATCGCTATCCACCATCTAGTTACCCCATGATTACTCTTATAGAGAGCAAAGAAAATGGAGGCTTTGCAAAGGGGAATAATCTAGGGATAGAGATTGCAAGAGGTGAGTATCTCTTTTTAATAAACAATGATGTATTGCTTGTCGAAGATAAACTTTTGAGTTTTCTAAAACGATTGGAACAATCTGAAAGAATAGCAGCTCTTTCTCCCCTACTACTTAATAATGATGAGCAGCAAACAATACAATTTGCAGGATATACCAAACTATCTACCATCACATTACGAAACCATGCAAACGGTATAGGAAGTAGGGAAATAGAAAAGTACCCCGCTCAACAAACAGCCTATCTACATGGAGCAGCTATGCTCATCAAAAAAAGCGTCGTTGAGAAAGTTGGGAATATGCCAGAATTTTATTTCCTCTATTATGAAGAGATAGATTGGTCTACCCAGATGAAACAACAAGGATATGAGTTGTGGTATGATCCTACATTCAAGCTAATTCATAAAGAGAGTTGTTCAACAGGCAAGGATAGCCCACTCAAATGTTATTACTTAACACGAAACCGATTAATCTATACCCATCGATTTCGAAAAGGAGCTACCTATTTATTGGCACTGCTCTATCAACTAACTATCGTTTGGAGTAAAAACACCATTATAGCCACACTGAAAGGTGATAAAGAGAGAAGAGATGCATACTGCAGAGGTATTAAAGATTTTTTCATATACATTAAAAACAGAAATCGATGATTAATTTAATAGATAGCCTATTCTTTGCTCTGGCAACATTTACGGTCAGTTACCTATTAATTTATGCCATAGCAGGTATGGTCAAACAGAAGGAGGCGAGTGCTAAGGTTTCCATCAAACACCGCTTTGCCATTATTGTCCCTACTTACAAAGATGACGAGTACATAATTCAAACCGTACAGTCACTCTTGCAGCAAGAGTACCCAGTAGATTGTTATGAAATCGTTGTGGTAGCCGACCATTTAAAAGAGAGAACACTCGAGAGACTGACCCACTTCTCAATCACACTACTCAAAGGAAATTTCAAAACCCATACCAAAACAAGAGCTATAAAAGCTGCTATGCATGCCCTACCCGATAATATGTATGACATTGCATTGATTCTAAATGCAGACAACACGACTGCTCCTGATTTCTTAGAGAAGATAAATAACTCCTTCTCAAATGGATCAAATGCCATTCAGTGTCATCGCCTGAAAAAAGAGATTACAGGATCAATTGCTACACTAGAGGCTATCTCTGACGAAATAGAGAATAGTATCTTCAGAGCTGGGCACACCATGCTAAACCTATCTTCAACACTAAATGGGTCAGGTATGGCATTTGAATACAATTGGTTCAAACAAAACATAAACGAAGTGGGCAATTATGAAGATGAAAAAAAGATTGAAGCGCTACTCTTACGAGATTGCATCTACATCGACTACCTAGATTACGCCTTGGTATACACAGTCAAAAGAGGAGAGAAAAAACGCTATTTCCACCAAAGAAAAGTATGGATTAAAATGCACTACCACTCTCTTTTTAAAAATATTGGCAACCTCATACCTAGCCTATTTCAAGGAAATTTCGATTATGCCAATCGTATTCTACAATGGATAACCATACCTAGACACATTCTTTTTGGAGTTGTCTTCTTCTTTGGAATAACTCTTTGCTTTATTGACTGGACACTTTCCATCAAGTGGTGGGTACTCTATTTAACTTACATTTTTTCTCTCTCTGTAGCTACACCCAACTATTTGGTAGATGAGAAATTTGACAAAGCGATTAAAAGATATCCTCTACTCTTTATTCAAATGCTACTCTATTTTTTAATGCCTACTAAGAAAATAAAACGATGATTCTCTTCTTCTATCTTGAGTGGATTTTATATGGCTATTTAAGCCTATGCGTAGGTTACCTCCTACTCTTTACAGGATGCTCTTTTATTAAAAAGCAAAAGAGGAAAAATGGAGATAAAAAGGATAAAAAGAATCAAGATTATCGATTTGCCATACTCATCCCAGCCTATAAAGAGGAGAGCGTAATCGCAGAGAGTGTCGTAGCTATTCAAAATCAAACATACAACAAGGAGCACTTTGATTTGTATGTAATAGCCGATCAGATGGAGGAGAATACCATTCAGCAACTCAAGGAAAAAGGGGTGAATGTTTCCCATCCTGCACCAGGAGAGAGCTCCAAAGCCAATGCTTTGAAGAGTATAACCATCCAACTACCTAACCAATACGATTACGTTGTTATATTGGATGCCGACAATATCGCTCCCCCTACCTACTTGACGAGCATCAACAACTATCTAAACAATACCCCTTGTACGGCTCTCCAAACCCATAGACAAGCCAAGAACCTAACCACTCCTACCGCTATACTCGATGCCGCTATTGAAGAGATGAACAACACCATCTTCCGATTGGGGCATACACGTTTGGGCTTATCATCAGCCCTCATCGGATCAGGTATGATATTTGAATACAATTGGTTCGCTACAAATGTTACCCAAATAGACAGTGCAGGTGAAGATAAAGAGTTCGAAGAGATGCTACTTCGCCAACGCATTCGTATTCATTATGCAGAAGAGATTACTTTTACAGACGAAAAAGTAGAGGAGAGAGATAACCTAAAGAATCAGCGGAGAAGATGGTTGGCTACACAATTTATGTTACTAGGAATGATGTACAAGCAAATGCCCAAAGCCTTAGTTACGGGCAATGTGGATTACGTTGTAAAAACCATTCAATCAGCTATTTTACCTCGAAGCATCCTGATAGCAACAATCAGTACAATCGCACTCACGACTCTCTTTATCGAACCTCATCGCTCCATAAAATGGTTGGTGCTATTAACCCTATTACTTTTCACACTCTATAGTGCCATCCCTAAAACAATGAAAAATCCTCCCTTTTACGATGCTCTCAAACAAGTGCCTCTATTTATAGGGATGATGCTTCTCAACCTTTTTCGACTTAAAGGGGCTAGTAAGAAATTTATTCATACCAAACACGGATAGATGTTATGAGTTTAAAAAGTTACATCAAACAATCTCCATTGCTCAAAAGAATCGTTTATCGATTTTTGATGCACCCTGTAAAAACACGTCCCAACTGGTGGATACAACCCTTTCTATTCCTTTTTATCAAACGAGGTAAGCACTCGGTTATTTACCGTAGTGTACGCAAAGACATTACCCCTTTCCACCCTTGTTCATTGGGGGCTTATTCAGTGATAGAAGACTTTTGCTGCATCAACAATGCAATTGGTGAGATAGAGATTGGTCACCACACACGAATTGGGCTTCACAACACAATCATTGGCCCAGTAAAGATAGGCAATCATGTCAATATAGCCCAAGGCGTTGTGGTATCAGGAATGAATCACAACCACAAAGATTTATCTTGTCGCATCGATGAACAAGGGGTATCAACTCACCTTATTACCATTGAAGACGATGTTTGGATTGGCGCCAATTGCACCCTCACGGCTGGCATTACCATTGGAAAACATTCTGTTATTGGAGCAGGAAGTGTCGTAACTAAAGACATTCCCGCCAATTCAGTCGCTGTGGGAGTACCAGCAAAGGTGATCTAAAAGATGAAACATTTCACTAAAGAAATGGCTGTAAAGATAAAACATAGAAAAAGAATCAACGACCTATAAATATGATACCAAAGATAATACACTACTGCTGGTTTGGTAGAAAGCCTCTTCCTGAAAACGTGAAGAAGAACATAAAAGTATGGCAAGAGCTAAATCCTGATTTTACACTTAAAATGTGGAACGAAGATAATTTTGATATAAATGCGCTGACCTTTACAAGAGAAGCATATGCTACAAAAAAATATGCCTTCGTCAGCGATGTCGCACGGCTTTATGCCCTTATCACAGAGGGTGGAATCTATATGGATACCGATGTCACACTTGTTAAGGGATACGAACCCTTCCTCAAACATTCATCTTTCATAGGCAAAGAGTACCCCTTTAAATTAAGCTCTGCAGTGATTGGCGCTGAGAAGAATTTATTCTGGCTCAATGAATTTTATGACTCCTACAAAACGAAACCATTTATAAACAACAAAGGAGTTTTAAACAACCTTGAAAACACTGCGCTACTAACCGCTTATTACAATCGAAATTACCTCCGCCTCAATGGTGCTATTACGATCTATGAGATTGATTATTTCTGCGCAAAAGACTTTCCTAGTAAAAGTTACCTCATTACTGATAATACAGTTGCCATACATGAGTTTCATGGAACATGGAAAGATGAGTCATCATCCATTTCACAAAGATTGAAATATCTATCTATTAAATATTTCCACTCACTAATATCCCGATAAAACTTAATGCCTTTAGAAAATCACTTGATTTCCCAATAGAGAAAGTTAGCAATACCAGTCGTCTGTTTACCAAACCCTTTTTTAGTATGCTACCCTTTTAGAGAGCCTGGAACTCTCTTCTACTTAAAAGGAAAGAGAGAAAAAAGCTTCAATTCTTCACACACTCTAATAATCAATAGGTTATGGTGAATAGAGCGGGGAATAGTCTTCACCAAATCTTCACTGAAGAATCTTTATTGAGCCAGTTTTGTTTGAGGCCAACTTTCTCATGTGAGCCATGAAATCTTGAACTTCTTCAACAACCGTGCGACTAATGCATCGGCAGTATGTTTTAATGCAAGTTGAATTCAGCAAAGTTTACAACCTCTTTTTGGGGAAAATCATGGAACAATAGCTTTTAATCAAACTACGTTTTTTTAAGGCTGTACGAATCAACCAGCCAATTACTTTCTCCATGCGAGTCGTTTTAGATAACTCTGGAAGTAGATGAATAAGAGGCGAATGAATCGAGTTGAGCAATAGATAATCAGCAAATATCATGGGATGAAGCAACTCGGACAAGACCTCTTTTCGCTCCTGCTCTACTAGCTGAGGATTGTTACTGATTCCCCCTGCCTCATAATTTGCTACAATAATATCCAATGGAATAAAAAGTGAACTCTTTTTTAATACACTGTAAAGAACAAATTTCCAATCCGAAACGATTTTCAACTGCTCATCATACCCACCTTCTAGGAACAAAACACGCTTTAGAAACATAGCTTGATGATTAAATTCAGGGGTACATAAATCCTTAAAAGAGGGATTTTTGATATACCTTACCACCCTCTCACTATCCAATCGAAAAATATCTCCCGACAAGATATCACCATCATAACCATTTACCTGTTCCAAAACGGTATCAGCATAAAAGCTATCTCCCGAATTCATAAAGTTCAAATAATCTCCATTGGCGTGAGCAATTCCCTTATTCATGGCATTGTATACTCCTTTATCCGGTTCAGAAACCCAATAAGCAAGCCTATCTTGATAGGATTTTATTACTTCAATACTACCGTCAGTAGAACCTCCATCGATAATTATATATTCGAAATCCCGACAAGTCTGATTGAACACACTCTCCATGGTGCGCTTTAGCCCTATGCAGTTGTTGAAATTTATAGTAATGATAGTATATCTCATTTGCGGTAGTTTTTAAAGCGTAAAAAGCAACTTTTAGTTCCCGCTGCCCATACATAAAGCAAAGGGATATTGAATAATAGATAAATCCCCACCATGCTGCAAGCATACAATAGCAAAGATAAAAAATTCTCTGTAGGGTCAATGGGCAACAAAGAACCAAGCCAAGCTGCCCCACCAAATGACAAAATAAAGATGATATAATAGCGAATATTGTAGTTCCAGTAACCTAAAATAGGAAGCAAAAAACCGTTCCTGAAGAGATAATAGGGCTTCCACCAAATCACAATGGCTGTTAAACTAATTAATTTACCCAACAAAATACCAGCAATCTCAAACTTAAAGGCAAGCAACAGGGTAAATCCAATATTAAGCACCATCTCTACCCAGGCCGACCAAGTATCGGCATAGAGCCCGTGTGCATGATTAAACATATCCACCGCACCTCTACTCTGTTGAATATAAAGATAAGCAACTAACAGGATCAAGATGAAATGGCTAAGAACATATTCACTACCCAACCAGAGCGTAATAAAAGGCTCTAAAAGAAAATAGATAGAGAAACAAAGAAGCCCAGCTATAAAATGGCGAATCACCATCAGTTCCCAAAAAACAGTCAACATCTTTTCCCTATTCCCCTCAGCCACTAGATTCCCCACACCAGCACTTACACCATCCAACATGGATTGAAAAAGAAGTGATATTTTAGTAATAATCATGGTATAATTACCGTAATAAGCTACCATTTTCAGTGATACAAAAGCAAATACAAACAGTTCATCACTACGTCCTAATAAAAAATCTTTTAGCTTATGAATAAAAACTCGCTTGGTATTTTTAAGAATCTCAGGATATTGCTTTAACAATTGCCTGCCTGTAGATTTCCTAGATTGAAGCCAAGGGTACTCACGATCGATTTTACGATTTAAGACTAGACAGCCTATTACACTGAAAAGGGTCTCAACAGCTACAAATAAATAGAGGTTTTTGTAATGGTATGCCAAAGCTATCTGTAAGGCTATTCTTACAAATCCTGCCGATTGAAAATAGACCGCAACCAAATAGTTCTTTTGATCCGCTGTAAGAAGTAATTGCTTGTAATTTAAGAAATAGCCTAACAGGACAGAGAATAAATAGGAGTAAAAAGCAAAATAGACAATAAAAAGTCCCCCCTCCACTTGAGCAAAAATAAAGGGAAAGAATAGACTAACCACCGCTCCAAAACATAAGATAACAAGACCTATTTGCTGATAGAGATAGCCAAAGAGAGAGATTAGTTCATTGAGCTTCTCGTAATTTTTCTGCTCCAAAGGTTTGTAAAGAAAGACGCTTACGGCTGTACCTATACCTAGTTCAGCTAGATTTAGATATCCTAAAATGTTCCCAAGTGTACCTGTAAGCCCTATAAACTCTGCCCCCAAACAATCTAAGAATATTTTTCTTGAGAAGAAAGCAAAGAAGAGCGAAAGGAAATAGAACAGTAAATTAACCTTGGCATTTTTCAAACTTTTCGTTACTCTACTCATGACTCTTCAACCAAAGAACTGCAACATTACGCAGCGTTATTTTTTTTATTAACTTCGATCTTACCAACCAACCAAAGAGTGAAACTTTACTTGCCCATGGAAGTTTATGTGCCTCCCAAACCACTGCATTAAGCATTTGAGTTAAATAGATATTGACTGCAGCGTTGAATTGAGGATAATCAATCGCTAACTTCAACAGCTCTTGGGTTGTTATTTTGTATCCCTCTATATTGCGATTTGTAAAACATTTCCCCATAATGGAATCAGGCCGAATACGACGATTGAAAAAGGGATGCGGCAAATAGCTTACTCGCTTTGAATGGAGAAAAAGCGGTACAGAATATAGATGATCTTCGTGCAAAATTCCTGGATAAAATCCCGTAAAATGTTTTGTAAGAGAAGAGAAACGAACAAAAAGGAGCCAAACAGAAGGCCTAAACCCTCCCTTAGAGATTAACAGTTGAAACAACGCTTGACCCTCATAAATAGAGTTGGCTGGCACGATTTTACTACGATCATAATTCTGCATACCAAGCGCCTTATCTGCATGAAGTGCTCGTGCATCAAAACAGACAAAATCTAAAGAGGATGCTTCACAACAGTCATAACACATTTGCAAACAATGAGTATCCAACACATCATCACTATCCATGTAGTAGAGATACTCGCCAGTAACATACGGCATACCCGCATTACGCGCTTCGGACAATCCTCTATTTTCTTGCTCAACCAGCTTTATTCGCTTATCCTTCACCGCATATTCTCGAAGTATCGTTCCACTCTCATCAGTTGAACCATCGTTCACCAAAATAATTTCCAGCTCCTCCAGTGATTGGCTCAAGAGGCTATCTACTGCGTCGCAAAGATAAGGTGCGGTATTGTAAACAGGTACAATAACTGACACTTTGGGCTGATTCTTTATTTTTGTCATTAATAGACAAAAATACTAAAAACAACCTGCATCTCCAATCAAATTCAGCAACAATTATAAAAAACTTCTATCCACACTCCTTTCAATAGAATCACATCCTACAAAGCAAAAAACAATCATTCAATCGCCTGATAAAGTTTCAATAACTCTTCAGCTGTATATTTCCAACTAAAGTTCTTAACTCGCTCCAATCCATTAGAGATTTGTGTTTGATAAAACTGCGAATCATTCTCTAAATCAAGCAAAGCTTTTGCTATCTCTTTTTCATTATAGGGGTTAATCAACAGACCACTCTCCCCCGCTATTTCGGGCATTGATGAGCTATTACTAGCAATCAAAGGGGTACCGCAAGCCATTGCCTCTAACATCGGAATTCCAAAACTCTCACGAAGAGAGGGGTATAAAAAGGCAAAGGCACCGTTGTATAAATGGACTAAATCTTTATTGTCAATATATCCTGGAAAGGCTAAATAGGGTTTTATAAATTCAATACCCTCCTTTTCCAAAATTGAATCAATAAACTCCTCCTTCAAGTCGCCAATTAAGAAAGGGCGTTTAATCAATGATTGTTGTAGATAGATGGAGTAAGCCTTAAGTACTCTTACAGCATTTTTTTTAGGATCTGTATTTCCCAAAAAGAGTAAATAGTCACCCTTATTGATATATTTTTGAACAATGTTAGGGTCTGGAGTCATCTGCGTGAAATGGCTATTATACCCATTGTATATGGTTTGTAAAACCCCCTCTTTCAAGTCAAGGCGTTGCTCTATATTATTAAATTCAAACTGAGAAACAGTAATAACCCTCTTACATTTAGGAAGAATCATAGGAACCACAAACTTACGATAATACCAGCCTAACGCTTGATACCAAGAGTTATTATTACCAGCACGTTTTTCTAGAAATATGATATCATGCAATGTAAGCACCAATGGAGTAGAACCCAGCATAGGAGCAGTATTGCTTGTGCAGTGTAATAAATCGGGCTTTAAATGCGCAACAGCTCGGGGCAAAGCCCACTGCTCCCAAAACAGGTAATTGGAATAGTTGAGCTCCTTGATATGAAAGTTCGGGGTGGAATCTAAACACTTATCTGGGCCTGGACCGACAAAGATGTAGTAGGTATTGGTCTTATCTACTCTTTGTAGTTCGCGTATCGATTCTAGCACAACAAAATCCATACCGTGTTTATTCTTCCGAAAAATGCGCTGAGCTTCGATAGCTATTTTCATATAGATTATAGATTACTAAGTAAATGATTATCATTTGATGATATCGAACAACCCTTTTCATTTGATCTTTGATAACAACCTAGATGGGCTATTCAAGATTAAATACGATCAATCTTTTCTATCCACTTACTTATTTGAAATACAAATATAAGATTATAGAATTAACTTAGTACTACACTTTTTAAAAAATAAATAGACTTCAAACAAAAAAGTATATTCCCTAAAAAAAACAATAGTAGCATAAAAGAGTCAACAAAAATCATTCTCCACTGTTTTCTACTTATAACTTGATAAGAAACAATCATTTATAAATTACTCTTTTAATACCAAACAATTATGAAAATTGCATCAATCAAAGGGAGAGAGATTTTAGATTCACGTGGAAACCCTACTGTGGAAGTGGAGGTATGGCTAGAATCTGGGTATATGGGACGTGCATCCGTACCATCGGGAGCCTCAACGGGCGAGAATGAAGCCATAGAGCTGCGTGATGGAGATAAAAGTCGATACGGAGGAAAAGGAGTTTTGCAGGCCATAAATAATATTCATACAAAAATAGCACCTGTACTCATTGGAATGAATGCAACGGATCAACGCGGCATCGATATGAAAATGATTCAACTAGATGGAACACCAACCAAAGCGGAATTGGGCGCCAATGCCATACTTGGTGTTTCATTGGCTGTGGCCAAAGCGGCGGCAGCCTATCTTGATCTCCCACTTTACCGATACATCGGTGGCACCAATGCATACGTAATGCCTGTACCTATGATGAACATCATAAACGGTGGATCACACTCTGACGCACCCATCGCCTTTCAAGAGTTTATGATTCGTCCCGTAGGTGCGAAATCATTGAAAGAGGCCGTACGTATGGGAACAGAGGTCTTTCATGCACTTAAAGGGGTACTAAAGAAAAGGGGACTTAGCACTGCAGTAGGTGATGAAGGGGGATTTGCACCTACGCTAGAGGGAACAGAGGATGCACTAAATTCCATACTTAAAGCGATTGAGATAACTGGTTACGAACCTTTTAAAGATATAACCATCGGACTGGATTGTGCGGCTTCCGAGTTTTACACTCAAGGGGTATACGATTATACCAAATTTGAAGGAAGCAAAGGAGAAAAGCGTACAGCTATCCAACAGGTAGATTACCTAGAGAAACTAGCTAAACAATACCCCATTGATTCGATAGAAGATGGTATGGCAGAAAATGATTGGGAGGGATGGAAACTGTTAACCGAACGTTTAGCACACAAATGTCAACTCGTTGGAGATGACTTGTTTGTCACAAATGTCAAATTCCTAAAAAGAGGAATTGAAGAGTTCTGTGCCAATTCTATCTTGATAAAGGTTAATCAAATAGGTACACTAACCGAAACACTTGATGCCATAGAGTTGGCACACCGCAATGGATATACCAGCGTTACTTCTCATCGCTCGGGCGAAACAGAAGACGATACAATAGCTGATATTGCTGTGGCAACCAACAGTGGACAAATTAAAACAGGATCATTAAGCCGAAGTGACCGCATGGCAAAATACAATCAACTCATCCGAATAGAAGAGGAATTGGGAGAGCGTGCTGTATATGGTTATCGATAATAGACAACCCTGAAATAAAAATTTGGCATCAACCATACGAGTAGTGTGGTGAAGAGAGATTAGAGCTGAAGGTAAACACCGTTTACATTCAGCTCTAATTCATTTTACCCCCAAGGGTGCAACCATTGTCACTATTTTCTTTGAATGCGATGGTTCTCTTCTTATCTCTTTTCCAAAAAGAAAGAGTAACTTTTGAAAAAAAAGAGATAAAGAAAGGGAGTTTAATTTGCAGAATGGCTCTCTATTTTACTCTTTACTATCGGACTGAAAATGAGGTTAAAATGGAGAGAGAAGAGGTTATTCCAAACATGCGTTTGTTTTAGGTGAAACTTACGCATCTTTGGAGTCAAACAAACGCATCTTTGAGATGAAACAAACAGTTATTTTCGGAGAGGTAATCATTCGTTTTTTTGGAGTCAAAAGACGGCTCTTTGCTTTCTACTAAGCGGATGGATGTATGGAACAAAACAATAAGAACAAGCCACTTACAACTGTTTAAAATGCATTAATAATTTGCATTTAGACCAACTGCACCATTCAGAAAACAGAAATGAGACCATACCAATAATATGCAGAAATGGTTCTAGTGAAAAGGTGGCTCAACTATTAAAAAGAAAAGAAGCCACAACAATTAAGATGAAAGAATCAGTTTTCAAAACAGCACCTAAACAAAATCATTCATTCAAGCTTGATAAAAAGAGGCAGAAAGCGTAACTTTGCGACATGTTACTTAGCCTCGCCTACCTATTCACTTTGGCACTTGCCTTAGGATATCTCTTCCAAAAGCTCAACCTACCCACTCTATTAGGTATGCTTGCTACAGGTATTTTATTGGGTCCATATGCCACCAATCTCCTAGATTCTTCTCTACTCAATATCTCTGTAGAGTTAAGACAAATAGCTCTTGTCATCATACTAATGAGGGCAGGATTGGCTATGAACATAAAGGAGTTAAAGAGTGTAGGTCGCCCTGCTCTGCTAATGTGCTTTCTACCTGCCTGCTTTGAAATAGGTGCTACAATGCTATTGGCTCCTCCCCTTTTGGGAATCACTCTGTTGGAAGCTGCCATCTTGGGAAGCGTAGTAGCAGCAGTCTCTCCCGCCATTATTGTACCTAAAATGCTTCACCTCATAGAACAACGGATAGGGACAAAAAAGAGTATCCCACAACTTATTATAGCAGCTGGTTCCATAGATGACGTATTTGTTATCGTCCTCTTTACTGCCTTTACTACTTTGGGATTGGGAGGCGAATTAAGCGCAGGAAGTTTTACCCAAATTCCCGTGTCAATAGCTAGCGGTTTGGCATTGGGAATAGCAGTAGGATACCTTTTATCCATCTATTTCAAACGCTTTCATTTGCGCGACTCAGTAAAGTTATTGATTCTTATCAGTGCATCTTTTCTCCTCCTTACGCTAGAAAGTTCTTTAAAAGAGTACCTCCCTCTGTCGGGATTATTAGCCATAATGACGTTGGGTGCTACCATTAACAGATGCCATCCAGTACTAGCCAAACGCATTTCACCCAAATTCTCAAAGCTATGGATAGGTGCTGAAATACTCCTATTTGTATTGGTAGGTGCTACCGTAAATATCAACTATGCCCTTTCTGCAGGGGCAGTTGCTCTGCTTCTCATTCTAGCTATTCTCCTCTTTAGGATGGCAGGTGTAGGGGTTAGTTTACTAAAAAGTCCGCTCACACGCAAAGAACGTCTCTTTTGTATGATAGCCTATACACCCAAGGCAACCGTACAAGCAGCCATTGGCTCTCTACCGCTAGCTATGGGGTTGGCTTGTGGTGATTTGGTATTAACCATAGCCGTACTTTCCATTTTAATAACTGCACCTCTGGGGGCTTGGGCTATTGACCGAAGTTATAAAAAACTACTCACTGATTAGCGACGCATCTACTCGCATCATTAGATTACCTGATAATCAATAAATCATTGAGACTCCTTAAAAAGGAGCTTCTCTTTTCGATAGCTAATCTCTTTTTGATAAGCTCAATAGAATGGGCCTAAATTGAAACTTATTTGCTCTCTGTTAGATTCGAGTATTAGAAAATCAAGTGACTTTCTAAAGGCCTTAAGTTTTATCGGAGAGCAATAAAAAGAATCTTTCTCCAGAAAAAGCAATTCCACACACCAAATTCTTTGCAAAATAGAGGAATAATTATATTCCGTTAAGTTTTTTTTGTTATCTTTGTTTAGGTTTAAAAATCTATGAAGAACAAACAACGATGAAGATAGGCTATCTATACACTGCATTGCTAACAATGGGAGGAGCAGATAAAGTCATTACCCAAAAAGCCAATTATCTGGCAGAAAACATGGGTTATGAAGTCTATCTCATTACCGATTCTCAAGCAGGAAAACCTACAAAATTCCCTCTATCCACAAAGGTTAAACACATTGACCTAGGAATAAATTTTGACACTCAGTACAAACTACCCATCTATCTGCGATTTTTCTACTACAAATATCTGATGCAGAGGTACAAAGTGCAATTAGAATCACTGCTTAATGAACTCCATTTAGATGTTGTAATCACGACACTCGGAAGAGATATGGATTTTTTAACCTCACTTACGGATGGGAGTAAAAAGGTAGGTGAACTACATATAGCCAAAAAGTTTATGCGTAATTTTCATTTGCTAGAGGCACGAGGAGGCATCTATAAAATAACAGCAAACTATTGGCGCAGGAAGCAGGAAGAGAAAATAGACAAATTGGATGCTTTGGTAGTACTTACAAAAGCTGAAAAGGAGAATTGGAAGCACTCAAAAAGAGTGGTAATTATCCCAAACCCGCTTACGATTCTTCCTAAAAATGTAGAGACACGGGAGAGCAGTTCGGTTATCAGCGTAGGCCGATTTACTGAACAAAAGGGCTATGACCTACTGATAGAGTCTTGGAAAAAAGTTCATAAGCTACACGGTGATTGGAAGCTAAACATCTATGGAGAGGGAGAGTTGAATGAAGAGTTACAAAAACAGATAAACAAAGAGAATCTTACAGAACAAATTACATTGCACCCACCTACCTCGCACATTTCCGAGAAGTATAGTGAAAATGCTTTCTATGTAATGAGTTCTCGCTTTGAGGGTTTTGGGTTGGTACTAACAGAAGCCATGAGCTGTGGATTGCCTTGCATATCATTTGACTGCCCACATGGACCCAGTGAAATCATTCAAAACAAAGTCGATGGGATCCTTATCGAAAATGGTAATGTAGAGAAGATGGGTGAAGCTATCTGCTACTTGATAGAAAATAGAGAAAAAAGAGAAGAGATGGGGAAAGTAGCACGAATCAATAGCGAACGCTACAGCGAGAAATCAATCATGAAACAGTGGGAAGCTCTCTTTCACTCATTAAATCCATCGTCATGAATATTTTATTCCTAGTATATCACGGCTTTTCACTCAAAAGCGGAATAAGCAAAAAGATAGCTAGCCAATTAAATGGACTGGAAGCAAATGGGCACAAGCTTTACCTTGCCTCCTATGAGATAGATGGGACAAATGAACGTGTCTGTATCATTAATAAGACAGTTGTAGCACGCTATGGAAAAGGGAAATGGGGTGCACTACACAAAAGATGCTCCTACAGTAAACTTTTTTCTACCATTCAGCAGCTAGATATTGATCTCGTCTATGCACGCTCATTCCACAATGCAACTCCATTCACCATCCATTTTTTTCGCAAACTTAAAGATGCCAATATACCAGCGGTATTAGAGATTCCAACCTATCCATACGACCAAGAATACAATGGTTGCCCACTAAGCAGCAAGATAGAGCTATGCATCGATAAACTTTTTCGCAAAAAACTGGCCTCCCTACTTAGTGGCATTGTCACTTTTTCGAACCATAAAACAATCTTTGGGCAACGCACCATACCTATTTCTAATGGGGTCAATTTTGATGAACTTCATCTGCGCACCCCTATTTTACATCCTCCTAAAGAGATACATTTACTAGGAGTAGCAGAGGTGCACTATTGGCACGGATATGATCGACTGATTCACGGATTGGGGCTATACTACCAAAAGCCTCAGCCTTACCAAATCTATTTTCACATCGTAGGAGGTGTTGCAGATGGAGAAATGTATGGTTTACCACAAGCTGTGGGCTTTGACAAATTAATCAAAGAGTATCAATTGCAAGATCGAGTTATCTTTCATGGTCAGCAAACGGGAGAAGCATTGGATAAGCTCTTTGACCAAGCCCATTTTGGTATTGGCAGTTTAGCACGCCACCGCACAGGAATAGAGTATATCAAACCGCTTAAAAACAGGGAATATGCTGCCAGAGGAATCTCTTTTATATACTCAGAGCGAGATGAGGATTTCGAAAATATGCCTTATATTTTGAAAGCTCCAGCAGATGAAACAGCAATTGAGATAGAGAATCTCATCCGCTTCATAAAACAATCTACACTCACTCCTAAAGAGATTAGAGATACCATTTCTCACCTTTCATGGAAGGAGCAGATGAAGCAAGTAATAAGACAGATAACGTTAAGCGACTCTTCATTGGAGGCAATTGGGGGAAATATCAAGTTATGAGCAAATTAAAAATTGTCTATTGCATCCCATCCCTCTACATACATGGGGGAATGGAACGAGTTGTAACCATTAAGGCAAACTATCTCGCAGAGGTATTGGGGCATAAAGTCTACATCATCATGACGGATGCACCGAATAAAAAACCATTCTTTGAACTTTCATCGAAGGTAGAAGTAATCAATCTCAATGAAGATTTTGAACAACTTTGGGGGAAACCTTTTTGGAAGAAAGCGCTCTTGTATGGCAAATTGATGCGTAATTACAAAAAGAAATTAACCAAATGTCTCATCGAGTTAAAACCAGACATAACCGTCTCTATGCTACGCCGAGAGATTAATTTCCTATGCAACATCGAGGATGGGAGTAAAAAAATAGGCGAAATTCATATCATTAGAGAGGAGTTCCGTAAACTAAATGGAGAGACTAAAGGGAATATTATAACCAAATTCATTCAATATATCTGGAACAAAGAACTTCTTCAAGCCTTAAAGAAGTTAGATTTTTTTGTGGTATTGACAAAACGTGACCAAGCTCTTTGGAGGGAGATAGCCCTACACAAAATAGATACCATTAGCAACCCCTTGCCTTTTTACATAGAAAGCAGGGCTGATTGCACAGCAAAGAGCGTAGTTATTGTTGCTAGATACTGTCATGAAAAAGGTTTTGATAGGCTTTTTCCTGCTTGGAAAAAGGTTTGTGAGAAACATCCTGATTGGACTTTGCATATATATGGAGACGACGGTCCTGATATACGAAAAGAGATTGAATCGTACGGAATAGAACCGTATTGCAAACTTTACCCACCCACGGAGCAAATAGAAAAAGAGCTCGTAAAACACTCTATTTTTGTGTTAAGTTCTCGGTTTGAAGGATTTGGCATGGTACTCTGTGAAGCGATGGCATGTGGTATACCTTGCGTCGCTTTTAATTGTCACTATGGACCCTCTGAAATTATTCGTCACAACGAAGATGGGCTATTAATTGAGGATGGAAATAGAGAAGAGTTGGCCAAAGGGATTATCACTTTAATTGAAAATGAGACATTACGTAAGCAGTTTGGTGCCCAAGCACATAAGAATATTGAAAGATATCACATTACTAAAATTGGTAAAGAGTGGGAAGCTCTATTTTATAAATTAACCCAACAGGAATAATCGATGAGTTGGTACAAAAAATATTTAACGGTATACGAAAAACCTTTCAAAGAGGCTTCACCTGAAATAGTCTCAGCAACAAGGGAGAGGCTAGCAGCGTTGCAAAGTCTTGACCCATTGGTAACAGTTTCAGTTATAGGATACAACGAAGAGAGACGTCTATTGGCATGCTTGTGGTCACTCAGTGAGATGCACTGCAAATATCCGGTAGAAATTATTGGAGTAGATAATGATTCGAAGGATGGAACAGCGGAAGTATATCAAGCGGTGGGTATACCCTATTATACCGAATACCAGCATAGTTGTGGACATGCCCGCACGTGTGGATTAAATAAAGCAAAGGGGAAATACCACATCAACATTGATGCTGACACACTCTACCCGCCTCAGTACGTAGAGAGAATGGTAGATGCCTTAACTAAAAAAGGCGTAGTTGGTGTCTCTTCACTATGGAGTTATATGCCCGACAAAGAGCATAGTTGGATAGGACTAAAGGTGTATGAGTTGCTGCGAGATTGCTACCTGCTCGCTCTTTCATTCAAACGCCCGGAACTAACTGTACGCGGACTTGTTTTTGCTTATCAAACTGATTTAGCCAAACATATTGGCATCCGAACAGATATTATCAGAGGCGAAGATGGCTCACTAGCTTTAGGTTTGAAGAAATGGGGGAAGATCTCTTTTATAAGGAGCAGAAAAGCAAGGGCAGTAACTGGTTATGGTACCGTAGCACAAGATGGTTCTTTCTTTAACAGCTTCAAAAAGAGGTTCTGTAAGGTACTCAAGGAGCGTAAAAACTTTTTCACCTCGCAAGATAAGTATAAAGACCAAGAGGAGAATTTGATAAAGAAACCATGATCAGAGCCAACAGCAATTAAGTAATAAGCCTACTTGTGTAAAATCTTTCTTGAAAGAAAATAACACCGCCTACTCGATCGTGATGTACCATTGCCTACTTGTGAGAAATCGTCTTTGAAAGAGATTAACACCATACTGATGCTTCTTTGAATCTGTATATCTTCTGATAAGATGTTTAAATCAATAGGATTAACACCACAAAAAGACTTCTGTAAGGGATAAAAAGTCAATGGTGGACATTTACAAGGGGACTCAGCAATGAATAAGAACCAATGCTATCTATTTAAACAAGGTACTCCCTATGCGAAAAGTAGAAAACGACATCCTACCCTTTCAGAAATAATTAGGATGTGCGATGCTAGCTACTTCATAACAAGAGAGAGAACCTAAAGTGCTCTAAATAGCACAACAATTGTTGTTGACGACTTTACTCGTAAATCAAGAATCATTGAACTAACTGATAAAAAAAGGTTGGTCATCGTAAACCATTTTGGAGTGAATATTATCAAAAAACGTTTCAAGGTACAATGGGTATCAAAAGAGATGACTGCCATATTAAGAGAATAACAAGATGAATAAAATAGAACTACTTTTTTGGATTTTACTAGCCATAGTTATCTACACATATGTAGGGTATGGCCTTCTCCTTTGGCTTTTAGTAAAGCTAAAGAGAGTTTTCAAAAGCCCCAAAAAAGAGAGTCAGAGAACAACTGAGTTGCCACACATCACCCTCTTCATTACTGCTTTTAATGAAGAGAAGGTAGTCAAAGAGAAAATGGCAAACTGTTACGCCCTAAATTACCCAAAAGATAGATTGCACCTCGTTTGGGTAACGGATGGTAGCAACGACAATACCAATAAATTACTTGCCACATACCCTGATGTAAAAGTTCTATTTAGCCCCGAGCGTAAAGGGAAGACAGCTGCTATGAATAGAGGTATGAATTTTATAAAGACCCCTTTCGTGATCTTTACCGATGCCAATACAGCTTTAAACAGAGAGGCTATCATCGAAATCGTAAATTGCTTCGAAGAGAAAGAGGTGGGATGCGTAGCAGGTGAGAAACGAATTGCAACAAGGGATAAAGAGCAAGCGGCAGCAGGTGGAGAGGGAATCTACTGGAGATACGAATCTTTTTTGAAGCAACTGGATTCGGAGTTATACTCAACTACTGGAGCGGCGGGCGAGCTATTTGCCATTCGCACAAACTTATTTGAAACAATGGCGACAGATACTTTATTGGATGATTTTATCCTCTCCATGCGCATTGTACAAAAAGGATACCGAATTGCATATTGTCACAAAGCCTATGCAACCGAGGAGGGATCGGCTAATATGAGAGAGGAGGAGAAACGTAAGATTCGCATCGCTGCAGGAGGATTGCAATCCATATATAGGCTACGTACCCTTTTAAATCCATTTAAATATGGCATCTTCACCTTCCAATATGTTTCACATCGGGTTTTAAGGTGGTCGATTACCCCTTTTGCACTCTTTTTGCTATTCCCTTTAAATGGCATATTGGCAGTTACATCCGAAAGCAAACTATTCTATGCTATAGTGCTGGGATTAGAGCTACTATTCTACCTTGCAGCAGGATATGGAGCCTATCTTTCAAAGCGTGGAACTCGACACAAATTACTCTATATCCCCTATTACTTCTTGTTTATGAATCTAAATGTATTAAAAGGGATTAGCTACCTAAATAGAAAGAAGGATGGAACTTGGGAAAAGGCGGAAAGAGCCTCTAAATCATAAGACGGCATAGGCTGGTGAGTAATTAATCATTTAAGAAACTTTCTTCGATTCTCTTATTCCGGCAATTCAAAAGGTGCATTGTATTCATTTTGTATAGTTTATATTCTTCTGCTGTTTGTGGCAAAGGCGAACGCTCGAAGTTGTCAAATGGTAATAAAAAATTAACCTGCCCTTTTTCATCTATAAAATCTTGCAACAAAAAGAAGTCAACGTAACCTTTGAAGTCTATGAATAATTCAAAGAAATCGTTGTACCTCGTAAGCGTTTCATCTAGAACACTTGGTTTATTTTGGTAGAAACGCCTAATACATTCCAAAGTCAGGTCAAATCTATCACATATTTTTCTGTTTACACCCCTCGCTTGATTTATTGTAAATCCATTTTTTCGGTGTGCAGGAAAAACAATGTGTCCCCCAATTGTCCGCACTTTATATTGAAATTCTTCTGCTTCTTTTTCAGATAGCCAACCATTAAGTTTTCCATTATATTTCCCATCAAAATGTGGGCACATTCTGTCGCTTGAAAAGTTGTCACATAAGTTATTTTTTATAAGAAATCTTCCATAATGGTTTCCTATAATTTTCAATTCCAAATTCTTTCCACACGGTAATGATTTATTCCATAATATTTTGTGAGCGTCATATAATCTTTGACTATCTGTATCGGGGTCTCCACATTTAGAGTCTTGCCGGAAGTCAAAATTCACATCAATTATATCCATCTATATTCTTTTATTTAATAATCTTTCCTCTTTCATGACCCTTGGTCATTACTAGCCTTAAAGGCAATACTCGTTCTTATGGTAGCAAAGATCCGATTTATACTCAATTTACATCTCTTATTTTTAATGTAAGAAAGTTTGTTACCAATACCTTTTCATTGGTAACAAACTACTATTCTACACCCTCTCTATATCTTCTCAAGAGGGTTATTCCCTAGATGAGTTCAACTGTCGAGTTTAGAAAGACCCTACAAAAAAAGGATAAACAGCAGCAATGGTTAGCAGGTTCCTGTGGTTTAACTTTATTTTCTCAATATTTAACATCTGGCATCCCCCCCTAGTAAAAGAATTAAAAACTATCAGTATACGATATTGATATATAGTCTATTGATACTATTCAGCAAACACTACTTAACGAGCTGAAACCAATAGAATCCTCTTTTTGAAACTTTTTAAAAGCCTCATTTTAGCATCATTCAAAAATAAATTGACTCTAAAAAAGTACTTATACTATAGAAAAAAAGA
>JBOFMR010000190.1:0-1301 GCA_051658485.1 Phocaeicola sp.
GATGTATTCATCTCTTCTGCTATATTTTTTTAAGATCTCTTCTGTAGTGCAGTTAGCTAACGAAACAACAATACAAAAGCACTTGCTCAGAGGATACCCCGAGACCCCGACGGATGGATAAACCACCCTTTAATACACAAAATTTGCGAAGCTAAGCAGAACAAAATGGAACGTAAGCATTAAGGTTCTCTATTTATTGTTGGACGCAACGTATGGGGAGGGTCTCATAAAAATAGGATTCTATATCCGCCCTTATATCAGGACCTAGAATCTTAGAAGAAGCCACATGTAAAGAACTGCCTGTTCCTCCTCTATAAAAACTTCTCGACCAAAAGCGAGAGCAATCGGTATTAATTGTGCCTTGTCCGTATATAGAATATATTTTATTTTCTTCAGTACAAACGAATTCACCACCTGTTCCGTTTTTTGTGGCATCTGGGCCAAAATAAATACCATTTAATTGTTTATACCAGAAAAACGAGGAATGTTTTTTTATGAACTCTTTGTTTTCTTCCATCGTAGGCAAACGCCATGAATAATTGTCTACAGGTCTACCTGCAGCAGTTAAAGCCTTTATCTGAGCAACCGTGAAACCTACAAGCCTGCAAGGATCACCTTTACCAGCTTTAATGTTTTCTGCAGTATTATCTGGGAAAGAAGTTCCTACTTTCCAACTCTTAGTCCATTCCTTAATTACCAAATCTGATGGATTGAATTTAACACTCCCGACCTTATATCCGCCTCCCTGTACTTTTCTGATATCCCATGCCATAACTGACCCGAATTGGAAAAGGTCTCCTCTCGTTTTCCTGTTTTTTGAAAGCATAAGCTTTGCATCATCGCCTTCACCTACTACGACAATACGGGGTATGGTTTTGCCATCCGGCTCATCCAATACAGCTCTTGCAAATTTTGCAATGAATGGTTTATTGTCTACCGAAGAAGACACTGTAACATGCAGACTCCGTCCTGCTACATATACATCTTCAGAACTAGAGGTAGTCAAAACTGCCTGACCAGCTGAATCAAACCACCCAACAAACATACAACCAGGATCGGGTAGTGCAGTAGAGACAACCTCATTACCTTCATTAGTATAATAGCTGGACAAACTCACGCGACCACCTACTGTAGGAGAAAATCTCACTGTATACTTTAGTTTTGAAGACCTAATTTTAGATCCCGCCCTTACAAATTGGGCTGTATAGGTTTGGTTTGCCGTCATCTGAGTCAATTTTACTTTTAAGGTATCCCCAGCAATAGTAAAAGCACCTCCTCCTTCGATTGGTTCTGTACCATTG
>JBOFMR010000191.1:0-58761 GCA_051658485.1 Phocaeicola sp.
AGAGGGATTCAAACCCCCGGAACCTTTCAGTTCAACGGTTTTCAAGACCGCCGCAATCGATCACTCTGCCATCTCTCCAAGAACTCTTTCTAAGAGTGCTTCCTTTCAAAAGCGATGCAAAGATACGGCTTTATTTTAATTACGCAAATAGTAACACACTTTTTTTGCTAAGAAATTTTCAAGTTGTATTTTTGTACTTGAATTAAAAAGTCAAATAAAGCACAATGATATACCCTCAAAACTTTGAGAATAAGATTGGTTTTGATACCATTCGTCACCTGTTGAAAGAAAAATGCTTAAGTCCTCTGGGCGAAGAACGCGTAGATGAGATGAACTTTATGCAGGATTATGCCGATATCAATGAACGTTTGGATCAGGTTGTAGAATTTGTACAGATTATACAAGGAGAGGATAGCTTTCCCGATCAATATTTCTTTGATGTGCGCCATTCACTTAAGCGAATACGCATAGAGGGTATGTATTTGGATGAACACGAACTGTTCGATTTGCGTCGTTCGTTAGAGACCATTCGCGACATTGTCTCTTTTCTTCATCGAGAGAATGAAGAGGGGGCTACTCCCTATCCAGCCTTGCAGCGTTTGGCAGGCGATGTGATGATTTTCCCCCCCTTCATCGCACAGATCAATGCTATTCTCGATAAGTATGGAAAGGTAAAGGACAATGCTTCGAATCAACTGTTGCAAATTCGTAGAGAGTTGGCAGCTACAACCAGTTCTATCTCTCGCACTTTGCACTCTATTCTCAGGAGGGCGCAGAGTGAGGGGTATGTCGAGAAGGATGTAACACCCACTATGCGCGACGGTCGATTGGTGATTCCTGTAGCTCCTGGGCTGAAACGAAAAGTAAAGGGGATTGTACATGATGAGTCAGCCACGGGTAAGACGGTTTTTATCGAGCCGGCAGAGGTGGTAGAGGCTAACAATCGTATTCGTGAGTTAGAGGGGGAGGAGCGAAGAGAGATTATACGTATCCTAACCAACTTCTCCATAGGGTTGCGTCCAGAGATTCCACTTATCTTGCAATCGTACGAGTTCTTGGCAGAAATTGATTTTGTACGAGCCAAAGCCTATTTTGCACTGTTGACAGATGCCATAAAACCGAGCATCGAAGCTACTGAGATCTTGGCTTGGCGTACGGCTATTCACCCGTTGTTACAGCTTTCATTGGCTAAACAAAATAAAAAGGTAGTTCCGCTTGATATCGAGCTTACTAGAGAGAAACGCATTTTGATTATCTCAGGCCCCAATGCTGGTGGAAAATCAGTCTGTCTTAAAACGGTAGGTTTGCTTCAATATATGTTGCAGTGTGGTATGACTATTCCGTTGCATGAGCAGAGTCGTGCAGGGATTTTTGGAGGTATCTTTATCGATATAGGGGATGAACAATCTATCGAAGATGATCTAAGTACCTATTCGTCTCACCTTACCAATATGAAAAATATGATGCGTCATTGCGATGAACGCAGCCTTATTTTGATTGATGAGTTCGGAGGAGGTACAGAGCCGCAAATAGGGGGTGCCATTGCTGAGGCAGTATTGAAGCGATTCAACACGAAGGGTACTTTCGGAGTGATTACCACGCACTATCAAAATCTAAAACACTTTGCCGAAGATCATGAGGGGGTTATCAATGGGGCTATGCTGTATGATAGACATCACATGCAGGCACTCTTTCAGCTGCAGATAGGAAATCCAGGTAGCTCATTTGCAGTAGAGATTGCACGTAAAATTGGATTGCCCGAGGAGGTAATTGCTGATGCCTCTGAAATAGTGGGTAGTGAGTATATCAATGCCGATAAGTATCTACAAGATATTGTGCGTGACAAGCGTTATTGGGAGAGCAAACGTCAGAATATTCGTAAGCGTGAGAAGCAGATGGAAGATACCATTCTGAAGTACGAAACGGAGATGAAGGAGTTGGAGAAGAGCCGCAAGGAGATTCTGCGAACAGCCAAGCAAGAGGCAGAGCGTGTATTGCAAGAGTCTAATGCGCGCATTGAAAATACCATCCGAACTATCAAGGAGGCACAGGCTGAGAAAGAACGAACTCGTGATGCTCGTAATGAACTGAATGAGTTCAAACAGCAGATTAGTCAACTCGATAAGGAGAAGGTGGATGAGAATATCGCACAGCAGATGGAACGTCTTCGTCAAAAACAGGAGCGCAAGAGGGAGAAGAAGGATCATTCGAATGGAGCCTCTGTGGCTGCAACTCCAGTTGTGGTGCCTAAAGTGAAGCCTATTGTAGTAGGTAGCCGTGTTAAAATGAAGGGGCAAACGACAGTGGGAGAGGTGGTCTCTTTGAGTGGAAAGAGTGCGATTGTAGCTTTTGGTATGATTAAAACGAATGTAAAATTAGATAGACTCGAGGCCACGGATGCACCTAAAACAGCTACAACGGTAGCAAAATCTTCGTTTGTAAGTAGCGAAACGCAAGATCAGGTGTACGAAAAGAGATTGCATTTCAAGCAAGATTTGGATGTGCGGGGTATGCGTGGAAACGATGCATTGCAAGCGGTAATGTATTTCGTGGACGATGCTATTTTGTTGGGAGTAAATCGAGTGCGTATTCTTCATGGTACGGGTACAGGTATTTTGCGTATGCTTATCCGCGATTACTTGGCAGGAGTTTCCGGTGTCTCGAACTATCAAGATGAGCATGTGCAGTTTGGTGGGGCGGGTATTACGGTGGTAGATATTGCTTAATCTTACTTTGGAAAAAGTGACATCTAAGAGGTAGTCAACCCATCCCAATGATTGCTTTGTGTGAGGTGCCGTGGTAACAATGGATTTACTACCTGAAGTTCCTCACCAATCTCTTGAGGGAGGAACCCCTTTTCAAAGAATCTCAGCAGACCATTAATAATCATTTGATAGAATGATTTGTTCTCTTTTTTTTATCGTGCGGCAAGAATGTTTTCGGTAGGACTATTTGAAGGAAGAGTGCTATTTATGCTTGTGGCTCAGGGAAAACTATTGCCTATCCTCTCCCCCTTAAAAAGAAGAAGCCTACTACAAAGAGTGTCACTGTTTCTGATACGGGTACTGCCAACCAAACACCTGTTTCGCCTAGTAATAGGGGGGTTACAATGAATGAGAGAATCATGAAAATAAATCCACGAAACAGAGTAATCGTATTGGATCGTTTGCTGTTCTCTACACTTTGGTAAAAACCAATGGAGAGCATATTGACTGCAAAGGGGATAAAACCAATAGCAAATAGGGGAAACCCTTTGGTTGCAATTTCGTGAACAGGATTGGTTTTATCAATAAAGAGGTTTACTATTTGCGAGCTGAAGAAGAATGTAATAAGAACAACTCCCGTACCCATAGCCAAGGCACTCTTTAGGGCAACGATAAAAGCCTCTCTTACTCGGTGGGTATGCCTCAATCCATGATTGTAGCTAATGATGGGTTGAGCCGATTGAACGACTGAGGTGTAAAGCATAAAGACAATGGGGAAAAAGTAACACGCTATGCTGAAGGCAGCCACTCCATTCTCACCCATGTAGCTCATAAATATAAAGTTCCCACAAATCATCATAACCGCAATAGCACCCTCACACAGTAGGGAAGAGAAGCCTAAGTTGCATATATAGATTACATTTCGTAGCGTGTATCTCATACTTTTTTTTGAAAGTTTAATGCCAACAAAGTGGAGTAGACTGCTCTTCTTGGATAGATAAACTAGCATCATGACTGTGCCCACAGTTGTTCCAATACCTGTAGCAACACCTGCACCGATGAGTCCCAATTTGAATTCAAAAATAAATAGATAGTCTAGTCCTATGTTTATAATTGCCCCCACGATGGAACAGACCATTGCAAAATTGGGTGCTCCACTTAGCCGTACAAAAAAGCCAGTTATCTGCAGCAGGGTTGCAACGGCCAGGAAAGGGATGGAACCATAAATGTAGCTAACAGCCATGGGTAGCAAGGCCTCTGAGCTACCAAAGAGGTAGGCTGTTCTTTCGGGGAAGATCAGGGCTATTGTTAGTATTATCGAAATGAGTATGAATGAGACCAACATCGCTTGTGTCATATTGATACGTGCTAGCTTAATCTTTCCAGCTGCTAGATGGACCGATGCCACTACCGATGCCCCCATGCCAAACATCAATCCTACACCTGTAGATATTAAAAAGAGAGGTGCCACAATGTTAATTGCTGCCAATGCATTGCTGCCTATTCCCCATCCTACAAAAATACCATCCGTAATAATAAAGAGTGCTGAACATAGCATTCCAAGTAGGGTAGGTAATAACATGTTGCGAAATAGGGATGAAATATCTTCTTTACCAAAATCAATGCAATCTTTTAACTCTTCCATATTTATTCATTCAATTTATTCAGCTGCAAAAGTAGTCATTAGATACCATCTTATTGTGATTAAAAGCGAACAGAATTGTATGAATTCGGTTAAAAAGAGGTTTGATATCCATCTTTTATTCTATTTTCTGGCGGGTGGCTATAAAGTCAACTGTAATTGTTTGAAAAACAACGATGGGAGAGATGAGTAATAAAAAATACTAACAAACCATTGCGCTTAGAGTTATTTCTTTAAAGCTGATTTAAAAAATACAAAAAAACGGACAAATACTAGCTTTTTAAAAAAGAAAGTATTATCATTATGTCACTTTGTATCGGTAACTATATTAATTAATTTGTTTGATAGAACACCAAAACTGTTTTTTTAATTGAGTTGATTGTGTTATTCTTTATTAGATTGTATTTTTATTCAATTAATAGATTTTATTCAAAAATAAAAGAAATATACGTTTAATAGTTAAAACAGACAAATCATAAATCTAGATTAACGATGCTAGAAAGCATCACCTTTTTAATTATATCAAGTGCTAATCGTTAGTGAGTTTATGCCAATGAAAGAGGTATCGTTTTTTCGTTTGGCAATAATATTTTACCAGTATTAACTTAAATGAACGACACCATGTTTAAAAAACATCCTAAGGGGCTACTATGTGTCTCTTACGCAACAATGGGAGAACGCTTTGGTTTTTATACTATGATGGCTGTTCTCGTCTTATTCCTTCAATCAAAGTTTCGATTAACAGGTACGGAAGCGGGCCTTGTATATGCCACATTCTATTTTTTAACCTATGTATTGGCTTTTGTTGGAGGCTTGATAGCTGATAAGACAAAAAATTTCGTTGGAACAATTACTGTGGGTATCATTTTAATGGCAACTGGTTATATCTCCATTGCCATTCCAACCCAAACACCCGTGTTAAATCCAACTCTATCGTTGATTCTGTGTTGTATTAGCCTTTTTACGATAGCATTTGGGAATGGATTGTTTAAGGGAAATGTCCAAGCTGTTATTGGTCAAATGTATGATAATAAGGAGTATGCAGATTTGAGGGATGAGGGATATACTATATACTATGTCTTTCTTAGCCTTGGATCTACACTAGCGCCAATGGTGGCAATTATGGCTCGTAACTACTGGATAGGGATTAATAATCTAGGACACAATGAGGAGCTATCTGGGCTTTGTAATAGGTATCTTGATTCCAATATAACGCCTGAGGCTGTGACTAAGTTACAAGAACTAGCAAATCAAGTATCGGGAAAAGTTATTACCGACTTGACCGCTTTTTCATACGATTATTTAGATGTTTTTACAAAAGGCTTTAATTTTGCTTTCGCCTTTGCTGTAATTGCGATGTTAATTTCGCTGACTCTTTTCCTTAAGAAAAAGTCAAATTTACCAAGGATGAATGCCACTGTGAAGTCATCCTCTTCAGATTGTGTTGAGCTATCTTCCAAAGAAACTAAGCAAAGAATTTTAGCTCTCTTAGGCGTTTTTGCTTCAGTGGTTTTCTTCTGGTTTGCTTTCCATCAAAATGGGTTGTCGCTAACACTTTTTGCTAAAGATTATACAAAGGTTTTCTTCGGGGGACACCACATTCATGTAGAGGAGTTTCAATCTTTAGAACCTTTCTTCTTGATACTTATTACACCTATTGTTTTGAAAATGTTCCAATGGTTGAAGAGACGTAATCTAGAACCTTCAACTCCAAAGAAGATGATAATAGGGCTTGGTTTTACTTCATTAGCTTTTGTGGTTTTGGCATTAGGTTCTTTGCATTTACCTCTATTAAGTGAAGTTACAGCTATGGGTAGCCTTAGTGAGGAGTTAAGAGTTACCCCATTCTTCCTAATTGGCTGTTACCTATTATTGGCCTTTGGTGAGCTCTTTATTAGCCCTCTTGGGATGTCTTTTGTCTCGAAGGTTTCACCTAAAAAGTATCAAGGAGTGATGCAAGGTGGTTGGCTTGGAGCCACTTCTGTTGGCAATGAGCTCTTATTTATTGGTGCAATAGCTTATGAACACATTCCAATTTGGATGACTTGGGCTATGTTCTCTATTCTTTGTTTGGTATCTATTGGGATGATGTATTCAATGCTTAAGTTTCTTGAGAAATTCTCGAAATAGGAGAGCGTGCAAAACTATTCCCGCAATCATAAATAGAGGCCGTTGAAAAAACTTTCAACGGCCTCTATCGTTAGAATCTTTTTATTCGTATGTGGCAATAGGGTTCTGTACCCTTCTTTTGGTAATAATCTTGGTGATAGTTCTCAGCTGGATAGAAGGTGGTGGATTTGGTGAGAGCTGTCTTTACATCAAGTCCCTTGGCACGAAGCTGTTGGATTAGTTTCTCAGTAACCTCTTTTTGTTTTTCATTGGTGTAGAACACCTCCGAGCGGTATTGGTCGCCGATGTCTGGCCCTTGGCGATTGAGCTGAGTTGGGTCGTGAATTTCGAAGAAGAGTTTAGCTACTGTTTCGTACCCTACCTTTGAGGGGTTGAATGTTACTCTTACCGCTTCAGCATGGCCAGTGTTGTGTGAGCAGACCTCTTCGTAGGTAGGATTCTTTGTTTGACCCCCTGTGTAGCCCGACTCTACGCTTACTATGCCCTCTTGTTGCTGCATAAGGTGCTCGACACCCCAAAAACAGCCTCCTGCAAAGATGGCAATCTCTTGTTGTAGCGTGGGTGTAAATTCCAACGCGATCGAGTTTACGCAGTGACGTATGTTTTTGGGAGTGAAAGTTTCACCTTCGAATAGGTGTCCCAAGTGTGCTCCACATCTGGTACAAGTGATCTCTATACGCTTGCCATCTGGGTCAATTGAGTGCTTTATGGCTCCTTTGATTTCATCATCAAAAGAGGGCCATCCGCATCCTGAATCGAATTTGTCGGAGGAGCGATAGAGTGGTGCACCGCATTTTTTACAGCTGTAGGTTCCACTCTCATAGAAGTCGTTATATTTACCACTAAAAGGGGCTTCTGTTCCCTTCTGTTCCATCACATATTTTTCTGCATCTGTTAGTTTTTTCATGGTTTCTCTTTTTTGGGCATCTATCGAAGTTATCATCGACAATGCAGTGAATATTATTAGTATAAATCTCATAAATAGGTTGTTGCAAATTTAGGATATAGTATCTAACAAAGGTTGGTGCTAAATTGTTGAGTAATATGTAGCATCTTATTTTATTCTTTGTGCTTTTAAAGAGATAATTGGGGATACAACGAACCCGTTTTATGAAAAGGATACTTTTTGTGGTAGTCTGATGAGATTCTGTAGAGTCAGTAATGGTCTAGAGGCGAATCACTCCTCTGTGTTGAAAAGGTAATGTGGATTGAAATGATTAAAATTATTATTGTTCTCCGATTAAACTTAATGCCTTTAGAAAGTCGCTTGATCTTCCTATCATCGAATCTAATAGAGAGCAAATAAGTTATTCTATTGAGTGTCGTAAAAAAACATTAGCCAGCAACTGTTCATTTACTTATTTAAGCCAGTGAGTCTTTGACAAATGTAGTTAGATTATCTTAATTAAGCAAATGAAAAAAGAATCAAGAGAGAGACTCTCCTCGCTATCTGTAAGGGCTTTTTAGGGTCAAATAATCCAAGTTTATGGGAGAGGAGGATTGGGACGATAACTCATCTTGTGGATGTGAAAAGATAGAATGTATACTGTAAAATAAAAAAAGCATTTCAATATTTAAGGCTTTCTTGTGTGTATGTTGGCAGATATTTGTACCTTTGTGTTCGAATGTAATAAAACGAAATATTATTATGTGCGGAGTAACAAGCTGTATTGAAAAACGAAGTGCTTATCCATTTCTTATGGAAGAGATTAGATCTCTCACTAACAGAGGTTCTGGTAGTATGGGCGTTTTTTCAAATAGCAATAAGAGAAAAATGGATCTGTATAAAGCCAACAGAAGAGTTTCTATACTTGGATGTTTGGTCAAAGAGCAATCTATTCCCACAACTCTTAATCTTACCTATATGCGCTGGGCTACAAACGAAGCGCAATCTCATTCACATCCCCACAACTCTCTCTTACATGGTCTAGATTTAAGTTCTGCTGAAACGACAAAATACGTTGTCTCTTTACGAGAAAAGTTCAGTAAAACGACAAATGAGAATGACCCAATAAACTCTTCTTTAATTTACACTATATACGTAGAAAATACACATGGAACCACTAAAGCATGAATGCGGAGTTGCAATGGTACGATTATTAAAGCCATTGGAATATTACCAAGAAAAATATGGTACTTGGATGTATGGTTTGAATAAATTATACCTCCTGATGGAGAAGCAGCATAACCGAGGGCAAGAAGGTGCTGGCTTGGCTTGTGTTAAGCTAGAAGCCAATCCAGGTGAAGAGTATATGTTTCGCGAAAGAGCTTTAGGCTCTGGTGCGATAACTGAAATATTTGGAACAGTACACAGCCATTTTAAGGATTTACCAACTGATCAACTGCATGATGCAAATTATGCAAAGCGTTTTCTCCCCTTTGCAGGTGAGGTATATATGGGCCACTTACGTTACTCTACAACAGGTAAAAGTGGTCTTTCTTATGTACATCCGTTTCTGCGTCGCAACAATTGGCGTGCTAAAAATTTAGCCATGTGCGGTAACTTCAATATGACCAATGTGGACGAGATATTTGAAAGTATCACCTCTAAAGGGCAACATCCACGTAAGTATTCTGATACCTACATTCTATTGGAGCAGCTGGGACACCGCTTGGACCAAGAGGTAGAGCGACTTTTTAGTGAATGTAAAGAGCAGAAGTTAGAGGGTATGGATATTACCCATGGCATTGAAGATAGAATTGACCTTGCAAATGTACTTCGTACAGCTAGCAAAGATTGGGACGGGGGCTATGTAATGTGTGGCATAACAGGTAGTGGTGAGTCTTATGCAATGCGTGATGCTTGGGGTATTCGTCCTGCATTTTGGTATAAGGATGATGAGATCATGGTGATTGCCTCAGAACGCCCCGTCATTCAGACAGCGTTAAATGTACCGGTTGATTCTATTAATGAATTGCTTCCTGGTCAAGCTCTATTGATGAGTAAAAAAGGGGATATGCGCGTGGAACAGGTTATCCCAGTCAAAGAGGTAAAACCTTGCTCTTTTGAGCGTATCTATTTTAGTCGAGGCAGTGATGTGGATATTTATAAGGAGAGAAAGAAACTGGGTGAAAAACTGGTTCCTGCTATTTTAAAAGCGGTGAATAATGATGTGGAACATACCGTTTTCTCATTTATACCCAATACAGCTGAAGTGGCATTTTATGGGATGTTAGAGGGCTTTGATAACTACCTCAACAAACTTAAAATAGAGCAAATAGAGTTATTGGGGCATCTACCTAATCACGAAGAGTTAAAAAAGATTTTGTCTATGCGTATTCGCAGTGAAAAGGTAGCAATTAAAGATATTAAATTACGTACTTTTATAGCAGAGGGAAACAGTCGAAACGATTTGGCTACACACGTATATGATGTAACTTATGGAAGCATCGAACCATTTGTTGATAATTTGGTCGTTATTGATGACAGCATTGTAAGGGGTACGACACTTAGACAGAGTATTCTTAGTATCCTAGACCGATTGAATCCCAAAAAGATTGTAATTGTCTCTTCCTCTCCACAGGTGAGGTATCCCGATTATTACGGGATTGACATGTCAAGTATGGAACAATTTATAGCATTTAGAGCAGCTATTGAATTGCTACGTGAACGAGATATGAAAGATATAATTCAGCGCGCCTATAACAAATCGAAAGAGCAAGTAGGACTACCTAAGGAGGAGTTGAAAAACTATGTAAAAGATATTTATGCTCCTTTTACCGACCGAGAGATCTCGCATAAAATGGTAGAGCTGCTAACTCCTAAAGGGATAAAGGCAAAGGTGGAAATTGTCTACCAAACTTTGGAGGGATTGCATGAGGCTTGTCCTGACCATCCAGGGGATTGGTACTTCAGTGGTGATTATCCTACACCGGGGGGGCTAAAACTTTTGAATCAAACATTTATTGATTATATTGAACGGATATATCAATTTTAAAGTAGAAGTAAAAAACAATTCAACGATATCAGAGTGATGAGAAATGTAACATTAATCCTTGACGACGGGAGCCGCTTCTCAGGCAAGTCGTTCGGTTTTGAAAAACCGGTAGCGGGCGAAGTAGTGTTTAACACAGCTATGACTGGTTATCCAGAAAGTTTAACAGACCCTTCGTACGCAGGTCAGTTGATGACGCTTACCTATCCTTTAGTGGGTAACTATGGGGTGCCAGCTTTCTCTATAGAGGGGAATGGATTGGCTACATTGATGGAGAGTGAACGTATTCATGCAGAGGCAATTATTGTGAGTGATTACAGCGAAGAATATAGCCACTGGAATGCAGTTGAAAGCTTGGGTGAATGGTTGAAACGTGAAGAGATTCCTGGTATTACGGGCATTGATACACGTGAATTGACTAAGGTGCTGCGTGAGCACGGGGTGATGATGGGTAAAATTGTATTTGATGATGAACCCAACAACGTACCCGAAGGAAGCTATGCAGGAATCAACTATGTAGATCAAGTGTCGTGTAAGGAGGTTATTCGTTACAACGAGGGCAGCGATAAGAAAAAAGTAGTATTGGTAGATTGTGGGGTGAAAACGAACATCATTCGTTGTCTATTGAAAAGAGATGTAGAGGTAATCCGAGTTCCTTGGAACTACGACTTCACTGGATTGGAGTATGATGGATTGTTTATCTCAAATGGTCCTGGTGACCCTGATACTTGTGATGCAGCTGTTCAAAACATCCGCAAAGCAATGAGCATGAGTAATAAGCCTATCTTTGGTATCTGTATGGGTAACCAACTGCTTTCGAAAGCGGGTGGAGCTAAAATCTACAAATTGAAATATGGACACCGTAGTCACAACCAACCGGTACGTATGGTAGGAACAGAACGTTGTTTCATTACCAGCCAAAACCACGGTTATGCAGTTGATAACAATACGCTAACCAATGAATGGGAGCCTTTATTTATCAATATGAATGATGGGTCGAATGAAGGTATTAAGCATAAAACGAACCCTTGGTTCTCTGCACAGTTTCACCCCGAAGCTGCTTCAGGACCTACCGATACGGAGTTCTTGTTTGATGATTTTGTAAAGTTGCTCTAATTAACTGCCTAAAGAAACGATGTTATGAAAGAAAATATAAAGAAGGTATTATTACTAGGATCGGGTGCATTGAAAATTGGCGAAGCAGGTGAGTTTGACTACTCGGGCTCGCAAGCACTCAAAGCATTGAAAGAAGAGGGAATTGAAACCATTTTGATTAATCCCAATATCGCTACTGTACAGACGAGTGAAGGGGTGGCTGATCAAATCTATTTCTTGCCGGTTACTCCCTACTTCGTAGAGAAAGTAATTCAAAAAGAGGCACCTGATGGTGTGTTGCTATCGTTTGGTGGACAAACAGCCCTAAACTGTGGGGTGGCGCTTTACCAATCAGGTATCTTTGAAAAATACAATGTGCGTGTATTGGGTACGCCCGTGCAAGCCATTATGGATACAGAAGACCGTGAACTGTTTGTTCAAAAGCTAGACCAAATTGATGTAAAAACCATCAAGAGTGAAGCGGTTGAAAATATGGTTGACGCACGTCGTGCAGCAGCAGAATTGGGCTATCCAGTCATTATCCGTGCAGCCTATGCACTTGGAGGATTGGGGTCAGGTTTTTGTGACAACGAAGAGGAACTGGATGTATTGGCTACTAAAGCTTTCGCATTCTCACCACAAGTTTTGGTTGAGAAGAGCTTGAAAGGGTGGAAAGAGGTAGAGTACGAGGTGGTACGCGACCGTTTCGATAACTGTATTACGGTATGTAATATGGAGAACTTTGACCCATTGGGAATCCATACAGGTGAGTCTATCGTAGTGGCACCTTCGCAAACTTTAACCAACAGTGAATATCACAAACTTCGTGAGCTAGCTATTCGCATCATTCGTCACATTGGTATCGTGGGTGAGTGTAATGTGCAGTACGCTTTTGATCCAGAATCAGAGGATTATCGTGTTATCGAGGTTAATGCACGTTTGAGCCGTTCTTCAGCATTGGCATCTAAGGCTACTGGTTATCCTTTGGCCTTTGTAGCCGCTAAACTTGGTTTGGGTTACGGGTTGTTCGATTTAAAGAACTCGGTAACGAAAATTACCAGCGCTTTCTTTGAGCCTGCTTTGGACTATGTAGTATGTAAGATTCCTCGTTGGGACTTAGGTAAATTCCAAGGGGTTGACCGCGAACTAGGATCTTCTATGAAGTCAGTAGGTGAGGTGATGGCTATTGGTCGTACCTTCGAAGAGGCTATCCAAAAAGGGCTTCGTATGATTGGCCAAGGTATGCACGGTTTTGTAGAAAACAGAGAATTGGTTATCGAAGATATCGATAAAGCATTGACGGAACCTACAGACAAACGTGTTTTTGTGATTAGCAAAGCATTGCGTGCGGGTTACACTATCGATCGTATTCACGAATTGACGAAGATTGACAAATGGTTCTTGCAAAAGCTTCAAAACATTATGCAAACCTCTAAAGAATTGCATGATTGGAGCAATAACCACAAACAATTGGTAGACCTTCCTAACGAGTTACTTCGCAAGGCGAAAGTACAAGGTTTCTCAGATTTTCAAGTGGCACGTGCTGTCGGTTTTGAAGGAGATATGGAAGATGGCATCTTGTGGGTACGTAACCACCGTAAAAGTGTAGGTATCCTACCTGTTGTGAAGCAGATTGATACACTAGCTGCCGAATATCCTGCACAAACCAACTATCTATACCTTACTTATAGTGGTGTAGCAAATGATGTGAAATATTTAGGAGACCGCAAATCAATCGTAGTATTGGGATCGGGTGCTTATCGTATTGGTTCATCGGTAGAGTTTGACTGGTGTGGTGTACAAGCTTTGGAGACAATTCGCAAAGAGGGATATCGTAGTGTTATGATTAACTACAATCCTGAAACAGTATCGACTGACTACGATATGTGTGACCGTCTTTACTTTGACGAGTTAACATTTGAGCGGGTTATGGATATTCTTGAATTGGAGAATCCTCAAGGAGTTATTGTATCGACTGGAGGACAAATTCCAAATAACTTGGCTCTCCGTTTAGATGCTCAAAATGTAAATATATTGGGTACTTCGGCTAAGAGTATTGACAATGCTGAGGACCGTGATAAATTCTCGGCAATGCTTGACCGTATTGGTGTTGACCAACCTGAATGGAGTGCCTTGACCTCTATGGATGACATCAATCTGTTTATTGAGCGTGTAGGTTTCCCCGTTTTGGTTCGCCCATCGTATGTGCTTTCGGGTGCTGCTATGAATGTATGTTCGAATCAAGAGGAACTAGAGCGCTTCTTAAAACTGGCCGCTAATGTCTCTAAAAAACATCCTGTTGTAGTTAGTCAGTTTATTGAGTACGCACAAGAGGTGGAAATGGATGCCGTAGCACAAAACGGTGAAGTGGTAGCTTATGCAATTAGTGAGCACATTGAATATGCAGGGGTACACTCGGGTGATGCCACGATTCAGTTCCCTCCTCAAAAATTGTATGTAGAGACGGTTCGTCGCGTAAAACGTATCAGCAAGCAGATTGCGAAAGAGTTGAACATCTCTGGACCTTTCAATATTCAGTTCTTGGCAAAAGATAACGATATTAAGGTAATTGAGTGTAATCTTCGTGCCAGCCGTTCATTCCCTTTTGTGAGCAAGGTGTTGAAAATCAACTTTATTGAACTTGCTACTAAGGTTATGCTTGGTATGAAGGTTGAGAAACTTGAAAAGAATCTATTTGAATTGGATTATGTTGGTATTAAGGCGAGTCAATTCTCATTCAGCCGCTTGCAAAAAGCTGACCCTGTATTGGGTGTAGATATGGCAAGTACAGGTGAAGTGGGTTGTATTGGTGAAGATACTTCATGTGCCGTTTTGAAATCGATGCTTTCAGTAGGTTATCGCATTCCGAAAAAGAACATACTACTCTCTACGGGTAATGCCAAGCAAAAGGCTGAAATGCTTACCGCTGCGCGCATGTTGCATGAAAAAGGATACAACCTATATGCTACCGATGGTACTTCGGATTACTTGACTGCCAATGGCATTGTGAATACACAGGTTTACTGGCCTAGTCAAGATAAGCAGCCTCAAGCATTGGATATGCTTCGTAATAAAGAGATTGACATGGTGGTAAATATACCTAAGAATTTAACAGCAGGTGAGTTGGATAACGGATACAAAATCCGTCGTGCAGCTATTGACTTGAATGTATCTTTGGTTACCAATGCTCGTTTGGCAAGTGCCTTTATTTTGGCATTCTGTACCATGGATATTGATGATATCGAAATTAAGAGCTGGGAAGAGTACAAATAGTACTCTTTCCTTGCTATACTTTTTCCAAATTGGTTTGTGAAAAGGAGGCTTTGCTATCAGCTAGTTGATCCTCTTTATTCGCAAACCAATTTGTTTTTATTACTGTCCGATAGAATCCAATGCCTTTTGAAAATCGCTTGAATTTCCTATATGTCGAATCCATCAGGAAGCAAATAATCTTCAATTTAGCTCTATTCTAGTGTGTTTACTAAGAAGCCATTAGCCAGCGAAAAAATAAACTTTTCTTTTAGGAATCTAAGCAATCTGTTGATTATCAGTTAATATAATGATGTGCTATCTTTTTTGGGATCACCCGATAAACCTTGGGGACTTTTTTGCAGGATAGTAATATTTGTTTTTCTAATCATAAAAGGCGCACTCAAATTGAGTGCGCCTTTTATGATTAGAAAAAACAGATGAATAAGACTCTACTACTTACTCAATTCTATAAAAGTGTAACAATCGAACACTATTTACAGCTGTGTAGCTCTATCAATTAAGTAAAAATCGAGTATTGTTATAGCTGCCATAGCCTCTACAATAGGTACTGCACGTGGTAGTACGCATGGATCGTGTCTTCCTTTCGCCTTCAATGTCGTATCCATACCACTTATATTAACGGTGTGTTGCTCCATTAGTACGGTCGCTACTGGTTTAAAGGCTACACGGAAATAGATATCTTGTCCATTGCTGATTCCGCCTTGGATACCTCCCGAATAGTTTGTTTTGGTTTCGACTCTGCCGTTGTTGTTGTAGAAAATATCATTTTGTTCACTTCCTCTCAACTCCATTGAATCAAACCCTTGTCCATATTCGAATCCTTTGGCAGCATTGATGCTTAGCATAGCACTTCCTAGGGAGGCACTTAATTTACCAAAGACCGGTTGTCCTATACCGATTGGGCAACCTTTGATAACGCAACTAATTACGCCTCCAATAGTATCACCTTCTCCCTTTACTTGAGTAATGAGTGCTGCCATCTCTTCTGCTTTTTGAGGATGAGGGCAACGTACATCATTCTTCTCTATTTGGTTAAAATCAAGTTCTTTGTATGATTCTTTTAGTTTGATGGTACCTACCTGTGAGGTGTAGGCAGTGATGGTTATGCCTAGCTCTTTAAGTGCTATTTTTGCCAATGCACCTGCTACAACACGTGATATGGTTTCGCGAGCCGATGATCGTCCACCACCTCTGTGATCTCGAATGCCATATTTTTCCAGATAGGTGTAATCGGCATGCGAAGGTCTAACTAACTTTTCCATTGCGGTGTAGTCTGCCGAATGTTGATTCTTATTCCACACCATAAATCCAATGGGACAGCCTGTGGTGATTCCTTCAAAAATACCTGATAAAAACTCTACTTGATCAGGTTCTTGGCGGCTAGTGGTTAGTAGTGATTGCCCAGGTCTACGTCGGTTTAGTTCTTGTTGTATAAATTCCAAATCAATCTTAACTCCAGCAGGAAATCCGTCTATAATTCCGCCTACTCCTGCACCATGTGATTCACCAAAGCTAGTGAGTCTGATTAAATTACCAAATGAATTGAACATAAATTTAGCCTTTTGATGTTTCTGTTTCTTCGTAAAGATACTATTTTTTTAGAAATAGCACCATTTTTTTCAGAAAAAGTCCGTAGTGTTGCAAGAGAACGAGCGATAGTAGAATCTTTTTGTTCCTTTTTTTTGATGAATTTATGAATAATGTCTAATCAATTTGGTTGAATCCGATTTATAACAATAGCTCAATAACATTCAGTTAAATTTGAAGCTCCCTGATTAACAATTATATAAATACTATTGCTGTCCGATAAAACTTAATGCCTTCAGAAAATCACTTGATTTTCCTATAATAGAATCCATTAGAGAGTAAATAAGTTTCAATTTAGGTATATTCTGTTGAGTTTCTTACAAAATCATTAGCCAATGAAAAGAGAAGCCCCTTTTTAAGGAATCGAAGCAATTTATTGATTATCAGGTAATATAATGACTCGTGCCATTTTTTACCGGACAGCAATATATAAATACACTCTTTAAGTGAACCTATTTGATTTGAGAAATTAGGGTTGTGGCAAATAAATTACGGAGAGATTTAGACCATAGTATGTTTATAATGCATAAAACGGAGCATTCCCAGCCATTTCGCGAGGGCCTTGATACTCTCAAATTGGCTAACAGACAATCCTAGATCAGCGTATATCCAGCCATTTTTATCTCTTTTTGAAGAAAATTAGTCTGCTAACAGGTGCGCAAAATGGAGTAATTCCAGCCAATGGGTCTAAGAAACGGGGCATATGAAGCCTTTTTTTGCAGCTTAAACAAGAGTTGTAGCCTGATTCTTATTTCAATGAATTTTTAACAGGACATTAGTGACTGTAGCTGATCTTTTATTACTAGTTCAGATTAGTAACGTTTTAGGTAGCAATGAGTGGGCTACCTTTTGTGGTTTCCATTCGGGAATCTATGAGAGAGTGGTTAACAAGAGGAGAGAGTGATAGATAAACATTTCTACCCATACAGGCTTTTAAAAAGAGGACCTGTATGGGTAGAGAAAATTAAAATTCTACTTTTGGAGCCTTTTCTGCACCAGCTTCTGCTTCGAAGTAGGGTCTTTTTTCAAAACCAGCCATACCTGCTATCAGCGTGCGTGGGAAGGTACGAATGGCTGTATTGTATGCTTTTGCTGCATCGTTAAAGCGTTTGCGCTCTACGCTAATACGGTTTTCTGTCCCCTCTAGTTGGGCTTGCAATTCCAAAAAGTTTTGGTTGGCTTTTAAGTCGGGATAGGATTCGGTGATGGCTAGCAATTTGCCCAATGCACTCCCTACTTCGCCTTGTGCTTTTTGGTAGGCTTGCATCTTTTCAGGGGTTAAATCATCTACATTCACACTCATTTGAGTTGCTTTGCTACGTGCAGCAACAACTGCTTCGAATGTGCTACTTTCATGAGAGGCATATCCTTTTACTGTACTTACTAGATTGGGTATTAAATCAGAACGACGTTGGTATTGGTTCTCTACGTTACTCCATGAGGTACCTACCGATTCATCCATTCTTACCAATCCATTGTATGAGCTGACACCCCAAACGATTAGTGCAATCAATACTGCTACGATAATAATTGTTGTTTTTTTCATCTTTCTTATTCTGTTTAAATGTTATTTGTTTTTAAGTAAACTCTTTAGTGATAAAGAGTTCTCTATTGAAATGGAGATGTGAATTGAGTTGTAAGGAAAACATTTTTGCTAAATGGAATGAAGAGAATTGGAATACCCTACCAATCTATTTTATGACGCATGATAACAATAGCTACAGATTTTGATTCATTCATTTTTATTGTTATTCGCTAAAATTTAATGCCTCTAGAAAATCGCTTGATTTTCCTATAATAAAATCGATTATAGATCAAATAAGCTTCAATTTAGGTATATTCTGTTGAGTTTCTTATAAGATTATTAGCCAATGAAAATAGAAGCCCCCTTTTCAAGGAATTTCAACGAGCTATTGATTCTCAGATAATATAATAATTCATTCCCTTTTTCACCAGACAGAAATAATTCATATTACTCTTTTCACGTCTCTTAGAAGCGGCTTCCTGAGCCTCCTCCTCCGAAACTACCTCCGCCAAAGCTTCCACCTCGACTTCCTCCACGACTTCCGCCGCCCATTCCACCAAAAATGATAGGACCGCCACCACCACGTGGACCTTGGTAGTTCTCATCTTTATTCCTCTCTGTACGTGTTAAGCTGTTTCCACAACTCTTGCAACGGTAGGTAACCTCTTCGGTCTTTATGCCATTTAGGCGCGAAAGGAGTTTTGAATTTACACGTTGTAGGGTATGTTTCTTACATACGGGACATCGATTTTTCCACCAAGTCATGAAGAGGAGTCCTCCAATAATCGCACTAAGAATTCCGAATATAAGAAAAAAGAATACGACATCCTCTTGCTCCGCGTTATTTAGGCTCTCCATCGATCCTGTGAGGTATCCGTTGACTGCTTTCATACCCTCTAACATTCCCTCGTCCCATCTGTTGTTTTTAAAGTATGGGAGCATAAATTGATTCTGTATTCGTTTGCAAATGGCATCGGGTAGCGTACCCTCTAATCCATAGCCTGTAGCAAACTGAATACATCGTTCATCAGTTGATAGGAGTACCACCAATCCGTTGTCTCTCCCTTTCTCACCCACACCGTTTTCTTCTCCCAAGCGGTGTGCAAAATCAAAACAGTCACCTCCTTCGATGCCTGTTACTGCTACGACCAATACCTGTATGCCTGTCTCTTGTTGCAAGGCATAGAGCATATTGTCTATCGTTGCTACCGTTTGTGTAGTTAGTATCTTGTCGGGGTTACTAACGAAACGTCTTTGGTCTTGTAGATGTACCATAGGCACCTCTTTGACCTTATACTCTTTTGCGTTAATCGTCAGTGTGGTAGGTGCGAGAAGCAAAAGTAGTAATAGTGAGAAGGTATGTATTCTCTTCATCATTGTATATATTTTTCTGTGAAGGATATTACTTTGTCAGTATATTGCTTTTTCTCATATTTGTAGGCGCTAGCATGGCCGATGTTAGGTACAACCCAAATCTCTTTATTGTCGGGTTTCTGCTCAAAAAGCTCGTATACCATATAGGTAGGTACGTAGTCATCTTTGTCGCCATGTATAAATAACATAGGACGTTTGCATTTAGCTATCTGTTTCATAGCCGAAGCCTCTTTGAAAGACCAACCATAGCGCCATTTGCAAAGCCAACTAGCTGTATACATTAGTGGGAATGCAGGGAGAGAGAAATCTTCTTTTAACTCTTTGCTAAATTGGTCCCAAACAGATGTATACCCACAATCTTCTACAAAACATTTTACGTAGGGGGGTAGTTCTTCTCCCGATACCATCATGGTGGTAGCTGCTCCCATAGAGATACCATGTATCACCATTTGAATGCTATCTCCATAGATGTTTTTAGTCACTCCCATCCATTGTATAACATCTTTTTTTTCCAACCACCCCATTTGGATAGCATCTCCTTCGCTTAAACCTGTATAGCGTAGGTCGGGTAGGAGGATGTTATAACCCAAATCGTGGTTGTACATATAGCCTATCATCATCATTCGAATGGCATTGTCTGTATAACCGTGTATGATGAGTGCTGTTTTCTGTGTGGGTTTTGCTGCTTGTACATAGTAGGCATGCATTTTGACTCCATCGGGTGCATAGATGAAAGTATCTTTTAGTGCCGATTCATGTCTCAAACTATCCAACCATGGTTCTACATAGGGGTAATTTTCATACATATACTCCCAAGAGGTGGTTATGTTTTTCCCTACATTATCGGCAGGGTAGAATGCTAAATTGAGAAAGTAATTGCTAGCTCCCCACAGGATCGTGAGTAGCAATAAGATGGATAAAATTGTAATTTTTGCTGTTTTCTTCATTTCTTTGATTTATGCGTTAGTGAAAGGGCTATTTGAACGGTTAGTCAACTCCTTTTTTGAAGATTAAGAGTTCGTTCTTATTTATTGCTATCCGATAAAACTTAATGCCTTTAGAAAGTCACTTGATTTTCTTATAATCGATTCTAAGATAGAACAAATAAACTTCAATTTAGATCTATTCTATTGAGTTTTTTAAAAAAATCATTAGCTAGCGAAAAGACAAATCCCTTTTTAAGGAGTCTCAATAAATTATTGATTGCCTTAAATCCGCGTTTTTTATTTGCATCATATTATAATGCGGATCGTTATAGAGAAAACTTTTTACCCATTTGGGTGAAAGAAATGTTCAATAATCGTCTGAACGATCACATATTGCAAAAACACTTGCGGATATTAGGGATTGTCAGGTGATATAATAATTCGTTCTCTTTTTTGCCGGATAGCTATAGCTTTTAATCTATTTTTGAGTTCACTTGAAAAAGCCTTTTTCAGAAATTAATACCCTTCAGACAGTTCTGACAGGGGGTAAGAATGAAAAATGTACTTTTTCAAGTGGGCTCATTTCTTAATACCTGCGAATGGTTTTAAGAAAGTTAGATTATTCATGGATTCCTTTCATTCCGCTATTTTTGCTTTCCCAAATATTCCAAGCATCGAAAGCTTGCAACAAAAGCATCTCTAGTCCATTTTTTACGGTAGCACCCTGTTTAGCCCCTTTTTTCATAAAGAGGGTTGTATCTGGATTGTAGAGTAGGTCATATAGCAGGTGGTCAGAGGTCAGTGCTTCGTAAGGAATTTGTGGGCACTCTTCCGTTTTGGGATACATACCAACCGGTGTACAGTTTACAATAACTGTATGCTCTTTGATAAGTTCAGGTGTCAATTCTGCATAGGTTAGTGCCCCTTCTTTGCTTGTACGTGATACAAAAGTGCATGAAAAGCCTAGTTTCTTTAAACCGTATAGAACCGCTTTTGAAGCTCCACCCGTTCCTAGAATGAGTGCTTTTTGGTGGTGATCCTTTAGTAGGGGTTCAATAGAGTTGTAAAATCCTACTACGTCCGAATTGTGTCCAATTAGTCTAATCTTCTCCTTTTGGCGAATAACTTGAATAACATTAACAGCACCAATAGCAGCTGCCTCTTCACTCAGTTCGTCTAGTAAAGGGATTACCTGCTCCTTGTGTGGAATTGTGACGTTTAATCCTACAAGCTTAGGCTCGTTAGCGATTATCTGTAGCATCTCTTCAGCATTTTTTATCTCAAAATTTTGATAAGTTGCTGAGATGTGTTCCGCTTCAAATTTCTGGTTAAAGAACTCTTTAGAAAAAGAGTGTCCTAGTGGATAACCAATTAACCCATACTTTTTCATCTGTTTTTTTGTTTATGTGTGTTCAATTATTTGCTTGCGGTGTAGAGTGTACAAACGCCAAGAGTGAAGCGTTTAAAAGTAACCTCTTTAAATCCCGCTTTCTTTATAATCTCCTTCATCACCTTTCCTTGTGGAAATGCTTTGATGGATTGTGGAAGATAGCTATAGGCTTTTTTGTCTTTTGAGAAAAACTTGCCTAAAGTGGGAATAACTATCTTTGAGTAGATTCCATAGAGTTGTTTCATGGGGAAATAATCGGGCTCAGAAAGCTCTAGGATGACTAGCTTGCCCTCTTTCTTGAGCACTCTATACATCTCTTGAAGCCCTTTATCTAGCTCTTCAAAATTTCGTATTCCAAAAGCAATCGTTATGGCATCAAACTGTTCTGCTTGGAAGGAGAGTGAAGTCCCATCCTCCTTGGCAAAGCTGATTTTTTGCTCCAATCCGGCTGCTTTAACCTTCTCTTTGGCTATTTTCATCATCCCTTCCGAAATATCTGTGCCGATGACCTTTTGTGGAGTAAGCATACGGTAGGCTTGCAGGGCAAAATCACCCGTTCCTGTTGCTATGTCTAGTAGCTGCTGAGGTTGGTACGGCTGAAGCCATTTTATGGCTTTTCGTCGCCACCGTTTGTCTATTCCCCACGACAAGGTGTGGTTTAGTTGGTCGTAAGCAGGTGCAATGTTATCAAACATTTTCTCTACTTGCAGACTTTTCTTCTCCTCTTGGTTATAGGGCTTGACAGTTTCTTGTGGATAGTTCATCGGAAAAGTTCGGTAGGTTAGATAATATAAAACGAATAAATGGGGCTATTTGTTTAAAAGAAGCCCTATCAGCAGTTGATTGCCACCTATTCCTCTTTTGTCTTTATTCAAAAAGAGAAGCACGAGGTCAAAATAGCGCCCTCTTTAGCAGCTATTTTGACCTCGTATCTCTCTATTGTTCTATTTTTGCAAGTAGGCTGTCACGTTCTTTTCGATACGAGCATCAATATCTTCTATATCTGCCTTAACAAATGGTTCGCCTGAAATTTGTTCAAATAGCTCGATGTAACGTTCGCTGATTGAATTGACAATCTCGGGAGTCATTTCGGGTACTTGTTGCCCCTCTTGTCCTTGGAAGCCATTCTCCATCAACCACTCGCGTACAAACTCTTTAGAGAGCTGTTTTTGAGCTTCACCTTTTTCAAAGCGCTCCTGATAGCCTTCAGCATAGAAGTAGCGGCTTGAGTCTGGTGTATGAATCTCGTCCATCAGGTATATGGTTCCGTTGTGTTTACCAAATTCATATTTTGTATCTACCAAGATGAGACCGCGTTCAGCTGCTATCTCTGTTCCACGTTGGAAAAGAGCAAGCGTATATTTCTCAAGTAGCTCATACTCTTCTGGAGTAGCTAGTCCTTGTTTCAAGATCTCCTCTTTCGAGATATCTTCGTCGTGCAATCCCAATTCAGCTTTGGTGGTAGGTGTTACAATGGGTGTAGGGAACTTTTCATTCTCCTTCATGCCGTCGGGTATTTGTATTCCACAAATCTCGCGTACCCCATTTTTATAGGCACGCCATGCACTACCGCATAAGTAGCCACGTACAATCATTTCTACAGCAAAACCTTGACACATTACCCCTACAGTTACCATAGGGTCTGGTGTGGCCATTTTCCAATTGGGACAGATATCTGTTGTTGCATCTAAGAATTTAGCTGCAATTTGATTTAGCATTTGCCCTTTGTAAGGAATCCCTTCAGGAAGAACCACATCAAATGCCGAAATACGGTCTGAGGCTACCATCACTAGTGTATCACCGTTGATGTTATATACATCACGTACTTTACCATGATAAACGCTTTTTTGTCCTGGAAAATTAAACTCTGTACTTGTTAATGCTTTACTCATAATTCCTATTTGGTTATATAATAATTGTAAAATCGTCTTTTCAGTAACCGTAAAGTAGAAATTGGTTGTTTCTACTTGTAGGGGTATCCTTGGGGAGTATCTTCTTGGTATGTGAATAACCTTCACCCTACATTTTATCTGTAGAATCGATATTATCGGCCAATCGCAAAGATAACTTCTATATATAAACAGTTTAGTATGCTACTAATCCTTATATCTGCAACCTTTTTTATATAAAACAGAGAGCTAATAAGGATATTTTTCACCTAAATGAATGAAAAAGAGTCTCAATCATTAGGTAAACTGTAATTTGTCACAATAGATATATACGGATATTAGCTTGATTTGTTTCTTTGAAGCCAATCAAAGAGTCTACTTGAAAAGCTCTTTTTTTTAATAGATTAATTCAGATAGACACTTCTGATAGGGGTAAATGTTCCAAAGTGGACCTTCTCAAGCGGAGTTACCTAACTCTTCTCGCAGTGATTCTCTTCCCGCTTTCTCTTCTCCTCTTTTCGCTCTTCTTTTATTTTTTCGTCAAACTTTTCATACGCATCGACAATGCGAGTTACCAATTTGTGGCGCACAATGTCTTTCTTTGTCAGCTCAACAAAGCTAATTCCTTTGACTCCTTTTAGAATCTTCATGGCTTGTATCAAGCCCGATTGATACGATTGAGGCAAGTCTATTTGAGTCATATCGCCCGTAACGACCATCTTCGTATTCATACCCATACGGGTTAAAAACATCTTTATTTGTTGAGCCGTTGTATTTTGCGCTTCATCCAATATCACTACTGCATCGTTCAGTGTGCGCCCACGCATAAAAGCGAGTGGAGCAATTTGAATGATGTTTAGATCCATATACTCTTTTAGCTTGGCTGCTGGAATCATATCTTGCAGTGCGTCGTAGAGCGGTTGCAAATAGGGATCAATCTTCTCTTTCATATCACCTGGTAAGAATCCCAGTTTTTCGCCAGCCTCTACAGCGGGACGGCTTAAGATGATTTTCTTTATTTGCTTGTTTTTAAGTGCGCGTACGGCTAGAGCTATGGCAGTATAGGTCTTGCCCGATCCGGCAGGTCCTATGGCGAATATCATATCGTTTTTATCATACTCTTCAACCAATTTGGCTTGATTCTCGGTGCGAGGGATAATGGGTTTCCCATTTACGCTAAAGACAATGGTGTTGCTTGTATGCTCCACCTGTGGTTGCTTCCCTTTTACTACATCAATAATGACCTCTTCGGGTAGTGAGTTGTATTGGATACAATGTTTCTCGAGTAGTACAATGGCCTCTTCAAAAGCACACATCTGTTCTACATCTCCCATCACCTTCAGTGCATTTCCACGTGCTCCAATGCGTAATTTGGGGTACAATGCTCTTATTAATTGTATGTTTGCATTATTTACACCAAAGAAAATAACGGGGTCTACCTCCTCTAAAATGAACTCTTTTTCTATCATTCGTGGGTTTCTGTCTGCTGGAATCTGTTTTGTTTAATCCGCTTGCAAATTTAGTGAAAGGTTTTTATTGTTTTGTTTTATACGTAAATTATTTACATATACTTTTAGTAAAATAGAGTTTTTATCTACCTTTGCAAAGTACAAAATGAAACGATTTCTATGATTACTATGAAACAAAAATATTCTCTTCTTTCCTTTTTTCTCTCTCTTCTTTTCCTCTCTTCAGGGTGTAGTAATGACTCTAATTCTGTTATTATGAATAAGCCACACAACATCCGTGGAGTGATAAGTTACAAGCGTAGCTTTGGTGATTTGCATAATTTGCATACGCAGGCTGCTCAAAAAATAGGAGTGAAGGGGGTAGCCTCAAGAGAGGAAGCTACCCATTTGAAAAAGAAATTGGTGGAGGTGAAGTCTAATGATCTTTATGCGGTGGATAATTTGACTCACTCCATTCCTTATCTTATTCCTAAGGCTAATGCCTTGTTAGAGTCTATTGGAGCCAATTTTTTAGACTCTTTGAAAAGCAAAGGGCTAAATCCAAACCAGGTTCGGGTAACCTCTGTACTTCGAACGCAAGCAGATATAAAGAGTTTGAGTAAGGGGAATGTCAATGCTTCAAAAACCTCAGTGCACGTGCACGGGACCACTTTTGATTTAAGTTACAAGCGATTTAAAAAGGTTGAACACCCCAAAGGGAGAATCTATGAAGATGTAAGCTCAGATACGCTTAAGTTGGTGTTATCCGAAGTTTTGCGCGATTTGAGAAAAAAGGATATGTGTTATATAACGTATGAACGAAAGCAAGGCTGTTTTCACATAACTGCCCGTTAAAAGAACGATTTTAAGATGCAACGATATTTTATTTATCTCGCCTATGATGGCACCCATTATCACGGTTGGCAGGTACAACCCAATGGAAACAGTGTGCAAGCCGAACTGATGCGTGCTCTTTCTCTCTTCTTACGGAAGGAGATTGAGGTGATAGGAGCGGGGCGTACAGATGCAGGGGTGCATGCCCGATTGATGGTGGCTCATTTTGATTTTGACACACCACTCGATACGGCGGTTGTAACGGATAAACTAAATCGTATTTTACCACCCGATATATCGGTCTACAAGGTATGCCGTGTGATACCTGATGCGCATGCTCGTTTTTCGGCCACCTATCGCGCCTATAAATATTACATCACTCTGCATAAAGACCCCTTTGCACGTGGACAGAAGTGGCGCATGCACCATCCCTTGGATGTGGCGAAGATGAATCAAGCAGCAGCTACCCTTTTTGACTATACAGATTTTACCAGTTTTAGTAAGTTGCATACCGATGCCAAAACAAATAATTGCCAAATAATGCATGCTGCTTGGGAAGAGCATGCTCCAGGCGAATGGGTCTTTACTATACAGGCCGATCGTTTTTTGCGCAATATGGTGCGTGCCATTGTGGGTACTTTGGTTGAGGTGGGACGTGGTAAAATGAGTATTGAGCAATTCAGAGCAGTTATAGAGGCTAAGAATCGTTGTAGCGCTGGAAGCTCAGTGCCCGGACACGCACTCTACTTGGTCGATGTAGGCTATCCGGAAGTGTTGTTTTTGTAGAGCTTAATTGATACTAAAAAGATGAGGGAATGTTGGATGAAACGTGCGCATGTTTCATCCAACATTCCCTCATCTTTTTAGTGAGATACATTCACCTTTTTGATGATTAGTCAGGCTTTTTCTTATTCTATTGATTCATAGCTAATTAATTGCTGATTGCCGGCTATTTTTATTTGCTCATTTGTTAAATAAAAGTTAAATAAGCCCTCCTCTCTTAAACCTTATCCCATACTTTTTCTCTAATCAACATATACATTCAAGTGTATATATAAAATAGAGAGTCAAGTAATAGAATTAAAGTATTAAATTTAAAAACAAGTAGTATGAAAAAGATTTCTATGTCTATAATGGTTATTGCCATTTTGTTGGTTTGTCAATTAAGAGTGTTGGCACAAACACCTCAAGTATGTTCTACACGTGCTATCACTTCTGAGGAGCGGGCAACACAGTTGCTTCAAGAATTAGCATTGAGCGATGCTCAGGCTGCTAAATTTACTCCTTTATTTAAAAAGTATCAAGAGGATATGTCTGCCCTCTCTTCGGCAAGGAAAGAGTTGAAAAAAGAGGCTAGAGCATCGAATGCTGAGAAGGTAGAACCTACTGATGCAGATCTAAAGAAAGCAGCTAAGGAACGTTTCTCAAGACAACGTAAAATGATTGATTTAAAGGAGAAATACTATACTGAATTCTCGAAAATTTTGACAGCTAAGCAAGTTGAAAAAGTTATGGATGCTGTTAAGTGTAGAGAGGTTAGAATGCATAGCAGAGGAGGAGATGAAACATCTTCAATGAATGGAGCTAAGCTAAAAGGAAAAGAGGCAGCGAAGTGCGGTGTAGGATGTTGTTCGGCTAAATAAGAGAAAAAGAATAACGATTGTTGGACTTAATTGAGCATTCTCTTTTTATGAGTTATCATAAAGATGGATTGCAATAAGAAATGTAACTTTTTTTTGATTTTTAAAAAGCACTTAACCCGTCTTGAAATTTGATTGGAACGTGGTGATTCGTCTATTAGATATAGACGAGTCACCACGTTTCTTTTTTCAAAAAGTTGTTTTTTTTACTGACCACCTATTTTTTTTTCATAATATCTCTTTGTTTTATAGCAAATGAGTTGTAAGAATCATTTTTTTTAATTAATTATGTGTACGTTATCATTAGTTTTGAGTAAAAAGGACCTATTATTGCATTGATTATTGAGTAGGAATGATGCGATATATCATTGATTCCTCTTCGCCTTATCACTTAGAATAAGAAAGCGATACGACAAGTTTTTAAAAAAACACGTTAGAAAAAAGATAGAGAATTTATTAAAACATAGACATAAACATTTAACTGATAACAGAAAACATGGAAAAAGGAAATAAGAGGTTGGTAGCCATTGTTTCGGCTGCTCTTGTATTGGGAGGAGGATTCTTCTATTTATACCTTTCAAAGGAAAAAAACTTTGATATAGATATTCCTAGTCTATCCCTAAAATCGAATGAATCGTCAAAAATTACTGCGACGGTATTACAACCTGAATCTATTTCAGATGAACTTGTTAGTAGTGGTACTATTGCTTCTGATGAGATGGTTGACCTTGTTTTTGAAACTTCGGGAAAGGTCGTTTCTATCTTTTTTAAGGAGGGAACTTTTGTTAGGAAAGGCCAATTACTAGCATCTCTTAATTATGCCTCGCTTCAAGCAGAACTTCATAAACTAGAAGCGGGTTTGGAACTTCTTGAGAGTAATATCTTTAGACAAAAATCACTTTTAACATTGGAGGCTATTAGTCAAGGAACCTATGATGCTCTTTTAACTGATAAAGAGAAGGTGTTGGCTGACATTGAATCGGTTAAGGCGAATATTGACCAGAAAAAGCTATTTGCTCCTTTTGATGGAGTTATTGGACTTCGAAACATTAGCGAAGGCTCTTTCGCTACTACAGGAACTCCTGTTGCAAAATTAATTAAAATAAAACCAGTAAAATTGGATTTTACTTATCCCGAAAAATATTCTGACCGCATAACGTGTGGTAGTGAAATTAATTTTACTGTAGCAGAAGAATCAACTCCTTTGGCAGCTACCGTTTATGCTACAGAGTCTTTTGTGGATGAAACTCAAAGAGAGCGGGCACGTGCTACCTATCCTAATACAGATGGGAAGTTAAGACCAGGCCAAAAAGTTGATGTTCGAGTAAAATTTCAAGAGAAGGAAAATGTACTTGTCATTCCTTCTGAAGCTCTCTTGCAAGAGGTGGATGGATCTTTTGTATATCGCTACAAAAGTGGAATCGTAGAAGCTGTTAAGGTGGGGACTGGTATCCGAACTAACGATCGAGTGGAGCTGAAGTCTGGAGTAGCCCAAGGGGATACGATATTGACTTCGGGTCTGATGCAAGTGAAACCGAATATGGCAGTCCAATTAAGTTCCATCTACTAACCCTGCATCTAGCGTAAAATCAGAAATGAATATCTAAGAATTGGGTGTTAGCCAATCTGCATTCACCTCTGTTCTCTTGTTTTGTTTCTGTTATTTATAGCTGAATTACATTGAGAAAGTCTATCTTCTATTTTTGCCTTCTTTAAAGGTGTCTATAAGATGTCGTACTTTTTTATTCAGCTAGGTTTATAATGCTATTTCTACCAATAGAATTAATAGAGAGAAATATGAATCGATTATCACTAATTTTAGGCGTGTTGTCTTTTGTGGCAAGTCCATCGTTTGCAGACTCTGTGGCGAATGATTCTGTATCGAATGCCTCTGCATCGAATGCAACAGTTTCAGAACCAATGTCACTCAATGAATGTATTCTTCGAGGAGTTGAAAAGAACTTCAAAATACTTGTAAGACGAGAGAAAGAGAGCATTGCTAAGAACAATGCTACGTTGGGAAATGCAGGTTTGTTACCTAGTCTCGAATTTGTATCGGATGCACCTGCTACTTTTGGCGATAGCTACACAACTGCGCGAGAAGGAGAAAATAGTTCTTTAAAGGGCCAGTATACTCAAGAGCTAACTAATAATTTAAAAATGTCGTGGACACTCTTTGATGGTCTTGGTGCACAAGCAACTTATGCCAAATTGAAGGATATAAAATCCCAAGAGGAGTTATCTACTCGCATTGCTATTGAGAATTTGGTGGCAGAAATTGTTACATCCTACTACAAGATCGTACTTCTGGAGCGAAAAGGGCATATACTTGATAAATCTCTTGAATTGTCGAGTAATCGTCTAAATGCTCTAAAATCAAGCCAAGCTCTAGGGTTAGCTTCGAAGATGGAGATTCAACAAGCCGAAGTAGACTACAATTCAGATAGGACGAAATGTATAAGACAGGCAGAAGAGATCTATCGTTCGAAAATAGAATTAAATAAACTTATTGCGTTGGATGATGTTTCACAAGATACCAAGGTGATTCATTCTGAGATCTTGTTTTATCCCATTGGAGATAAGGAGACACTTTGGTCACAAGTAGAAGCATCGAATGCCTATCTACTTTCAGCTGAGAAAGATCGTAAGATATCGAAGGAAGAGTTGAAAATCGTTAAGGCAAAAAGCTATCCCTATTTGAAATTGCATGGAGGGTATGAGTTTAAAACAACTTGGTACACCAAGGGCACTACTCAGAGACTTGACGAACCCAATGCAAATGTAGCACTTACTGTAGGGGTGACTCTTTTTGATGGATTAAACTTGCGTCGTCAAAGGAATAATGCAAAGCTGCAAATTAAGATTGCGGAGTTGGAGAGTCAATCATTGGAATTGTCTATAAAGGGTGATTTTTCAACTCTTTGGATGGCATACGTCAACAACAAAATGCTTGTTGATATGGAGCGAGAAAATGTGGAGATAGCAGGCAAATACCTCGAGTTAGCAATGTGTCAATACAAACTGAGGGTTATGTCAGGGCTTCAATTACGTGAGGCACAAAACAACTATTTAGCAGCAGAGGATCGTCTGTTAAATGCTGAATACGAAGCAAAATTATGTGAAATCTCACTGTTAGTCTTGAGTGGAAATATACTTTCAGTATTGTTGTAAAGTTATTTCCGATAGCCTCATAGGGACTATTTAGGAGTCATAATTAAACCAATAGTGCTATTTCTAGCTTTTACATAGCACGTCAATTAGATTGAATCTCGTTTCTTTCAAAATATACTCTTTGATATTTTGAAAGAAACGAGATTCTTCGTTTTAGATGTACCGGTACTGCTTTGTGCTGCAAGATGGATGAATCATCAATATTAATGATTCTAGTAGCTATGGATTATTCGTCACCTAATCTCTTTGATTGCTGTCCGGTAAAAAATGGTACGAGTCGTTATGTCATCTGATAATCAATGCGTTGCTTCGATTCCTTAAAAAGGGGCTTGTCTTTGCATTGGCTAATGATTTTGTAAGAAACTCAACGGAATAGACCTAAATTGAAGCTTATTTACTCTCCAATAGATTCTATATATAGGAAAATCAAGTGATTTTCTAACGGCATTAAGTTTTATCGGATAGTAATGAATCATTATCTCATTTAATGATCAATGGTTTGCTGAGACTTCTTAAAAATGCAGCAAATAGATTACGCCTAGATCGAGACTATAGTACGATTAAATAGGGTTGTGGTCTGATTTTCATTTCAATAAATTTTTAACGGGACATTAGTGAACTCTCTAATGGATTCGATTATAGAAAAATCAAACAATTTTATAGAGGTATTAAGTTTAACTGAAGAGCAATAAATATCTTTGCTTTCTTAATAGCTGAAGATGGTTTTAATACGCTGAAGTTCAGGTAATTGTTGTATCTCTCTTCGAGTTGTTTAGGCAAAATAATTTCTTTATAGCTCCCTCTTATTATGCAATTAGCTGAAGTAATCTAGAAGTGAAAGATGACTTCAAAAATAGAATCAGCTTGTTTTATTGAATATTGTTCGTATATTTGCGAACAGATTTAAAACAAGTATGAAAAATAGAGAATATAGCCTAGATAATGAGCGTTTGGCTCGATTTGCAAAAGCATTGGGGCATCCTGCACGTATTACTATTCTTGCCTTTTTGGCATCGCAAGAGAGCTGCTTTTTTGGTGATATACACGATGAACTTCCAATTGCTAAAGCGACGGTCTCTCAACACCTGAAGGAGTTGAAGGAGGCGGGTCTTATACAAGGTGAGATAGAACCACCTAAAGTGAGGTATTGTATCAATCGCGAGAATTGGGTAGAGGCTAAAAAGTTGCTTTTGGATTTATGTGAAGTTTGCTGTGTAGAGGCGATAGAGGAGAAGAAGTGTTGTAATTAGCACCGTTTGCAATGATTTAAGCGGTTTATACCTCACGAAAAATAGATTTACGGACTCTTTGACTCCACTGTCGTAGATTGTTGATGATTTGAAAAAGAGGTGTAGTCAAACTCAAATAAAGGCATATTAACATGTGGTTGAAAGGAGTTATCCTTCGTAATGATTCAGATTCCAATTCGTCTATTTCGTATGAAACCTGATTAAATGAGAGGAAACGAATTTGGAAGAGAGTAACTGCGGATGCTATATCAAGCAGAGAATGTAAATGGTTGACGATATTAAAAACCGATTAGCAAAGGCTGGTATTGATTTGATTTTCAAATAATTTATGGGTATTTGTAATGATTGGTTTTCTGATTTAGCTAAAGAATGAAGAGATAATAGGATAAGATTGACTTGCCTATTTCGTTTTATAATAAGTAAATAATAATAAAAAAAGAGATCGATGGAAATTAAAGTATTAGGAACAGGATGTGCTGGATGTAAGGCATTGCACGAAACTGTAAAGCAAGCTGTAGCTGAGTTGGAAATAGAGGCTACTGTTATTAAAATAGAGGATTTGATGGAGATCATGAACTACAATGTATTGGCTATGCCTGGATTGGTCATTGATGAGAAAGTCGTTTCAGCTGGTAAGAAGCTTTCATTGTCAGATGTAAAGGAATTCCTAACTAAAGAGTAACGATTTCGTATGAAAAAAGTGATTTTCGCATTGTTGGTAACAATGAGTTTGGCTGCTTGTGGAGAAAAAAAGAGCAACCAAGCGGATGTAGATGCTCCATTTTCGGTGGAGCAGGAGGGTGTGGAAGTTCTTTATTTTCACGGGAAGCAGCGTTGCATAACCTGCAATGTTATTGAGTCGCTTACTAAGGAGGTGTTGGAAGAGAACTTTATGGAGCAATTAGAGTCAGGAAAGATTCTCTTTAAATCGGTGGATATATCGACTCCAGACGGTGAACTTTTGGCAGATAAATATGAGGTTACTTGGTCTTCTCTCTATATCAATGGGTGGCATTTAGGCGCAGAGAATCGAAATAATCTGACTGATTTTGCCTTTTCATACGCCAAAAATTCTCCCGATCAATTTAAGGAGGGGATAAAGAAGAGGATAGAGGAGTTGCTTCACTTGTAGAGTGGTTTATTCATCTTTAATAAGAGCTTCTGTTTTAGGTGAGCTTCTTTGAAGAGTGATTTTAGAGTGATTTAATAAAAACGATTATCAATAGCTTATGGAGTTTATTCAATCTCTTTTAGATAGTTCTCATACTCCCCTAATAACTGCTTTTTTATTGGGAATATTAACAGCTATTAGCCCGTGTCCATTGGCAACCAATGTGACTGCTATTGGGTTTATTAGCAAAGATATAGGGAGTAAACATCAGGTGTTTTGGAGGGGTATTCTTTATACCTTAGGGCGTATTTTGACCTATACGTTATTGGGCTTTTTGCTTATTCCTATTTTGCGTGAAGGAACCAGTATGTTTGCTATTCAAAAGAGTATAGGTAAGTATGGGGAGCTTCTTATTGCTCCTGCACTGATTCTGATTGGTCTTTTTATGCTTTTTGGAGGTAGACTGAATCTTCCAAAGTTTGGATTTAGTGGCAATGGAGGTGAAAAGATGAGAGAGAAGGGGAGCTGGGGCTCACTCTTGTTAGGGATACTCTTTTCGCTTGCTTTTTGTCCTTCGAGTGGAGTTTTTTACTTTGGAATGTTGATGCCCATGGCAGCTGCTGAGGCGGAAGGTTATCTACTTCCTGTTATTTTTGCTATAGCCACGGGGCTGCCTGTTATTCTTGTGGCTTGGATTTTGGCTTATAGCGTGGCTAAATTAGGTACATTCTACAACCGAATGCAGCTGTTTCAAAAGTGGATGAATAAGATTGTAGCTCTATTGTTTATCGTTATAGGTGGTTATTATCTACTCGTTGCATACATATAGCTAGATTCGTAAAAACTCTCTTCGCACAACATGAGCTGCGGTATAGTAGAAGAGATCTAGGCTGGTGAAGAGTGCTTTTTATTCTATTAAAAACAAATTGAAGATTTATAAAAATAAAATAATGAAAAAGATATTGATTCTCTGTACAGGCAATAGTTGCCGTTCTCAAATGGCTCATGGATTCTTGCAGTCATTTGATGAAAATATAAAAGTTTGTTCGGCAGGAACGCAGGCAGCAGGCAAGTTAAATGAGGGTGCTGTTAAGGCGATGGCAGAAGTGGGGATTGATATCTCAAGCCACTCTTCAGATTCGGTTGAGATCTATTTGGATGAGGCTTGGGATTATGTTATCACCGTTTGTGGGGGTGCTAATGAATCTTGTCCTGCATTTACAGGTGAGGTGGAGCACCGATTGCATATGGGCTTTGATGACCCCTCGCATGCTACGGGTACTCCTGCATTTATAGAGAGCGAGTTTCGCCGTGTTCGAGATGAGATTAAGAATGGTTTCTTCGCCTTTTATATGAGTGAAATTAAACAAGTTCCATTGCCACAATGTAGTTGTGGTGGTAACTGCTAAATAGAAACAAGATGATACAACAATTTGCTGACTGGCTAGTATATACTATTTTCGGACTTGAAGCAACTTCTCAATTAGGTGCTGCAGTTAATTTTTTCTTTTACGATACAATAAAAATAGTGGTACTGCTCTTTTTAATCAGTATACTTATGGGTATTGTGAATGCTTATTTCCCCATTGAAAGGCTTCGCCTCTTTTTGACAACTCGCAAGTTATATGGTTTTCAATACCTATTTGCAGCTCTTTTTGGGGCCATAACTCCTTTTTGTAGCTGTTCGTCCATTCCACTTTTTATTGGTTTTGTCAAGGGGGGTATCCCGTTGGGTGTAACTTTTGCTTTTCTAATCACTTCACCCTTGGTTAACGAGGTGGCGGTAGCGATGTTTCTAGTTGCATTCGGAATAAAAGCAACACTCATCTACACCATTTCGGGTATTATGCTAGGAACAGTTGGGGGATATGTTCTTCAAAGGTTTAGGCTAGAGCGCTATTTAACTCCTTGGGTGCGACAAATACAGGTTCATTCTGAGGAAGAAACGGCTATGTGGGAGGCTGAACATATCCCTTTTGTGAAGCGATTTCCTACGATTGTAAAAGATGCGTGGGGAGTTGTACGTGGTGTATTCTTCTATGTCATCATAGGGATTGGGATTGGAGCAGCTATGCACGGTTTTGTTCCTGAGGGCTTTTTTGAAAGTTATCTCTCTGCTGATAAGTGGTATGCAGTTCCTATGGCAGTTATTTGTGCTGTACCTATGTATGCCAATGCAGCAGGTGTAGTCCCCATTATTCAGGTATTTGTAGCAAAAGGTGTCCCATTGGGTACTGCTATTGCCTTTATGATGGCGGTTGTTGGATTGTCACTACCTGAGGCTACACTTTTGAAAAAGGTAATGACTTGGCGTCTCATTGCAATCTTTTTTGGAACGGTGTCGCTCTTTATTATTTTGTCAGGCTACATCTTTAATTGGCTGATTTAAGCGTATTCGCCCCCTTTCCTTTTTTGCTAAAGAAGCTGTCGGATGGGTGTGTGAAGATAAACTGAAAAAGGGAAAGTCATCTTTTAGGAATCTTATAGAGCCCTGTTATAAAACAAATAAGTAGTTTGCTTGTTTTATAACAGGGCTCTATAAGATTCTATTTGTTTGAGGTAGTGGTAGTTGATGATTAAATGTGGACTGTTTTAGTATCAAAGAGAGGGAGGTAAAACAGATGGATAGGAGGAGCTTACTTTTTTTAGGTTGTAAAAAAGCTATTGTTAAATCAATACTTTCAAACGGATAGGAGAAGATTACTCTTGGCGTGCTGTTTGATCTCTCTTCTGCCATAAAACTCGATATCAGATGAAACTAAGATTGCTTTTTATAGGGTCTATTTGCTTCTTCTTAGGATGCATAAACCACGCTCGATATACTGAATTTGAGGAGATTTTATCTGTAAATGAACCTTTGGTTTTTACCTCTTTGCTAGGAGATACTCACTCTCTTCCCGAGTCTGGAACTTTTCCTGTTGGTAGCGACATCTTGGTTAATGCAACAGGTGCACTAAAAATAACCAACCAGAAATATAGTTGGAGAGAGAATTTCTGGGAGGGAGATGAGACCTTCTCTTGGGAGAAAGAGGCTGACAATGCTACTTTATTGGCACTCTATCCGTATTTTCCCAATTTCTCTTATCTATCCTCGGAGTTGTATGATGATGGGAATTTAGTTGACATCTTGTATGATTATAAGCAATTGAAATATAAAGAGAAGATTGAATTGGCTTTTAAGCATCGGTTTGCTTTAGTATCTATATCATCGAGTGACGAGGTGCAGAAGCTGCTTCGTTCGGTCAAGCTAACGGTTCCTTGTACTGTATCCTCCTTATCTACCACAACGGGTGAGATAATATGCGATTTCTCTACGGATCAAACAGTTGTATTGCCTTCTCAACCTGATGGGAATTACCAATTTATTATACCTCCTGTTGATGACTTAGAATTGGAAATAAGCTTAGATTGGGGTGGCGAACTCTATACACATAGGTTGGAAAATCGTTCTTTCCAAAGTAATCATCGCTACAACTATTTTTTGAAGAGTGCCAAAGAGTGTGTTGGAATCAAGTCTGTATCTGATTTTATTGCATTTGCAAAATTAATAAATGGGGAGAGTTATACAGGTGATAGGAGCTTAGCCGATTTTGGTAAGACGGAGAATGGTTTAACCACTTATTACCTATTAGACAATCTCTGTTTTTCCCCAGAAGATAGTTTGGAAATATCTTTGATAGGAACAAAAACTCCTTTTGAAGATATCTTTGAGGGAAATAATTACACATTGAGTGGATTGAGATTAAATCGATTAAAATCGTGTTATGGTTTGTTCTATTCGGTAGGTACTCGTGGTGTCGTTAGGAATCTTCATGTAAAAGATTCTCAGATTTATGGGAAATCATCGGCTTATGCTACCTCTTTTATTGTGGCTTATAATGCAGGTGTTGTTGACCATTGCTCAGTTGTAAATAGCACCATATCTCTTCCAACGAGTACAGGAGGGAGTGTTGTTGCTATCTCCTCAGGGGTTGTCTTGAATTGTTGGTCTTGGAACTGCTATCTCGATTTGGGTATTGACTCGTGGGTAGGTGGGGTAGTGGGTGGTAGCTCAGGTAACATCTATAATTGTTATGCCGGAAATCATACTTTCAAAGTTCGGAGTAGTGCCTCTTATGCAGGTATATGTCATCAATTAATGGAGGATAGAGGGAGTAAAATAACCAATTGCTACTATCAAAAAGGGGCTAATATTCAGAAATTAGGTGGAATTTTGTATACCTCTTTGAGTAGCTCGCGAGCAACGATTTCTCACTGTTACACAAACCACACCAATGCTGCATACAGTAATCCAGCCAACGCTTTGTTTCGTGATAATTTCGGGTTTAATGAGAATTTTATCTACAACAGTGTCAATGGCCCACGTTCGGTACTTGATGTTTTGAATGATTGGGTTTTGGCAGCCGAAGAGAGCTTGCCAGATTACACTTTTAAAAAGTGGATCGTAGGTACGGATGGAGTTCCAGCCTCTTTTATGCAAACAACGCTACCCACCTTCTCAGGCAGGTAGCGTAAAATTACAACACAAACACAAATTACACTAAACGAGATATTATTTAGCTAATGGTGCGAGGATTAAATAACTCCTTGTGCAATCATGGCATGTGCCACTTTCATAAATCCTGCAATATTAGCTCCTTTTACATAGTTTACATAGCCACTAGGCTCTGTACCATATTTTACACACTGTGTATGAATGCCATTCATTATTTGATGTAGTTTATTGTCTACCTCCTCTTCGCTCCAACTGATGTGCATAGCATTTTGGGTCATCTCTAGACCTGATGTAGCTACACCACCTGCATTAACAGCTTTTCCTGGTGCATAAAGCATTTTGTGCTCAATAAAGAGGTCAATAGCTTCAGGAGTGCAACCCATATTTGAGATCTCTCCCACACAAATGACTGAATTCTTTATCAATAGGGAAGCATCTTCACCATTTAATTCATTTTGAATAGCACAAGGGAGTGCAATGTCTACCTTTACCTCCCATGGACGTTTGTTTGGGAAGAAGCTTGATTCTGGGTATTCTTCAGCATAAGGTGCTACAATATCATTTCCAGAAGCACGTAATTCTAATAAATAGTCAACCTTCTCACCTGTGATTCCACTAGGGTCATAGATGTATCCATCGGGTCCAGAGATAGTCACTACTTTTGCGCCCAATTGGTTTGCTTTTAAAATAGCACCCCACGCTACGTTGCCAAAACCTGAGACAGAAACCGTTTTTCCTTTGATATCTATTCCCTTATTCTTAAGCATCTCATTAACAAAGTAGAGTCCTCCAAAACCAGTAGCTTCGGGACGAATTTTAGATCCACCAAACTCCATTCCTTTTCCAGTTAATGTTCCTGTGCATTCGTTGGTTAGTTTTTTGTACATTCCATACAAGTAACCAACTTCTCGTCCACCTACGCCTATATCACCAGCGGGAACGTCTGTATCTGGTCCGATGTGTTTCCACAACTCTAACATAAAGGCTTGGCAAAAACGCATAATCTCACCATCACTCTTTCCGCGAGGTGAAAAATCAGAGCCTCCTTTACCGCCTCCCATAGGAAGTGTTGTTAGTGCATTTTTGAACGTTTGCTCAAATCCGAGAAATTTTAATATGGATAGATTTACCGAGGCGTGGAAGCGAATACCCCCTTTGTATGGGCCTATGGAATTGTTGAACTGAACTCGGTATCCTAGATTGACTTGTACCTTTCCTCTATCATCAACCCATGGAATTTTGAATGAGAAAATTCGATCAGGTTCTACTAGGCGCTCTATGATGGAGAGCCTTTCAAACTCAGGATGCTGATTGTATACATCTTCTATCGAAATAAGAACTTCTTTGACAGCCTGTAAATATTCTAATTCACCAGGATGTTTTGCTTCTAACGAAGTCATGATTTGATTAATATTCATATCTGTAAATTTTAAGGTTTTAAACAATATGATACTAGAATGCACTACAAAGTTAGTTTATAAAATAAGTAAACAAAATATTTTGTCTAGTATTTGAATAAATACTGTTATTTTGTTTTTTGCAGGTGATTTTGTTATTTAAATTAAGACTTCGACCCAACGAATGTGATAGAGAGTGTGATAGGGGGATAGGAGTTGTTGAAAGTTGGAGTATATCTTCGAGTTGTGTTTAAAAAAAAGTACAGATTGGCAGTGTCATAAAAGAAAAGGAGAAAGCCTTTTTTAGACCTCCTCCTTTTTTCTTTATTTAATTTCAAATTCCTCTTTCATATCTATCTCTTCTCCATTTGCATCTTTAAAAATGTATTGGAGGTAGGCTAGGTTTTGATCGGGAACAATTTTAATCCCAAGTCCATACTTCATTTGCCATTTTCGTCTTAACGAAATCCATCCTTGTTGGATGTAGGCAGCAGTATATGGGTGAATGTATAGGGTAAACTTCTTTATCTTCAACTTGTTTGTAAGATAATCGATTTTACTCTCCAAAGTATCTGTAAATAAGAGAGAGGGCTTTATGGTCTTCTTTCCGAAGCAGGTGGGGCAAGTTTCCTCTGTTGTTATATCCATAGCAGGTCGCACACGTTGTCGAGTGATTTGCATCAGTCCAAATTTGCTTAATGGCAAAATGTTGTGTTTCGCTCTATCTTTTTGCATGTTTTGACACATGCGTTCGTACAGCTTTTGTCTGTTCTCAGCTATTGCCATGTCAATAAAATCGACAACTATAATTCCCCCCATATCACGTAGGCGGAGTTGGCGTGCCAATTCATCAGCTGCACCTAGATTAACATCTAGTGCATTTGCCTCTTGGCCATTTGCTGCTTTGGATCGATTTCCACTATTAACATCTACAACGTGTAGTGCTTCGGTATGCTCTATAATAAGATAGGCACCGCTTTTGTAAGAGATCGTTTTTCCAAAGGAGGATTTCAGCTGCTTTGTAACAGCAAAGTTGTCGAATATAGGTAATTGACCTGTATACAATTTTACAATACCTGAACGCTCGGGTGCTATGAGTGTTACGTAATCTTTTATCTCATTGAATACACTCTCATCATTGATGTAGATGTTTTCATACGATGGATTAAATAGATCGCGCAACATGGCAACCGTTCTGCTATTCTCTTCGTAAACGAGGGTAGGCGGTTTTGTTGATTTTTGTACTTTAGTAATTGCCTCTTCCCACTGTTTAAGCAGTACTTTTAGCTCCGAGTCGAGTTCAGCTACTCGCTTGCCCTCTGCTACTGTACGTACAATAACTCCAAAGTTTTTGGGTTTAATGCTTTGTAGTAGTTGCTTTAGGCGAGCGCGTTCTTCGCTCGATTTAATTTTTTGTGAAACCGAAACTTTATCATTAAAAGGGATTAAGACTAAATGTCTCCCTGGGAATGAAATTTCACAGGTGAGTCTTGGCCCTTTGGTTGAGATCGGTTCCTTTACTATTTGTACCAACACCTCTTGTCCTTGTTGGAGGGCGGTTGATACGGTTCCTTCCTTCTCCAAATCAGGCAATATTGTTGCCTTTGAAATGGAATAAAGTTTTTTTCGGTCGCTAGAAACTTGCTTTAGATACTTTTGGTATGAGTTAAATTGAGTTCCTAAATCAAGGTAGTGAAGAAAAGCGTCTTTTTCAAAACCCACATCCACGAAGCATGCATTTAGTCCAGGCATGATTTTCTTTACCCGTCCTAAGTACATATTTCCCACATTGAAAGAGGCTGATCTTCCCTCTTTCTGATATTCAGCTAGATTCTTATCTTCTAAGAGTGCTATTGATATATCTTTGGGTTGTACGTCAATGATTAATTCGCTTGTCACTTTTTTGTTTTACTTTTAGGTTCAAATTTCAACTTAAACAAAGAACAAACCCGAAAGACAGTTTCCATGCTTTGCGAGGTTTGTTCTTTATTAGTCGTCACAGACTACAAATTATTTTTTGCTTTTATGTCTGTTCTTTCTTAGTCTTTTTTTGCGCTTGTGCGTAGACATCTTATGTCTTTTTCTTTTCTTTCCGCTTGGCATAGCTTCAAATTTTTAGAGGGTTAGTACTTATTTTGTTTATTTTTTTACAGACAATGTAAATGTCTTTGCAGGTTTGAAAGATGGAATGTTGTGTTCAGGAATAATAATAGTAGTATTCTTAGAAATGTTACGAGCTGTTTTTTGAGCTCTCTTTTTAACTATGAAGCTACCAAATCCGCGTAGGTATACATTCTCTTCGTTTGATAAAGATTCTTTTACGCTATCCATAAAAGCTTCTAGAGTTTTCAACGCTGTTACCTTATCGACTCCTGTTTTTTTCGTAATTTCATTTACGATATCTGCTTTGGTCATTTCTCTTAAATAATTATTGTTAGACTTGTTACTTATTTTTCGGAGTGCAAATATAGGTAGTTATCAGCTAACTACCAAAGTTATTGACAATTATTTTAGAAGTGAATGCTTTCTAAGGGTAAACTTAGCAAGTTGTTTAAATAGCCAAAAAAGAGTGCTTTTTACTTGAATGAGTAGGGATTAATCGAGTTGTTTGTAGCGAATCGAATGCTCTTTTTCTCTTGCAATTCTGTTTCATTTTTATTTCTTATTAATAATAGGTATTAAAACGACTTTTGTTGCTGTTTCTTTTCCTATTTTTGTGGTCTAAAGAATGGAATTGAATGAATATTTTTAGCAGAAAACTGGTTACTTGGTACAATGAACATAAACGAGAACTCCCTTGGAGAAACACGAAAAACCCCTATCTTATATGGATATCTGAAATTATCTTGCAGCAAACGAGAGTTGTACAGGGTTATGCCTACTACCAACGATTTGTAGAGCGTTTCCCTACTGTGTTTGAGTTGGCTAAAGCCGATACGGATGAGGTAATGAAACTGTGGGAGGGATTGGGTTACTATTCGCGTGCACGCAATCTACATGAGGCTGCTCAGGCAATTGCAAAGAGTGGCTCATTTCCAACTCTTCATAAAGAGGTGTTGGCTTTGAAAGGCATTGGTAGTTATACGGCAGCAGCTATATGTTCGTTTGCCTACAATCAGCCTTATGCCGTGGTAGATGGGAATGTCTATCGAGTGCTCTCACGTTGGTTGGGGATTGATACCCCAATTGATAGTACGCAGGGGAAAAAAGAGTTTGAACAAATAGCCCAAGAGTTACTTGATAAAGAGAATCCATCTATTCATAATCAGGCTATTATGGAATTTGGTGCTTTGCAGTGTACCCCTGCTTCTCCCGATTGTCTTCTCTGTCCATTAGCAGATAGCTGCGTGGCATTTGCTGAAAAACGAGTGGGAGAATTGCCTATTAAGAAAAATAAAACAAAGGTAACCAATCGTTATTTGCACTATGTATATGTGCATACAGAGGTTGATACATTTTTAAGAAAAAGGGAGGGTAATGATATCTGGAGAAATTTGTACGAACCCTATCTTATTGAAACACCGACCTCTCTTACGATGGAGGAGCTTTATACGACTGCTGAGTTTTCTCAACTTTTGGGATCTGGTTCAAAACCTCTTGTAAAACAGATTGCTAAGCAGGTTAAACATCAACTCTCTCACCGAACGATTTATGCAGATTTCTATGAAATTCATTTTTCTGAAATATTGCATCCCTTGGTGGGATATGAGCAGATAAAGATAGCAGAGTTGCATAAATTTGCCACATCTCGTTTGGTGAATCATTTTTTTTCTTTATTTTTGAAGCTTAATCCTTAAAAATAGAAAAATATATGTCGTTAAACAAAGTGATGCTAATCGGGAACGTTGGTAAAGAGCCCGAAGTGAGATATTTGGATAGTGGTGTAGCGGTAGCTACTTTTTCTTTGGCTACTACAGAACGTGGATACACTTTGCAAAATGGTACACACGTACCTGATCGCACAGAGTGGCATAATATTGTTTTGTGGAGAGGATTGGCTGAAGTGGCTGAAAAATATGTACATAAGGGTGATAAACTCTATATAGAGGGTAAAATCAAAACCCGTTCGTATGATGACCAAAACGGAGTGAAGCGTACAATTGTGGAGATATTCGGAGATAACATGGAGATGCTTACATCACGTACGCAAGGTGCACAGCAGCCACAGTCTATACAGCCCCAACAAGCTCAAGGTGCTACGGTGGTACCACCTCAACAAACTGTTGCATCTGCAGAAGCTCCTAATGATAATTTACCATTCTAAAATAAAGCTATTTAATTTAAAACCACTTCTTTGGACTCTGATTTATTTTTGTATCGCTTGCCAGAATTGTTTAGCGATGTTTCTCTAACAGCCCCTTCTGTGGGTGCTATTGCATCTATTTTATTAGCTGCCCTATTGCTTTATGCATCAGGATTTGTCTCTGCGTCAGAAATTGCATTTTTTTCTCTCTCTCCTGCTGATTTAAGTGAAATCGAGGAGGAGAGGAGTGTAGCGGATAAACGCATTGTGGCACTCCTTGGAGAGTCTGAGCGACTTCTAGCGACGATTCTCATCTCTAATAACTTTGTCAATGTAACCATTATTATGCTGTGCAACTTCTTTTTTGCCAGCACCATTCACTTTGGGGGTTCAGTAGTATTGGAGTTTCTTGTTATTACAGTTATTCTTACCTTTTTGCTTCTTCTCTTTGGCGAGATTATGCCTAAAATCTATTCGGCACAAAATACGCTTCATTTTTGTAGACGAGCTGCTCCAGTGATATCGGTTCTTAAAGTTGTCTTTTTCCCTCTTGTTTCTCTATTGGTGCGTTCTTCGTCCGTAGTAAATAAGGTCGTGGTGAAAAAGAACTACAACATATCGGTTGATGAACTCTCTCATGCATTTGAATTGACAGATAAAGAGGAGCTGTCGGCTGAAAACAACATACTTGAAGGGATTATTCGTTTTGGAGGTGAAACGGCAAAAGCTGTGATGACTCCTCGTCTTGATATGGTCTGTTTAGATATTGCCGACTCGTATGCTGAGGTACTGCAATGCGTTGTAGAGAATGGTTACTCACGAATTCCTATCTATGAAGAGAAGCACGATAACATTAAGGGAGTTCTATACATTAAGGATTTGTTGCCTCATTTGCACGAGGGTGATGATTTTCATTGGCAAGCTATGATACGTCCTGCCTATTTTGTCCCTGAGACGAAAATGATCAATGATTTGTTGCGTGAATTTCAGCTAAATAAGATTCATATTGCCATTGTTGTGGATGAGTTTGGTGGAACCTCTGGACTCATTACAATGGAGGATATTATTGAGGAAATAGTAGGTGAAATAAATGATGAATATGATGAGGAGGAGCGACTTTACCTGAAACTATCAGAGGGGGTTTACTCTTTTGAAGGGAGAATTTTGCTTTCTGACTTTTATCGTGTCGTTCATGCTGATTTTGCTGATTTTGATAAAGTGGAGGGTGATGCTGATACATTAGCAGGATTATTGCTGGAATTGAAAGGAGAATTTCCCTCACTGAACGAATCAATTGTTTATGGAAATTATACATTTGAGGTAACTGAGATGACCAATCGTCGTATTTTAAAGGTAAAGGTTACTATAAATTCGACAGATTAAACCGATCTTTTCAGCAGAAAATATGCCTATACTGATACAAAAAAAGAGTGAAAACCTATTGATTGGGGTTTGGAGTTTAACTGAAACAGTTGATGAGTTGAGTCGTGAGCTTCTAATTCCTTCATTTCTAGGTGATCGTTTTGCCTCTTTTACTTCTGAAACACGTAGGCTGGAATTCTTGGCTGTTCGCGTATTACTAAAAAAACTTTGTGGTGAAGAGAAAGAGGTGCTATACTATCCATCTGGACGTCCTTATCTGAAGGATGGGTCTTTCTTTATTACTATTTCGCATACCAAAGGGTATGTGGCTGTTGCGTTGCATACGCACTCCCCTGTAGGAATTGATATTGAATATTTGAGCCAACGCGTAGAGCGTGTAGCTAGTCGTTTTATCCGTTCGGATGAGGTGCTCAACTTACCAACAGTTGACAGGATAAAGGCCTTGCTTCTCTATTGGTCTGCTAAGGAGACTGCATTTAAGTTATTAGATGAAGAGGGGGTAGATTGGCGGGATCATTTGCGGGTTCATCCCTTTGAAATGGAGGAAGAGGGAACTCTTCTTTTGAGCGAATACAAGACCGTTTTGCAGCAAGAGTTTAAAGTAGACTATTGGGTCTCTGCCGAGTTTGTTCTTACCTGGTCGGTTAAGCTTTGATTGTTTTATGTTAACACCCCTCACTGTTATAGAATATTGAATAATAGATAGTTGCTGTCCGATAAAACTTGATGCCTTTAGGAAATCATTTGATTTCCCTATAATAGAATTCATTAGAGAGCAAATAAGATTCCATTTAGGTCTATTCTATCGAGATTATCAAAGAATTATTAGCAGCGAAAAGGAAATCTCCTTTTTAAGGAATCTCAGCAAATCATTGATTGTCAGTTGATGTAATGCTTCGTTCTCTTTTTTACTAGATAGGGGTAACAATAAATAGTTGAAGCCTTCTGATAGCCTCTAGTTCATGGCTATGAGTTTAAAAGTTGAAGCACATCGAATAATTCACACAATATCGCTAGAGTTGTTTCCATACTCTTGGTAAATGCTTGGCAAATTAAATCTATATATCTCCCTTAATGAAGATTGCTCCGATAAAGACCTAGTGGTTTTTATCGGAGCAATCTTTATAACTGCTTTTTAAAAGTAGCTTGTTGGATGAAGGTTCTCCTCATTATTTAGCTACACGCTCTAGCCATTTTAGCATGAATAACATGGTAAACATCGAGATACAGCAAGCAACTACAAATACAGTCCAAGTCATCCAAATTGGGATCGATTCATAAAGTAATGCACCAACAACGAGCAACTGATTACCAAGAGCCGTAGCACCTAACCAGCCACCTTGCATAATACCTTGGTATTTAGGAGGAGCTACTTTTGATACAAATGATATACCTAGTGGAGATATATATAGCTCAGCAATGGTGAGGATAAAGTAAGAGACAATAAGTAGTATCGGTGTAACCTTGATTGGCGAAGTTCCTGCAGCGATAATATCTTTGTGCAAAGGAAGATCTGCCACGTATGAGCCAACAGCCAATACAACGAATCCTAGTGCAGCGATACCCATACCGATAGCAATCTTTTTAGGTGTAGAAGGTTCTGTACCTTTTGCACGTTGTCTAGCAAAGATGGCCATAATAAGGGGAGTTAAGCAGACCACAAATAGCGGATTCAATGATTGGAATAACTCTGCACCTGCAAATTCAAGAGATCCCAAAGTAACAGATAGGCCACTAAGGTCTGTGTATTCTTTTGCAAAGAAGGTCATTGTCAATCCATTTTGGTGGAATGAAAACCAGAAGAAAATAACAACACCAAATACGGCAAAAAGGGCCATCATACGCTGTTTAACCTCAGCTACATCCATTTGTTTGATTTCTACACCTTTGTTAGCTTCTGCTTTTTTGCTTGGATTAGGGAAATTCTTTTGGTTGACCAAATAGATGACTAATGATGCAAACATTGCAATGATCGCTACGCCAAAGGCATAGTGAAAACCCTCTGTAAATACGTTTAGGTAATCGTAGGCAAAAGTTGAATGGTCTGTTACATTGCCGTCTGTTACACTGTGAGCCAATGTTTTGAAAATATCAGTAGCCTCAGGGGTTAATGTATTTCCAATGTGACCGTGGCACAAAGCTGGAAGATCGGGGTTGTAGTCAAATTCAAACTTTGCTAACCAGGCATTACGTACACCTACGGCAGCAAAAGGAGCAAAGATAGCACCTATATTGATAAACATATAGAAAAGTGAAAATCCAGAGTCACGCATGCTAGCATACTTCTCATTGTCGTACATTTGTCCAACAAGTGCTTGTAGATTTCCTTTAAAAAGGCCATTACCAAAAGCAATAACAAATAGCCCTAAGCAAGTGATGGTTAAAGATACTGTTTTATTGTCTACGGGTGTTTCACTAGGAATGGCTAGCATGAGGTAACCAACTGCCATCAGGATGATACCTGTCATGATGGTTCCTTTGTAGTTTCTGGTTTTGTCAGCTATAATTCCTCCGACAAGGGCTAGAATGTAGATTGAAAAGTAGAAAGTGGAGTAGATAAGGCCAGACTCTTTGCCGTCTAATCCAAACTTAGCTTGTAGGAATAGTACCAGGATTGCCATCATAGTATAGAAGCCAAAGCGTTCGCCTAGATTGGCCAAGGCAGCTGGAATTAGTCCTTTGGGGTGTTTGTTGAACATGGATTAAAGTTTAATAAATGAATAATATTTCTTATTGCCTGCAAATATACAAATTTTTAGACTATCTCGGAAAATATAAAAATGTAAAAGATGGCTATTTTCTATTTATTTAAAAGAAATGTGTCTCTTTGCTTTAAATAGATGTCTCTTTTGTGAATGAATTTGTGCTAAGATGACCAATGGCGAACTATTTTTCATTAGGGGTTAAGGGAGTCGTAAAATCAAGTTAGGTGGTTTTTGTAAATATATGATTAAGGAATAGAGGAAAATATAACTTTTAGTGTGTGCCAGTAATTTCTAAGGGATGTAGGTATTTAACTAACGTTGGAATAAATTGCAATTTTTATAGATGAGCTGAGTCAAGTGCAAGTGAGACTGAGTTAGGTCATTGGAGTATACTAAAAGAAAGATTGGCAAGCAGGTGACAAAATTAACAAAAAGAACGTCATTCCACAACTTTTGCAGGTGAGCCTGAGCCAGGGTTTATCGGGTGAGCCCTAGGTGAGCCCCCATTGGAGCTATCAGGAGAAAATGGCTAAAAATAAGTCCACCCACCAATTATAAATTGATGGGTGGACCCTTGAGAGCGGAAGACGGGGCTCAAACCCGCGACCCTCAGCTTGGAAGGCTAATGCTCTATCAACTGAGCTACTTCCGCAATTAAAAAAGTGGGCGAAGAAGGATTCGAACCTCCGAAGTCGAAAGACAACTGAGTTACAGTCAGTCCCATTTGGCCGCTCTGGAATTCGCCCGGCTTGCATCTTTTCACTCCCTTTCGGTCGTATTGGAAACGTTTTTCCTTAAATGCGATGCAAAGGTAGCCTTTCTTTTTGAATATACAAATATTGTTGTATATTTTTTTAGAGGAGTGTCATCTTTTTCTTGAAGTCAACCATTTTTATAGCAGTTACAGCACACTCATCTCCTTTATTCCCCAAGACACCACCAGCTCTATCTTCAGCTTGCTGCATGTTATTGGTTGTAATTAGTCCGTAGATGACCGGTATGTTGCCTGTTGTGTTGAGCTCAGCTATGCCTTGTGTCGTTCCATCACATACATAGTCAAAGTGAGGTGTGTCACCTCTTACTACGCAACCTATTGCGATGACAGCATCGACTTTTTCTGTTTTAACCAGTTGTGAAGCTGCGAAAACAAGCTCGAAGCTGCCTGGAACAGTAAATACGTGGATGTTCTCTTCTGTTGCTTCATGCTTCTTTAGCGTATCTATAGCTCCTTCCAGGAGTGCTCCTGTGATGGATGTATTCCATTCAGATACTACAATGCCAAATCGCATCTCTTTTGCACTGGGGACTGATTCTAAATCGTACTCGGATAGGTTTTTAAAAGCTGTTGCCATATTTATGTAGATTACAATTTGTCTATTTTGTTAGATTCGCTTTTGTATTTGATTAAAGTGAATCGCTGCTCTTTTGCTAGTTGCTAGAGAGTTTATCCATTTGTAGCTAATTATTTACTACAAATGAGGTGGTTCAATTAAATGATTGATCCAGCTCTTTCTTGCATAGTCTATAGATGTTCTCCTATTTTTAGCAAAAGTATTTATCTGAAAACAATCGTTTGACTTGCTTGATTAGAGGTGTGAGAGTAGAGTGTTGTGGATTCTTCGTTGTTAGTGAAGATAGCTTTGACCCTCTTTTTAATAGAAAGAGGCTATCTGTACATTGAAATGCAGATAGCCTCTTTGCTAATCTATTTCTTAGAAGGAAATCTATTTCATAGATGCACGCTCGATGTATTTATCAATATCCATCGATTGGTACGAGTTGAAATATTTCTCTTTGATAAGTGTATAAGCCTTGATAGCCTCGCTATTTTTGTTGATTTTTTCAAAAAGTTGACCTGCTTGAATCAAATAAATAGGGCTTAGTGCTTGGCTATCTGATTTGTCAGCTGCTTTGATTAGAGTTGCTGCTGCTTTATCATATTCCCCCATTTGTGCGTAACAATTACCCATTGTTCCCAACACTGCAGGTGATATTAGCAAGTCGTTGCTGCTGAATTTATCTAAGAATTTAATAGCCTCTTCATAGTTACCTAGTTGTGCGTAACTGATTCCGATGTAAGCATTTGCCAAGTTACCTGATTTAGTTCCGCTAAACTCATTTGCTACCTGAAGAAGTCCTTTAAAGCCTAGGCTATCTCCTTGGATTGCAGTTTCATAGTTTTCGTTACTAAAATATTGTTCCCCTTTGAAAAGGGATTCAGCTGCTTTTAATTCATTAGGAGCAGAAACGAAATGTTTGTACCCTAAAAATCCACCAACAACAATAACCACTGCTGCTATACCACTAAGGAAGACGTTTTTGTACTTAATGATAAATGCTTCTGAGCTATTCATCGCTTCATCCAAATCCAATGGATCGGGTGTGTGTCTTTGTTCTCTCATTTTAATTATATTATTTTATTTTTATTATGGATTGATTATACGGGCAACAAAAGTAGTTTTTTTCTGCTTATGAATGAAATTTGAATCGATTTTTTTTAAAATAAGTAATTCAATTTATGAGCTCTTCCATTTTTATCCCTACTTTTGTTCCTCTGAAAAAGAAGAAACAATTATTATATGGAACTAAAACGTATCTCAATACTCAATTATAAGAACTTGGAACAGGTTGATTTGACTTTTTCATTAAAGATGAACTGTTTTTTGGGTCAAAATGGTATGGGAAAGACCAATCTTCTTGATGCCATCTATTACCTCTCATTTTGTAAAAGTGCTTTAAATCCTATTGATTCGCAAAATATCAACCACAACGAAGAGTTCTTTATGCTGCAAGGTTTTTACAGAACGCGGCTTGAAGAGAACGAAGAGGTTTATTGTGGACTGAAGAGGAGGCAAAAAAAACAATTTAAGAGAAATAAAAAGGAGTACTCTCGCTTGTCTGACCACATTGGTTTTGTTCCACTCGTTCTAATTTCACCATCCGACTCTTTGTTACTAGCTGGAGGGAGTGAAGAGCGAAGACGTTTTATGGATTTGGTCATTTCACAGTATGATAAAGAGTATTTAGAGGCATTGATTCGTTACAATAAATCGATGGCACAACGCAATACGCTACTTAAGCAAGAGGGTAGTATAGACCTTGATGTGCTATCACTTTGGGAAGAGATGATGGCAAAGGATGGTACCATTGTCTACCAAAAACGGTTGGATTTTGTAGAGGAGTTTATCCCCATTTTTCAAGATTTCTATGCTTTTATATCAAAGGAACAAGAGCAGGTAAATTTAACTTATCAATCTCACCTTGCAGAGGGAGCTTTATTAGATATTTTGAAAGAGAGTCGCTTGCGTGATCGTGCTATTGGCTACTCGTCAAAAGGGATACATAAAGATGATTTACTGATGCAGTTAGGCGACTTCCCGATGAAGCGAGAGGGTTCGCAAGGCCAAAATAAGAGCTACCTGATTGCACTTAAGCTTGCACAGTTTGACTTTTTGAAGCGAGCTGGAAATGGTGTTGTACCCATTTTATTGCTGGATGATGTATTCGATAAGTTGGATGCCTCTCGGGTAGAGCAGCTAGTGAAGTTGGTGGCTGGTGAGCGCTTTGGACAGATTTTTATGACAGATACCAATCGAGACCATTTAGAGTCTATATTGGAAGCAATAGACCAAGAATATAAACTCTTTTATGTCGAAAAGGGGAGTGTAACAGAAAGGAAAGGAGAGGAGTGATGCATAGACGGGATAGTAAACAAATAGGAGATATCATTCGTAGGATATTTCGCCAAGAGGGGTTAGAAACTCCTCTGAATGAGTATCGCTTGGTACAAGCGTGGAAAGATGTGGTAGGAGTTGCTATTGCAAATTATACGACCAATATCTACATAAAAAATCAGATATTATATGTCCATCTTAGCTCTTCAGTACTTCGCCATGAATTAATGATGGGGCGCGAATTATTGGTCAAGAATTTGAATCAAGAAGTTGGTTCACAGGTTATTGTAAATGTTATTTTTAGATAGTTACCTTCTTACTGCATCTCTTCTTGAAACAAGAATATTTTGAGCTTAATTTAAGCCGATAAGTAAGTGAACATAATTCATTGATACTGTTAGAATTTAAATATCCAATCGTGGATATTCTCACACTTTAAATTGAAAAATCACTTGATATAAATTAAGACTGTACACCTACTTAACGAATCAAAACATTCTATCGATGAGGGGATATTTACGAGTAATCTAAAAGAGTTGTACGAGGGGATAATCTCGTACCCCAATGTGCGATGATTTAATCAGGCGATCTAAACGGTTCTTCCTGACTCTGTCCAAACCTCATTCATCGCTCTATCGAACTCCTCTGTAGGTAGCTGATTTACTACCTGAAAATTGAAGCAAACCCCTATGGTAGGGCAAGTTAGTCTATTCAATAATCGATCATAGTAGCCTTTTCCTCTTCCTAGGCGATTCCCTTGTAAGTCGAAGGCAACGCCTGGGATAATTGCTAAATCTATCTCTTCGTAGTAGGTGAATGGTTCCCCTATAGGCTCGCTTATATTAAACTGTTCACTCTTTATCAACTCTTTCTGATTCGTAAAGCGTTTCAGAGTCAGTGTCTCCCCATTTACAACAGGCAACAAGATCAGTTTCTCTTTGCTCCATTTTTTTATGAATTTATGTGTTGCTACTTCATCAGGCAGTGAGTGATAGAGTAGTATGGTTTTAGCACCATTGAAAGCGGGATGTTGTTCTAGTTTTTGGAATAGCAGTTCACTCTTTTCCATTCGTGCTTGTAGGGATATTCTTTTTTTCTCTTCAGCAATCTGCTTGCGTAAAGCTCTTTTTTTCTCTTTCATTTGACATCTAATCTTAGGTGATATCTTGCTAAATTATGAACAGAACCAGCTACTCTTTTTTATGAGGATTCTTTGGCTTTGAAGATATATTTTTCAAAGAGTTCAATCTTATGCTATCAGCAAAAAGTTCTATCGAGTTGTAACGAATTTCTATTTATCTTGATTCGTAGGGTCACTTTTCCTAATCATTTCTACATGAACGATTCCATCTTCATCGTATGGTTGCCCACTTTCAATAAATCCTAACGAATGATAGAATCTCGTTAAATGGTACTGTGCGCCAATGCGAATGGTTGACTTTGCGAATAGCTCTTCACAGGCTCGAATGGACTTCTCCATCAATCTTCTTCCTAGATTCAGTTTTCGATATTCTGAGCGAACGGCTACACGCCCTATGGATATCTCTGGATACGAGAGCCCAGCAGGTAGCAGCCTTGTATACGCTGCTAGTTTGTGGTCTATATAGCACATTAGGTGATAGCAATGGAGATCTTTGCCATCTAAATCTTGATAGATGCACTGCTGTTCTATAATAAACACCTCGCTTCTAAGCTGTAAGATGTGATACAACTCCGTAGAACTGAGTTGGTCTACTGTTTTAATTAAATACTCTTCTTTCATAGAGTGATTCGTTGGAGTATGGTAAATCTATTTTGTAAAGTGGGAGGGTAGACTACGTGTGGAGGCTCTACTCTACCAAATTTCGAATCTATTTCCCGAGGCTAAAGAGATAAGTTGTCCGATAAGGAGAGTGCAAAAGCAGCCAGTGAGATAATGGATGTTTGCAAGTAGATTGAAAGGGTAAGTTTAGGTATTAAAAGTGAACAGAAATTTCTAATTTCTGTTCACTTACTTCATAATTGCTAAACAATGAAGTAAGCGAACAGAAATGGAGATTAACCTAATATCCACAACCTTTTTTTCAATAGATTGTAGCTCAAATGATTGTTGAGATTCTCTTTTACCCATTTGAGTGAAAAGTTTTCCCTACAACTCGCTGCATTATACTATTATACAAAAAAGGTTGCGGACTTAAGGATTAATTGCTCTTTTGTCCTTCTTTATATGGAAAAAGTTTGGGTTTTGATTCTCCTTTTTCAAGTACTTCCAACGCTTTTAAGACTGTACTGTCACTGTGATTTAGAAACTCTAAATAGGACTCTATTCCTAGTATATTGTAGATAATATTTCCATAAAGATAGCGCTCTAATATTTTTTTGGATTGTTGTATTAGGATGTTACGTCGTTTAACCCCCTTTTCTTCAGCAAACTGTACAAATGTCTCCAACAGATTCTGTTTCTTTAGATAATTAAGCAACTCCTTCTCTGTGTTGTATTTTATTAAACTCGACCGATTGCTGTCGGTATATTTGAATGTAAATTGAAGAATTAATCCTTTATTTGATACAGTGCCAAGGTATGAGGTGTATCCCAATGTATCTTGTGGTACAAAGAAATCGGGCATTATACCTCCTCCTCCATAAACGGGTCTACCGATGGAGGTGTAATAGATAGAATTTTCATTTTGCTTGATGCTATCTTGTGAGAAAAACTCTCCATGTTCATAGCGTTTTAAGATGTCTAATTCGTACTCATTATCTTTGCCTTTCGTATAGGGCTTTTGAATACTTCTACCCGATGGAGTGTAGTAGCGTGCAATAGTAAGACGAATAGCTGACCCATCTGTAAACTCAAAGGGTTGTTGTACCAATCCTTTTCCAAAGGTGCGACGGCCAATTATAGTACCTCGGTCATTGTCTTGTATCGCTCCTGAAAAGATTTCACTAGCCGATGCTGAGTTTTCATTAACCAATACGACAATTGGTATTTCATGGCTACTTCCAGTACCGTTTGATCGGTAATCTTCACGAGGTGAATTACGTCCTTTTGTATATAGGATAAGTTGATTTTTGGGAAGAAATTCATTCAACATTTGAACGGCTGCATTCAAGTATCCTCCTGTGTTGTCACGTAGGTCTATGACCACCCCCTTCATGTTGCTTTGACTTAATTTAGCTAGGGCAATAAGCATCTCAGGATAGGTTGTTTCGCCAAATTTATTGATTTTAATGTAGCCAAATTTATCATTTAGCATATAAGCAGCATCTATGCTTTTTATCGGTATATCCCCGCGTACGATGGTAAAATGAAGGAGCTCTTTTTCGCCTTGACGAGCAATGCCTATTTTTACCTCCGTCCCTTTGGGTCCCTTTAATTTTCTCATGATTTTATCATTCGTAACACCTTTCCCTACGAAGAGTGTATCATTTACCTCAACAATTCGGTCTCCACTCATTAACCCTACTTTTTCAGAGGGGCCACCCTGAATTACATTGTTGATATGTACAGTATCTTGTAGGATCGTAAATTGTACACCAATGCCGCTAAAATGGCCACGTAGGTCTGACGTTATTGCTTCTAAGTCTTTAGCAGGTATATACGAGGAGTGTGGGTCAAGTTCACTGAGCACTTGTGGCATAGCACCTTCTATTAGGTCATCTACTTTCACAGAGTCTACATATTGATCGTCAATAATGCGCAGCAGTGCGTTCAGTTTGTTTGAGGAGGCATTAATGACTCCAATTTTGTTGCTGTTTCCATTAAAATGGTCAGTGTAAAAAGTACCTATCGTTATACCTATAACGATGCTTACAGCAACTAAAATAGGAGTTAGTCGATTTTTGTTTTGATCATTCATCTTTTTGTTACTTTAGTTTATTTGCATCTATATATATTACCTCTATTTCAGCTCTAGTTAGTAAATCAATACCGTCGCGTAGCCTATATTGTTCGCCATAAACGACTCTACGTATGCCTGCTTGGATAATCAATTTCGCACACTCTATGCAGGGTGAAGCGGTAACGTACATCGTTGCCCCTTCGCTACTATTGTTTGATTTAGCTATTTTTGTGATAGCATTTGCCTCTGCATGCATCACATAGGGTTTGCTCACTTGGTTCTCATCTTCACATAAATTTTCAAATCCTGCAGGTGTGCCATTAAAGCCATCGGAGATAATCATTTTGTCCTTCACGATGAGTGCACCTACTTGGCGACGTATGCAATAGGAGTTTTCAGCCCATATTCTTGCCATACGTAGGTAGCGTTGGTCGAGTGAAATTTTCTTATTTTCGTCTGTTCCCATTTTTGTATAATCGTATAATAGAGATAATTACAACTCTCTTTTTATCTAATAGGATAAAAGAGAGTTGTAACAATCACCTAATCTATAATTTATTTTTGAAAGCATTGTAGATATTAGGTCGCTCGTTTTAAAACGGTAGATGCCCCAATTGTATATATTTATTTTTTCCTACTGTGGCTAGCTGCAAATAGCTACTATCTCCTTTGTAGAAACAGACCTCTCTTAGATGGTTGTATACCTCTTTGTTGAGACCTTTATTTACATCTCCAGTGGTTCTCGTGATGTTGATGGAAATCGTTCGATTACCTCCATTAGCGCTCCAATTTCCACTAAATGAAGCATTGTTGGACAACTTCCCTAGGATGGTTCCATCTGCTTGAAAGGTTATCTCCATATTGTTAAGGACTTCTATTTCAGCTGCATCTTTATAAATGGCGTTAAAATTGTTTGTATCCTCCCAATTGTCAGTTGTAAAGAAATTGGCTATGTGCCATGTCCCACTTTGAAAGATGGCATTTAAATCATCTTCATTGTTGCACCCACAGAGGAAGGGTAGTGTGAGTAGTAGGTATAAAATCGTTTTTAGTTTCATTCTTCTGTTATTTTAGTAGGGCTATAAAATTTATATGAAAAGGATATTTATCTGTTAGCTATCTCTAAATAGATAGCTTTGAGAAGCTATAGGTGCGGATTATTCAATTGTTAAAATCCTTCCAAATGTAGGCAATTGTTTTTTAGTATACAGCTAAGTGAAGTAATTAAAGCTGATTTACAATTGGTACTTTGCTACTTTTGTTAGTTGACCCAAATAAGTTGTTTTTTAATCCATTTTTTATTCGCTCTTCGGTTAAAAGAGACTCCCTTTTTAGCTATTTATTTTTGTGCTATGGGCTAGAGTGGCCCCTTTTATTTTCAGTGGGCAACTCTCTTCACCGCCTTTTTTCTCACCCACGCTTTGGCTCTACTCCATTTCTCTTTAGTAGGGCCTCAATGGTAGGTTCTGCACCTCGGAAACGTTTGTAGAGTGTCATCGGATGTTCGCTTCCTCCTTTAGAAAGAATCTCAGAGCGAAATGATTCTGCCACTTCACAATTAAAAATTCCTCTTTTTTGGAAAAGAGCAAAAGCATCTGCATCCAACACTTCTGCCCATTTGTAACTATAATATCCGGCCGAATAACCTCCCGCCATAATGTGTGAGAATTGGACGGACATACAAGTTTCGGGTAGGGTGGGTAGAAGTTGTGTACCTTTATTAACCTCCTTCTCATACTCTCTAACATCTCCTTCAAATGTTTCGGTGCGTCTATACCAAGCCATGTCGAGCAGTCCAAAACTAAGTTGGCGTAGGCAGTTATACCCCACAGTGAAGTTGTCAGCCGCCTTAATTTTTTCAAGAAGTGTTTCGGGTATCTCTTTCCCTGTTTCGTAGTGTGTTGCAAAGGTATTTAGAAACTCTTTTTCAGTAGCGAAGTTCTCCATAAATTGCGAGGGAAGTTCAACGAAGTCCCAATAGACATTGGTTCCGCTCAAACTTTGGTAGCTGCTATTGGCAAAGATGCCGTGCAGTGCGTGACCAAATTCATGTAGGAAGGTGGTTACTTCTGAAAAGGTAAGTAGTGCAGGCTTCTCTTCTGTAGGTTTGGTGAAGTTCATTACGATGGATATGTGTGGGCGGCTGTTTACCCCATTCTCTATCCATTGCTCTTTATAACTTGTCATCCATGCACCCGACTGTTTACTTTCACGGGGATGAAAGTCGGTGTAAAGAAGCGATAGAAATGTTCCATCTTTATCAATCACTTCATAGACCTCCACATCTGGATGATAACGATCTATCTGCTTATTTTCCTTGAATGTGATGCCATACAAGCGAGTAGCCAAACCAAAGACTCCCTCTTTCACTTTGCTTAATTCAAAGTAGGGACGTAGCTCCTCCTCATTGAATTGGAACATTCTGTTTTTAAGCTGTTCGGCGTAGAAACTCCAATCCCACGGCATTAGTTCGAAGCTCTCTCCTTCTGTTTCACGTGCCAAAGCCTCTACCTCTTTTACCTCCTTTAAGGCAGTGGGCTTGTAGGCGATAAGCAGTTGTTCTAGCAATTCATCTACAGCAGTCGTAGTCTCTGCCATACGTTTTTGGAGTACATACTCTGCATAGGTGTTGTAGCCCAGCAGTTTTGCGAGATTCATGCGACAGTTTACAAGCTCTCTAACAACCTCTTCGTTGTTGTATTCGTTGTTGTGGATGCATTGCGTATTGTAAGCTACAAAAAGTTCTTTTCGCAATTCTCTCACTTGGCTATATTTCAGAAAGGGGAGTAGGCTAGGTGCTTGCAGGGTGATGATCCATTTTCCCTCTTCTCCTTTCTCTGTTGCTGTTTGTGCAGCAGCCTCAATAGCGCTCTGGGGTAGTCCTGCCAATTGCTCTTCTTGAGTTAAGACCAATTGGTACCCATTGCTCTCCTTCAGCTTGTTTTGCGAAAATCGAAGGGTGAGTTTACTCAATGAAGTGGTTAACTCGCGGTACTTTTCTCGATCTTCTCCCACTAAATTAGCTCCATTGCGTACGAAGCTGTTGTAGCTTTTAAAGAGCAACATCTGCTCTTCGGCATTGAGTGTTAGCTCTTTTCGTTTTTTGTATATAGACTCTATGCGTTGAAAGAGTGCCTTGTTGAGTGTGATGTTATTACCATGTTCGGTCAATAACGGCGTCATAGCCTCTGCTATTGTTTGCAGTTCATCTGATGTCTCTGCGCTTAATTGGTTGAAGAGTACAGTTGTTACCCTATCTAGTAATTTGCCTGTTCTCTCGAGTTTTACGATTGTATTTTGGAAGGTAGCCTCTTCTGTTTGTTGCAAAAGCTCTTCTATTTCTCTATTTTGTAGATTTATACCCTCCCGAATGGCAGGTTCGTAGTGCGCCGTTTGAATTAGCTGAAAAGGTACGCTTTGATAGGGGGTGTCGTAGGGTGCTAAAAAGGGGTTCTTACTTTCTGTAGTCATCTTCTTATTTAAGTTTTATATGACAAAAGTAGTATAAAAAAGTGAGATTGAGAAAAACAAAGTAATAGAATTGATTAACAGATTATTGCTGTCCGGTTAAAAAAAGTACGAGCTATTATATTATCTGATAATCAATAAGTTATTTAGATTCCTTGAAAAGGGGCTTGTCTTTTCATTGGCTAATGATTTTGTAAGAAACTCAACAGAATGGGCCTAAATTGAAGCGTATTTACTCTCTAATAGATTCGATTATAGGAAAATCAAGTGATTTCCTAAAGGCATTAAGTTTTATCGGACAGCAATAAATAACTTAACCTTTTTACTGTTTCACCTAGGTGATACAGCTGTATCACCTAGGTGAAACGGTAAAAAGATAGTGCAAAAAAAGATTTTACATTCAACAAAGCGATTCAATCAATCTTTAAAATCCAAAAAGAGTTGCTTCCAGAAGGGCTTGGGACTATTCTCCTCTGGGTGTGAGTTTGAAACCGTTAGTCCAATTAATCGGATGGGATTCTCACTGTAATCGACCTCCTTTAACAGTGATTTAGCCAGTGGCAACAGAACATTTAGACGCTTCAGCTCTTGCTTTTGCGTAATGCTACGTGTGATTTGGGTAAAATCGTAAAACTTAATTTTGAGGGTAA